>NZ_VPFK02000011.1:48012-113274 GCF_008634075.2 Saccharibacillus sp. WB 17 | reverse complement strand
GCGCAGCAAGCGGCGCCTGCGGCCTCGCCGCTGCCGGCGGCGCACACCGGCGCCCCCGGGCCGGCCGCTGTCGCGGCTCCGTCGCCCGGCGAAGACCGCGCTTCGGGCAGCACGGCGCCGCAAGCTTCCGCGCTGCTCGAAGCGCGCGAGCTCTACAAGCATTATCCGGTCGGCGGCGGTTTGGGCCGGCCGAAGCGGCTGCTTCGCGCGGTCGACGGCGTGTCGCTGTCGGTTGCCGAAGGGGAGACGTTCGGCCTCGTCGGCGAATCGGGCAGCGGCAAGTCGACGCTCGGCCGGCTGCTGCTTCAGCTTGAACCGCAGACGCACGGCCAGGTGCTGTACCGCGGCGAAGAACTGCCGCAGCCCGGCAGTACGCGCTGGCGGGAAGCCCGCCGCGATCTTCAGATTATCCATCAGGACCCTTACGGGACGTTCGATCCGCGCTGGAGCATCGGCGACATCGTCGGCGAACCGCTCGACGTCCATATGAAGCTTGGCGCGTCCGAACGCCGCAGCCGGGTCGGCGAACTGCTGGAGCAGGTCGGACTGCAGGCGTCCTGGCATAACCGCTATCCGCACGAATTCTCGGGCGGGCAGCGGCAGCGGATCGGCATCGCCCGGGCGATCGCGGTCAATCCGCGATTCATTCTGGCCGACGAAGCGGTCTCCGCGCTCGACGTATCGGTTCAGGCGCAGATCGTCAATCTGCTGCAGGATTTGCAGCGGGATCTTGGCCTGACTTCGGTATTTATCGCGCACGGCCTGCAGGTCGTACGCCATATTTCGCAGCGGATCGGCGTGCTCTACCTCGGCAAGCTCGTCGAGGTGGCGCCGAGCGAAGAATTGTTCCGCCGTCCGGCGCATCCGTATACGCGGGCGCTGCTGTCGTCGATTCCCGGTACGCCGGCAGCCGTCCGGGAGACCTTCTCGGTCACAGGCGAGATTCCGTCGCCGTTGAACCCGCCGTCCGGCTGCCGGTTCCATCCGCGCTGCCCGCTGGCGACCGATCGGTGCCGGAACGAGGAACCGGCGTTCGCTGCGATCGGCGAAGGCCATGCGGCGGCCTGCCATTATCCGCTGTGAAGCGCAAGATCGAACGAAGCACGGCCAACAAGCAACAAACCTAAAATGAACAACAGGAAAAGAGGAGCTGTCATGGGGATTCGACTGGGTATTTTGGACCAAACGCTGCTGTATGAACAAGGAACGCCGGAACAAGCGCTGCGCGATACGGTCGAACTGGCCCGGCTGGCCGACCGGTTGGGGTATCACCGCTTCTGGGTGTCCGAGCATCACGATTCCCGCGGAGTGGCCGGTTCTTCCCCGGAAGTGCTCGCCGCGTACGTGCTGGCGTCGACCGAGCGAATTCGCGTCGGCTCCGGCGGCGTCATGCTTCAGCATTACAGCCCGTACAAAGTCGCGGAGAACTTCAACGTGCTGGCCGCCCTGGCGCCGGGACGGCTCGATCTGGGCATCGGCCGCGCGCCGGGCGGCCTGCCGCGTTCGACGCTTGCGCTGCGCCGCGGCGCGCAGGAAGAAGACGCTTCGCTCGAAGGCAGGCTGTCGGAGCTGCGCGACTACCTGCACGGCGTCGAGCCGGGAGCGGACAGCCCGCTGGCCGGCCTGCGCGCCGAGCCGGTTCCGGCGCAGCCGGCCCGGCTGTACGTGCTCGGCGCAAGCGCGGACAGCGCCGATCTGGCGGCGCGGTTGGGGCTGCCTTACGCGTTCTCCCTGTTTATCAACGGGGATCTCGACCAGGCCGCCGAATCGCTGCGGCGGTATCGCGAGCGCTTCGTGCCGGCCGCGGCCGATTCGCGGCCGGAATCGATTTTGGCGGTATCGGCCGCTCTGGCGGATACCGACGAAGAAGCGGTCGGCATCGCGGCGGAAAGCGACCTGTTCCGGGTGTTTTTGGCCGGCGGCCGGAAGATTACGATCGGCGACCGGGAAAAGGCCGAAGAGTTCGGGCAGCAGTCGGGCGAAGCTTACCGGATCGAGCATATCCGCTCGCCGCTTATCCGCGGTTCGGCGGAAACGGTCGGCCGGCGTCTGCGCGAAGCGGCCGAACGGAGCGGCGCGGACGAACTGGTCGTGACCAGCCCGATCCGCGAGTTGGCCAAGCGGCTGCGTTCGTACGAACTGCTGCACGCCTACTTCGCGGAGAGCAGGGGAGAACGGACCGGCATCAGGCAGGTCGCGACCGCTCAGGGAGACTAAAGTCCCGGCAATCGGAGCAGTTTGGTTCGGGACTCCTTGCGGGATTCCCGAACCTTTGGGTACGCAAAAAAAAGAACCCGTCGAGGGTTCTTTTTTTGCGTAGCGATTTTTTGATATACGAATCTTTTTACTGTCACCATCGATTGCGTCCCAAGCCTGTTAAGTTCCCGGCTTATTGCATTCACAGCCTGGTGTGTTCCAACTTCGTTACGTTCAAAGTCCGTTACGTTCCAAGTCTATCCCGTTCGGAGCCGCGGTTCAGCGGTGGCGCGACGTATAGAGCACTTTGGTCGATTTGATCACGTGGCGGGCCGGCGCTCTGTCGTCCGGCTTGGCTGCGCCCGCGGCGCGGAAAACGCCGTTGCACGAGCCGCACAAGCGTCCGCCGCGCGTATCGCCGCCGCACGATTCGCACGGGTAAGTCAGATTGCTATAAGAAGAGGACAAACGTCCGGATTTGATAAATTGGTGAACTTCGGTCAGCGGAACGCCGGTAACCTGGGACAGTTCCTGCGTCGTGCTCGCCGGGCGTTTCCACAGCTGGTCGAGGCAGCGATTGAGGTGATGGTCCATTTGATTACTGCATGAACCGCATAAATTTCGGGGATTCTTCTGGAAGATGGTTCCGCATTTCGAGCAATAATCGACCAATAGGGTCATCTGGATCACCTCTGTAGGAGTAGGATGTCTTTCTTTTATAGCCCCATAATAATACTAAAGTAGGAAGGGCGCAAGACCTATATTTTATTTATTTTCACGTATTAAGCACGCTATTGTCGAATTATAACGAACGCGAGATGGTTTATGCCCGGTTTTGCTGCAAAAGATAGGCCTATGGCATCGACGAAAAGCCCGCCGATGCCCGGTAAAGGGAGTTGGCGGACTCAAAGTCTCAATAAAAGCCAAGCCTGGTAAACCGGTCTGTTACCGCTGCCGCGGAAGCTCCAGCGCGAATGTCGTGCCCGACGGACCGCTGCCTTGCAGCTTCAGCTCGCCGCCCTGGGCCCGCGCCAGCAGGCGGCTGTACGTCAGGCCGAGTCCGAGCCCGCGCGTCACGCGCTTTTTCTGTTCGCTGCGGAAATACCGTTCGAAGACGTAATCGCGGTCCTGCTCGTCGATGCCGGCGCCGTTGTCCGTAATCTCCACGCCGATCCGTCCGTCCGCTTCCCGGATCGCGACGTGCAGATGCAGCGGACGGTCCGGATGGGCAGCCTGCATGCCGTTGTTGAGCAGGTTGACGACGATCTGCTGAATGCGCAGCGCATCGCCCGTCGTGTACACCATTTCCTGCGGGAAATCATAATCGATTTCGATGTAGTCCGATTCGTGCGGCAGGCGCCATTGATAGACGATCTCCGACACGAGCAGCTTGAGATCGAGCCGGTCCCGCCGCACGGCGACGTTGCCGGAAGAAAACGCGTTATAGTCGAGCAGGTCCGCGACCATCCGTTCCATCCGTCCCGATTCCTGCAGGGCGATATCGAGAAATTCTTTGGCTTCTTCGCCAGTCACGACGTCGTCCCGCACCGCCATGACCAGACCTTTGATCGAGGTGACCGGCGTTTTCAATTCGTGCGTCACGCCGGCGAGCGACAGTTCGCGCCATTCTTCGAGCTGCCGCAGGCGGCCGGCCATGCCGCGGAACGAATCGACCAGTTCGCCGAGTTCGCGCTCGCCGGTCTCGATCTCCAGATCGACGTCGTAGCGGCCGTTCCGAATCTGGCGCGCGCTTTCCGCCACCCGGCGAATCGGCCGCGACAGTTTGCGCGCGAGCAGATAGATGGTGAGCCAGCCCGACAGCGCGAGCACAACGAACACGACGACGAACAATATGAGCTCGTTGGACGAGTAGGCGGGCGTTTTGCGGAACTGGCTGATGTAGACGCCGCCGATCTCCTGGCCGTTCTCCATGATCGGCGTCCGGATCAGTTGGTATTCCGGTTCGCCGGAGCGCGGCCGCGGATCGAGCTTTTGCTGGATTTGCGCTTCCGTCATCTGCGGGCGGGTGAACAGCGCGTTGCCTTGCGGATCGGCGACGAGCAGGCACACATCCAGATTCATGTTGAACAAAGCCATGCGGTCGTCCAGAATCTCGTTGAGGTTGCCCGGAATCGTCAGCGTGCCGTCCCGGTTGTTGACCCGGTCGGCGACTTCCTGTCCGAGCATGCCGGCGGTGCGGTAACGGTTGTCCAGCGCCGTCTCGCGGATGCCGTACAGCGCCACGCCGATCACGATCGACAGCGCCGCGAACAGGATCAGGAAATAGCGCAGCGTCCAATAGGTGAGGATCGAAGTGCCTCTGCGCTTGCGGGCCCCGCGATCCTGGCGCCGCTTCGGCGCCTTGAAAAATTTGCTTATTCGGCTGTCCAAAATTGATACCCCGTTCCCCGTAAAGTGCGGATCTCGCCGTGATCCGGCGGCCAGTGCGACAGCGCCTGGCGCAGCCGCTTGATCGACAGGTCGACCGCCCGGTCGCTGCCTTCATAATCCATGCCCCATACATGCTCGATCAGCTGCTCGCGCGTGAACATCCGGTTCGGATAATCCGACAGGAACATGAGCAGCGACAGGTCGCGCGGCGTCAGCGGCACTTCGGCTCCGTTGAGCAGGACGCGCTGCGCGTTCGGATCGATCAGAAGCGCGCCGAAGCTTTTGGAAGCGTCCGCGTGGCTGTAGGCGGGCCGCCTGCGCAGCACCGCGTTCACCCGGGCGACCACTTCTTCGGGCACGAACGGCTTCGTCATGTAATCGTCGGCGCCGCCGTTGAGTCCGTTCAGCCGGTAATCGATATCGCCGAGCGCCGTCAGCATGATGACCGGGCACGATCCGCGCTTGCGGATCTCCGTCAGCAGTTCCCAGCCGTCCATGCCGGGCAGCATGACGTCAAGCAGAACGAGCGCCGGCTGCGCCTGTTCGAACCTGCCCATCGCGTCCCGTCCGTCCGAGACGCGCTCTACGTCGAACCCGGCTTTTTTGAGATAGGCGGCGAGTACCCGCGCGATCGCTTCCTGGTCTTCGATAATCAAAATGGTCGTCAAACCTGCTGCCTCCCTGCTGCCTGCGCTTCTATTGGTTGATTCCGATATGCGGCTATGGCTTCTATTGTACAAACAAAACGGGCGGGAACAAGAGCTTTCACGGCTTTTGCCGTCAAAAGAACAAACATATTTTTCAAGGGCCGGTTTGACATTTTCCCGACACATTGGGCTGTTATGATAGCAAAAACAGCGTCACAGGAGGAGAAAACCATGAACAAAAAAACGAGAAATTGGATCATTGCAGCAGCGGCGGTCGTCGTGATCGGCGGCGGAGGCGGTTACGCGGTCATGAATAACTATTTGGGCAACAACGTCGAAATCGAAAGCGTGCTTCCGACCCAGGCGGCGGCGAATACGGAAGCGTCGTCCACGCCGACGGCGGAAGCCGCCACGGCAGGCGGGGCCATCGCCGAAGACCAACTGAACGGCACATGGAACATCGCGGACACCTCCAAAGTGTATTTCTCCGTGACGACGTCGCAGGAAGAAGTGAACTTTGTCGACGATCAGGTGAGCGGAACGTGGGACGTCAACGTGGGCGACGCGGCGCAGATGAAAGGCAGCGGCGCGATCGAGGTTGACGCGATCGACTCGGGCAACGCCCAGCGCGACGACCATATCAAAAGCGACGACTATTTCCAAATGAGCAAATTCCCGCAGGCGACGTTCACCGCGAACGCGTTCGACGGGCTGCCCAAGGAGTGGACGGAAGGCCAGGTCTACGATTTCAAAATGGACGGCACGCTGACGGTCAAAGGGATCGAAAAGCCGGTCACGTTCGACGCGAAAGTATCGTACCAGGGCGGCAAGCTGCTGCTGTCGGGCGCGACGGTCGTCACGTTCGAAGACTTCGGCCTGGAAAACCCGCATTCCGTCGTCCTCAGCACAGAGAACGAAATCAACGTACGGCTTGAACTGACGCTTGAAAAATAAATCCGAATCCCAGATCGCCGGCAGGCTTCTCCGCTGCCGGCGATTTTTTTGCGCAAAAACAGAACGGACGGCTCCGATACGCAAGACGGTGATTAAGGAACGCGGCTTTGCGGTATGTTGTAAAGGTATGTTCGTTACGAAAAGCCGGAAAGGAAGCTGCCCCATGATCGTTCGATTCGGATATGTCGCCATGTCGCTTGAGATTCAGGATTCCTCGCCTTCCAAAACGATGACGATGGCCCGCTTTGCCAAGCTGCCCGACCGGGAAGCGGGACTGCGCCAGCTGGAACGTATCGCCGAGATTAATCTGCGCAACACGATCAGGCTGCTGCGCCACAATATCGCCGAAGGGATCGAGATGTACCGGTTTTCGTCCAAATTGATCCCGCTCGCGACCCATACCGACCTGGCGGATTGGGACCCGTTCGTCGCGTTGGCCGAGCCGTTCGCGGAGATCGGGGAGATCGTTCGCCGTCACAAGCTGCGGGTTTCTTTTCACCCCGACCATTATACGGTGCTGAGCACGCCGCGCCCGGAAGTGCTGGTCTCGTCGGTGCGCGACCTGCGGTACCATGTGCGTATGCTGGAGGCGATGGGCCTCGACGCGCGCGCCAAAAACAATATCCATATCGGCGGCGCCTACGGCAACAAGCCCGAAGCGGCCGACCGGTTCGTGGACCATTTTGCGGCGCTCGATCCCGATATTCAATGCCGCCTGACGCTCGAAAACGACGACAAAACGTTTACGGCGGGCGAGACGCTGGCAGCCGCGCAGCGGACCGGCCTGCCGATGGTGCTCGATATTCACCATCACTGGGTCAACAGCGCGGGAGAGCCGGCGTCGGACTGGTGGCCGGAAGTCGCCCGGACGTGGGAATCGCCGCTTGCGCGGACAGACGTGCCGGAAGGCGAACATCTGCCGCCGAAGATCCATGCGTCCAGTCCGAGAAGCGAGACCGATCGGCGCAGTCACGCGGACGGCGTCGAAGCCGGTCCGCTGCTCGATTTTTTGCGCGAAGCGGCGAGAACGTCTTCGCATCTGGACGTGATGCTGGAAGCGAAGCACAAAGACCGGGCGCTGCTGCAGCTCATGCAGGATCTTGCGTCTTACACAGGCGACGGCGTGAAGATGCTGAGCGGAGGCAAGATCGAGGTGCAGCCGTGAGCAGACTATTTTCGGGAAAAAGAAAGGTGGAACCGTCATGAGAAAAGCGATCGAAGGCGAAAAAATGCACGCGTACCCGGGCATGGTCGCCCTGGTCACGTCGCAGCTTGAAGAACAGAGCAACGTCATGGCAGCCGGTTGGCATGCCTATATCGGCGCAAGCCCCGGCATGTACGGCATCGCGCTGCGCGAAGAGACGTTCACGTACGGCCTCGTCCGACCTTCGGGTGTCTTCGGCGTCAATTTCCTGCCGGCGGCGCAGACCGAAGCGATTCAGGGAGCGGGTACGTTCGGCGGGCACGAAGGCGGCAAGCTGGAGCGGTTGGGCCTCGGCTTCGAACCCGGCCTCAAGACGGGCGTACCGATTCTGAGCGACGCCTATATGGCGTACGAGTGCCGGGTCGTCGACATTAACGCCTACGGCGACCATTACTGGATCGTGGGCGAGATCGTGCAGGTATACCAGGACGAAGCGTTGTTCGGCGCCGACGGCCTGCCCGATCTGTCCAAATTGTCGATCCCGCTCTATATGGGACGGGCTTCGTACCGGATTCTGGATGAACGGGCGGAGAACAAAATTCATCGCTTATAGAAAAAGACTGGATAGAAAAACGCTTATAGAAAAAGTTGATAACGGTAACGGTCCGGAAAGTCCCGTTTCTTCAACGTCCGAAGTGCCGGATGTAAAAGAAGGAGCGGCTTTGCGGCCGTTACTTATTCGTTTTTTCTATCGACCGTTTTCATTGACAGGCCGGCCGCCCAACACTATGATACATTAAACCGAGTTATTTTATCGGATAAATCATGAATGAAAGCGGGGCGGCCGGGTGAATATCGAAAACATCGAATCTTTCGTCTATATCAACCATTACGGAAGTTTCAACAAAACGGCCGAAGCGCTGTTTTTGTCGCAGCCTTCGGTCACGGCGAGAATACAGACGCTGGAGCGTGAACTCGGCTGCCGGCTGTTTGACCGGATCGGCAAGCAGATCGTGCTGACGGAAGAAGGCCGCAATTTTTTGCCGTACGCCCAGGAGATGCTCAAGACGCTGCAGCAGGGCCGTCAGCATCTGCGCCGTTCGGAGACGCTGCCGCAGGAACTGCGGATCGGCAGCACGATCTCGGTCTCGAACTATCTGCTGCCCGAGCTGCTGCCCCGCCTGCACGAAGACTGCCCCGGCGTACATTTCAAGCTGAGCACCGGCGGAACGGAAGAACTGGTCAAGCGGCTGCTCGCCGGCGAGATCGACGTGGCGTTTATTCGCAAAGTGATGCATCCGTCGCTGCGCACCGCCGCGTTCTACGAAGATCCGATCCATCTGTACGTCCGTTCGGATCATGACTTCGCGAGCGAGGAATCGGTATCGGTAGACGCGCTGCAGGGACGCAAGCTCGTCTTCTTCGAATGCGGCACGCTGGACTGGCTGCGGATCCACCGTTCGTTCGAAGCGCTGGAGTCGCCGCCGGATATCGCGTTTCACGTCGATAATTCGGAAACGGCCAAAAAGCTTATCCTGCGCGGGGCGGGCATCGGATTCCTGCCGGCCGTATGCGCGCGCGAAGAAGTGCGCGACGGACGCCTGACGCCGGTCCGCGTGCGGGAATTGTCCGAATTTGCGCTGCAAACGGGGCTCGTGACCGTGCGTCAGGACCAGTCGGCGCTGATCCGGCAGCTCGCTTCGATCTTCGGCGATCTCGTGGCGGAGAGCGAACTTGCCGTGTCTCCGCTCAGCGGACGCGGCGATTCGCCTTCCGCGGGCAGAGCCGCCGCCGCATCCGCGACCGTGCGCCGCGCCGGCGGCTAGGCTTCCATTCGGGCCAAGCTTCCGGTAAACTGTTGGTGAAAGCGATATCAACAAGAGGCAGAAGCCGGAAGGGTGGAACACTTTTTTGAATGATTTCGTGAATGTGGGCATGATCGGGTACAAGTTTATGGGCAAGGCGCACAGCAACGCTTACCGGGCGCTGCCGATGTTTTTGCCGGACGTGCCGAAGCCGCGCATGACGGCGATCTGCGGGCGGGACGAGCAGGCGGTCCGCGCGGCGGGTCAGCAGTTCGGCTGGGACAGCGTGGAGACGGATTGGCGGGCGCTGATCGCGCGGAGCGATATCGATCTGGTCGATATCAACGCGCCGAGCGACGCGCACAAGGAAATCGCGCTGGCGGCCGCGGCCGCCGGCAAACATATTTTTTGCGAAAAGCCGCTGGCGCTCAACCTGAGCGATTCGCGCGAAATGCTGGCGGCGGCGCAGCAGGCCGGCGTCAAGCATATGGTCGGCTTCAATTACCGCTTCGCGCCGGCCGTGCGGCTGGCCAAAAAGTTGATCGAAGAAGGGCGTCTGGGCCGGATCTACCATTTCCGCGGACTGTTTCTGCAGGATTGGATTATGGACCCGGACTTCCCGCTCGTCTGGCGGCTGCGCAAAGAAGTGGCCGGATCGGGTTCGCTCGGCGATCTGGGCGCGCATACGATCGATCTGGCCCGCTACCTGGTCGGGGAGTTCGACGAAGTCGTCGGCATGACCGAGACGTTCATCAAAGAGCGGCCGATGCCGACAGAGATGACGGGGCTGACGGCCAAAGGCAGCGCGGACGGTCCGCGCGGCGAAGTGACGGTCGACGACGCGGCGATGTTCATGGCCCGGTTCGACAACGGGGCGCTCGGCACGTTCGAAGCGACGCGCTTCGCGAACGGTCACCGCAGCACCAACTTTTTCGAAATTAACGGCAGCAAGGGCAGCGTGCGTTTCGATTTCGAGCGTATGAACGAGCTGGAAGTGTATTTCTCGGACGACGCCGAAGACGTGCAGGGCTTCCGGCGCGTGCTGGCGACCGACGCGGCGCATGATTATATGCACGCCTGGTGGCCGGCCGGCCATACGATCGGGTACGAGCATACAGTCACGCACGAAGTGCACGAACTGATGCGGGCGATCGCGGAAGACCGCCAGCCCGTGCCGAATTTCTCGGACGGCGTCAAATGCCAGGCGGTACTCGAAGCGGTAGAACGATCCGCCGCCGAGAAGCGCTGGGTCAGCCTGCGGGAATTCGACAGCTAAGCGGACGATCTTGTTGGTGTGGAAAAGATCAGGTGAAAAAGAGTGACGACCGAAAACCCTTTCTCCGCGTGCGGAGAAAGGGTTTTTGGCGTGCATATTCTGCTGGGTTAGGGGTAGACAGAGAGAGCTGACAGCCGACGATGCGGCGAATCGACGCACCCGCCTGTTCATGAATCCATCTGTCCGTCTATCCATCAAACCGCCTGTTTCTGCACCGACGCCTCAACGCAGTTCTTTTTTGACGTCCGGCACGTCGATGTTGATCTTGCGGTTGCCGGCTTTGAGCTGCTTGAGAAATTCGTCTTCGCGCACCGGCGAAACCTGGATGCTGCCGCCGGCATACACCAATTCAAGCCGGCTGCGCGAATGCGAAGGTCCCGAATTCATGCTGCTCTTGCGGCGGATCGTCTCGATCCGGTCGATCGGGATCTTCCAGTTGAGCGGACCCGAACGGACAAGCAGGTGCCCGTCCTTGATTTCGTAATACGTCAGGTACCAGGTTGAGACGACGAACATCAAGATGATAAGCCAGATCGGCACGAACAGGAAAGAGCCGTTGGACAGCCCCATCCAGACGAGGATCAGCAGCACGATCATGCTCGCCCAGTTTAACGTGAAGAAAAAAGCATCTTTGTCGCTTTTGTATCGATTCATACCCGCCTCCGAATGATTGTTCTCCCTGTCATTCTACAGGAGCGAAGACGTTTCGCACAATCCGCCGCTGCTCAAACGACGTATACTCTTTCGCTTTACCAGAGGAAAGAGTATACTGTAAGGCTGGGAGAGCTGCTTCGCGACTCTTCCATACAGAGATCGAACATGAATGAAAAGGGGTATTTCGATTGAGCAAGGGAAAACCATTGGGATTATGGGTGCTGACGGCGCTCGTCGTCGGCAATATGGTCGGTTCTGGCATCTTCATGCTGCCGCGTTCGCTGGCGGAAGCGGCGAGTCCGGCCGGTACGGTATTCGCCTGGGCGGTGACCGGATTCGGGGTGCTGATGCTGGCGCTTGTGTTCGGCAATTTGGCGCTGCGCAAGCCGGACCTGAACGGCGGTCCGCAAATTTACGCCAAAGCGCTGTTTCCGAACAGCCCGTCGCTGTCGCTGCTGTCGGGCTTTATGTCGAGCTGGGGCTACTGGATCGGCAATATCGCGGGCTTCGTCGCTGTCATTACGACGTTCGCCAGCTATCTGTCCACGTTCTTCCCGGTCTTGAACAGCGCAAGCGTGCTGCTTGCGCTCGGAAGCTTCGAGCTGACGACCGGACACGCGCTGAACTTCGTCGTCTGCTCGCTGCTGCTGTGGGGCACGCACTTTTTGGCGCTGCGCGGCATGGAAGGCGCCGGACGGATCAATCTGATCGCGACGGCGACCAAAGTGATCGGGTTCGCGCTGTTTATCGTCATCGCGCTGCTGGCATTCCAGTCTTCGACGATGGGCGAATTCGCGGCGGCGCATCTGGACGATGAAGGACGCAGCGTATCGCTGCTGTCCCAGATCAACGCGGCGGCGGTCGTGACGCTGTGGGCGTTCATCGGCGTCGAATCGGCGACCGTCTTCGCGGCGCGCGCCAAACGCAAAAAAGACGTCAGCCGCGCCACCGTCGCCGGGCTTGGGATCGCGATCGTGCTGTATGTCGGCATCAGCATCCTGACGATGGGCCTGCTGCCCAAAGAGCGGCTCATGCAGTCGCAGAACCCGCTCGTCGACGCGATGACGGAAGTGCTCGGCCCTTACGGCGGCTACCTGCTGGCCGCGCTCGGCCTGGTCAGCCTGATCGGGTCCACGATCGGCTGGGTGCTGCTCAGCGCGGAAGTGCCTTACGAAGCGGCCCGGCAGCGCGTCTTCCTGCAGCCGTTCCGGCGCGAGAACGACAAAGGCATGCCCAAGCTGTCGCTGTGGATCTCGAACGGCCTCGGCCAGCTGCTGATCTTCTCGACGATCTCCGGTTCGATCGCGCAGGCGTTCGACTTCATCATCGTCGTTGCGACGCTCGCGTATCTCGTGCCGTACCTGATCGCTTCGGTCTACCAGCTCAAGCTGACGCTGACAGGCGAAGGGTATACCGTCATGCGCGAACGCCGGATGGACGGCTTCGTCGCCGTGCTGGCAACGATCTACTCGCTCTGGGTCGTCTATGCCGGCATGGGCGACTGGCAGACGTTCCTGTTCGGCGTGTTGATGCTGGCGAGCGGGATCGTATTCTATCCGCTGCTGCGGAGGCAGCTGCGGAGCGGGAACGAAGGCAGCGGGGGTGCATGATCGAACATCGTCCCCGTTTGGACAGAAGAAGGCGGCCGCTTTGCGGTCGTCTTTTTTGTGTTCTTTTTTTGCCGGATACCTATGTAAAAAGAAACTTATAAAAGTGAATAGAGAAAATTGCACAAAAATGGAACCCTTCCGTATATTGGAGCGTATCCGTGATTAGGGAAGTTAAGCAAGCGAGACTTTAGACTTAGAGCGAGAGAGAATGAGGGGGACGTAAGGATGAAAATGAAGTGGATGATGATCGGGTTGGTGGCGGTATTGACGGCATGCGGAGGAGAATCGGGACAAACGGACGAAGAAGCGGCAGCAGGCAAGGAGCAGGCCGCTGTCGTCGAAGCAAGCCGGGCAGACGCGGAGGCCGGGCAGTCCCGCACGACCGAGACGGTCAATGCCGACGGTTCGGTCACGACCGAGACGACCCTCGCGGACGGTTCCGTTACGACGACGACCACCAGTCGAACCGTCAAGACGACGACGCTGCCGAATTCGGGAAGCGTCGAGATGGACATGAATACGGATCTGAACGTCAATATGGATGCCGAAGTGAACGTCGATTCCGAGGTGAACGTGGCGACGGAAGTGAACGTGGGCTCGGACGTCGATATGGACGTGGATGCGGACATCGACATGGACGTCGAAAGTTCCGGCACCGCGGATGCTTCGGTTACGATCTCGGATTATGCCGACTTCGATCCGCAAAACATGGTGGACACGGTTCGGCACGGTTCGTTGACGTCGTATTCGCAGCGGACGGTCGGCGACGTATTCGGGGAGGTGTTCAGCCACCCGGAGTGGACGTATTTCGAATCCGAGGACGGCGACGACGTCGTGGAATTTACGGGAGAAGCGTTGTACGGAGACGAAGAAGGCCGCACGACTATCCAGTTCTTGCTGTACGAAGACGCAACGTTCGGATTGTCGGGAATCTGGGTCGGCCGCGGAGACGAGACGATCGACGAAGAATACTCGATGTCCGATGCGGAGATCGATAAAACGCTTAATATTATTTACGGTTTGCAGCAGTAGACCCGTATTGAAGCTTCCGGCAGGTAGTCATTTGCGCAAACTTCAGCCTGTCGACGTCTTTCTTTTCAAAATAGCGGCGAGAGAACATTTATTTTTCGCTTTCTGTCCGCGTCGGGGCGAATAGCTGCGTAAGGGCAGTTATTTTCCATCCTGCACGTTCTTCACCTCTCTTTTTCGCAAAATAAATGGATCTGCGCCGTTATTTGCGATACCGCCCGTTTTTCAAAAGGAATAAGTGGATTTCTGCACTTAACACGGCTGCGCTTGGGCGGTTATGCCAAGTTTGCTTCATTCAAAAACAGTCAAAAGACGCAAAAAGGAGATTGGAAAATCATGCACGAACCAAAACCGAGAATCAATCTGGAAGACCCCGAGATCATGTCGCTGTCCGAAGCCGCCGAACTGTGGGGCAAAGACGACTCTTATATGAGAAGAACTTTTGATCAATTTCCGGTCGGGACTATTAAAAAATTCGGCAAAGTCTGGATCGTCACCCGAGAAGGCATGGAAGCCAGATACGGACCTGCAAAAAACGCCAAACAATAAGTAGGGATTCCCGGGATGGATACCAAAAGCGCAAGCGAATAACGCCAAAAGCGTTCCGAATAAAAATTCGGAACGCTTTTTTCAAGCCAAATCCATTTGTCTGACGTATCCTTCGACTGTTAAACTAAGGAAAGCGATAGAGCGTTACCTCTACATACCCTAAACCAAAGAAACGGTGGAAACCAACCATGACCATTATCGGAATCGATCTGGGCACGACGAACAGCGCGGTCTCCGTCTGGAGAAACGGACAGGCCGTCCTTATTCCGAACGCGCTCGGAGACAAGTTGACGCCGTCGGTCGTCGGCGTGGACGACAACGGCGATATATTGATCGGGCGGATCGCGCGGGAACGGCTGCTGACGCATCCGCTGCTGACGACGGCCGCGTTCAAGCGGCATATGGGCACGGCGCGGGAGATTCGCCTCGGCGATCGCCGTTTTCGCGCGGAAGAACTGTCGGCGCTCGTGCTGCGTGCGCTCAAAGCGGACGCCGAGAGCTTTCTCGGCGAGCCGGTGACCGAAGCGGTCATCAGCGTGCCGGCGTATTTTAACGACACGCAGCGCAAAGCGACCCGTATGGCGGGCGAATTGGCCGGGCTCAAGGTCGAGCGGCTGCTCAACGAGCCGACGGCGGCCGCGATCGCGTACGGGCTGCATCAGCAGAAGCCGGAAACGCAGTTTCTCGTCTTCGATCTGGGCGGGGGGACGTTCGACGTCTCTATTCTGGAGCTGTTCGACGGCGTCATGGAAGTGAAAGCGGTCGCAGGCGACAACTATTTGGGCGGCGAAGATTTTACCGACGTGATCGTCGGGCATTTCCTGTCTTCGTTCGGTATGCAGTTGTCTGCGCTGGAACGCAAAACGCTGGCGTTTTTGCGCGATCAGGCGGAGCAGGGCAAGCGCGAACTTTCGCGGGAGCGGCCGATCCGTCTGCGCGCGGGCCTTAACGGGGAGATGAAGGAACTGAGTATCGACCGCGAGCAGTTCGAGCTGCTCGTTCAGCCGCTCGTTGAACGGCTGCGGCGCCCGATCGAACGCGCGCTGCTCGATGCGTCGATCGACGCCCGATCGATCGACGAGATCGTGATGGTCGGCGGCGCTTCGCGCCTGCCGGTCGTGTACGGGATGCTCAGCCGCATGTTCGGCCGCCTGCCGGCTTCGAATATCGATCCCGACGAGACGGTCGCGCTCGGCGCGGGCGTGCAGGCGGGCATGAAGGAACGCAGCGAGGAGCTGCAGGACGTCGTCATGACGGACGTCTGCCCGTATACGCTCGGCACCGAAGTGGCGCTCGCTTATCCGACGGGCGAATACGAGGGCGGACATTTCAGCCCGATCATCGACCGCAACACGTTCGTGCCGGTGAGCCGGGTGAAGCGGTTCTCGACGGTCAACGAAGAGCAGAGCCGGATCATCGTCAAGATTTATCAGGGGGAAAACCGGCTCGCGGCGAACAATCTGCTGCTCGGGGAGCTGGAAGTGGAATTTCCTCCGGGCACGGCGGGCATCCGCGATATCGATATTCGCTACACGTACGATATCAACGGGATTCTCGAAGTCGAAGTGCAGACGGTCGGATCGGACGAGGTGCACCGGATCGTGATCGAAGAAAATCCGGGCGTCATGAGCCGGGAAGAGATCGAACGCCGCCTGCTCCAGCTGTCCGCCCTCAAGATGCACCCGCGCGATCAGGAGAAGAACCGGCTGCTGCTCGCGCGCGGCGACCGGCTGTACGAAGAGCGTCTGGGCGACGAACGCGAATGGATCGGAGCCGCGGTCGCCCGCTTCGAAGCGGCGCTGCATCGTCAGGACGAACGCGAGATTCGCGAGGAAGCGGAGCGGCTGGAACAGTTTCTCGACCAATTCGGAAGGAACAGCCGCTGAGATGGGCATTTGGCGGATACTCGGCATTGCGCCGACGAACGATGCGCGGGCGATCAAGCGTGCTTACGCCGCGCTGCTCAAAGTCACGCACCCGGAAGACGATCCCGAAGCTTTCCAGCGTCTGCGGGAAGCTTACGGAGAAGCGTTGGAACAGGCCAGGACGCTGACGCCGGAACAGACGGCGGGGAGCGGCGGGGCTGCTGCCGGAGCCGCCGCCGAGTCGCCGCTGTGGGGGCAGGCCGACCGTTCGGCCCGTCGCCGCCGCGCCGACGAAGAAGCGGAACTTCCCGGAGCCGCGCGCGGCGAACGCGATGCCGCGGCCCGGCAGCAAGGCGGGGACCGCACGCCGCCTCCGCCTCCGTATCCGCGCCCGAATGCGGACCCTCGCGATCGCGCGCAGCCCGCAGGCTCCGGCGCGGCAGCAGGTACGCTTGCCGCCGAGACGGCGGCTCTGATCCGCCGGTGCGAAGATCTCTACGACGACTATGCCCGCCGGATACGGCCGGACCTCTGGCAGGAGCTGCTGCACGATGAACGGCTGCGCGAGCTGTCGTTCCGGCAGGCATGCCAGCCGCCGCTGCTCGCTTTTCTGGCGGAACATCCGTATTTGCCGCGGGCGGTGTGGCGCATGCTGGATACGATCTTCGATTGGACCGGCGACGAGATCGGGCTGTCGCGCCTCGTTCCGCCCGGTTTTGCCGCTTTTGTGCTGGATTCGATCGCCCAGCCGTCGGAACTGCGCCTGACGTATGTGCCCGTCAGCCGGGCGTTCGACCAGGACGGATTCCTCGGGCTGCGCAGCCGCGGAGCCGCCCGGCTGCGTACCGGCCAGCTGGAAGAAGCGCTGGACGATTTCGACGCGGCGTTCGATTTGTTCGCCGGAGATCCGGATCTGCTGCGGCTGCGCGCGACGACGCTGCATCTGATGGGCCGCGACGACAAAGCCGAGATCGACTGGGCGTCCCTCGTTGGCCGGTATCCGCGCGAGCGCGACGCCCTGATGCGCCTCGCCGACCTGATGCTGGAGAGCGGGCGCGCCGCCGACGCGCTGGAGCGGTATCGGCAGGCGCTCGATCTGCTGCCAAACGACGCGCACGCGCTGCTTGGCCTTGCGCGCTGCTACCGCGAGCTGGAACGATTCGGGGAATCGGTTCAGGCGTGCGAGCTGGCGCTGCTGCTGGAGCCGTCCGATATCGAGCTGCGCATCCGGCTGCTGGAACTGCAGGAGCAGCAGTTGGAGCGGCAGCTTGCGGTGCTGAAGCGGTATCCGGGAGACCGCGAAGCGCGCGCGGCTGCAGGAGAACTGCTGCTTGGCCTTGCGCGGTACGCCGAATGCGAACGGCTGCTGACCGAAGCGCCGCTCTACGGCTGGAGCAGCGGCATGAAGACGCTGCTCGGCCGGGCGCTGCGGAAGCTGGGGCGCGGCGGCGAAGGCGCGGCGCGGTTCGACGAAGCGGTCGAGCTGGCGGAAGCGGCGGGGCAAAGCGGCTATGACGCGTATCTGCATCGCGGGTTGTACCGGATTGAAGCCGGGGACGCGGCGGCTGCGGAACGCGATCTGCGCCGCGCGGCGGCGCTCGGCCCCGATCGGCCGGAGCTGCAGGCGGCGCTGGGCCGCTGCGCGTTCGAAGCGGGCCGATTCGAACAAGCGGCCGAGCATTACGGCCGGGCGCTGCACAGCAAGCCGGACAGCGCTTATAGCGCGGGGCGGGGCCTGGCGCTGCAGCGGCTGCGGCGGTATGCGGAAGCGATCGAAGATTTCGATCGCCGCCTGCGCTATGCGCCGGATAGCGAGGCGATCCTGCAGGCGCGGGCGGAGTGCCTGGCGCAGCTGGGACGGCAGGCCGAATAGGTAAAATAGGCAAGTTAGGCAGGATAAGCAAGACAGCCAGAATAGAAAAGACAGACAGGCTGGACGAGAACGGGAGGATGGAGAGATGGACGATTATTCGTATCGCAGAGCGCTGCAATGGGCGACCGCGCTCGGTGGCCCGTTATTCGAACGATACAAAGCGAAGCCTCCGTACGGGGTGTACGAATGCGCCAAAGCCCGGTTCGACGCCGCCGGCCTGCTCGCCGCGCAGGGGAACATCCGCGATGCGTCCGGCGTCCGGGATATGGCCGAGCGGGTCTGGGCCGGCGTATACAATCCCGGGTTTCAGCAGATTCGCCTGCTTCTCGCCGGACTGACACTCTCGGAGCGGCGCGCGTACGTGGACAGTCTGCCGGCGGACAGCGATCGCTACCGCTTCGTGTATACGGTCAATCAGTATATGGACCGGCTGCCGCCCGCGGGCATCGCTGCCTGGGATCTGGGGCAGTTGGCGTTCCATATCCGCTGCGCGCGATTGGCCGGCCATATCGGGGAGAACGAAGAGAACGCGTATCTGCTGCACAATGCCGTACGCGTCCGGTTCTCTTACCGAAGCTGGCCCGATTACGCGGTCGCCTACATGGCGGGCAAGCAGTACGGCGAGGAAGATTTGTCCGAAGAAAGGTCCGAGCTCAATCTGGAACAGCTGCGCAGGCTGCTGACCGGCAAAAACAGTCCGTGGCGGGAGCTGGAATGGGATATCGTGCTGCCCGAACCTCCGGCGCTGCCGGAGTAGGATCGGCGCCGATCGTTTCCTGTTGCAAAACCGGAAATTTTGTTTCAATAACGGTAGCTTTGCGGCTTGTCTCCCGGTATAATCAACGCAAAGAAGGCCGGTTCGGCCGATCATTTTGCATGTTTATACGAGAAAAGAGGGGTAGTTATGCAAGCTTCAACAGGGTTTTCGGTTAAAACGATCGTCGCGATCGGGATCGGAGCGGCTTTGTTCGTCGTGTTGGCGCGGTTCGGTTCGATTCCGACCGGCATTCCGAACACCAATTTACAGACGAACTACGCGATTCTTGCGCTGTTCGCGCTGCTGTACGGACCGTGGGCGGGCCTGCTGATCGGCTTGATCGGCCACACCGTGGCGGATCTGCTGTCGTTCGGGCCGTGGTTCAGCTGGATTATCGCGTCCGGCGTCGTCGGTCTGCTGATCGGCCTGCTGACGCGCGGCATCCGGATTCACGAAGGCGAATTCGGCGCCAAAGAGATAGTGCGGTTCAATATCGCGCAGATCGTCGCGAACGCGGTCGGCTGGTTCCTCGTCGCGCCGGCACTGGACGTCGTCATCTATGCGGAACCGGCCACAAAAGTGTTCACGCAGGGACTCGCGGCGGGCGCCATGAACATGGTCATCGTGGCGATTCTCGGCACGCTGCTGGCGGTCGCCTACGCCAAAACGCGTACGAAGCGCGGAAGCTTGACGCGGGAAGGCTAGCATGTGAAAATTGGAGAAGAAGCAAGCTTGGAAAAGCCGGTGCATGCAGCCGGCTTTTTCGTTTGTCCGAACCGCTTGAAGGAAAAGATTGCAACAGAGAAAGGAAAGCCATGACAAAACCGGTGATCGAATTCGATCGTTTTACGTTTCAATACCGCGCGCAGAGCGAACCGACGCTGCACGAGATCAGCTTGACGATTCGCGAAGGGGAAAAAGTGCTGATTGTCGGTCCGTCCGGATCGGGCAAAAGCACGCTTGCGCACTGCATCAACGGGCTGGCGCCGCATTTTTATCCGGGAGAACATTACGGTTCGCTCCGTATCATGGGCGAGGACGTTTCGGGTTCCGGCATCGCGGAGCTGTCCGATATGATCGGCACGGTGCTTCAGGACCCGGACGGACAGTTCGTGGGGCTGACCGTTGCCGAAGATATCGCTTTTAAGTTGGAAAACGACGGGATCGGCCATGCCGAGATGCTGCGGCGCGTCCGGGAAGCGGCTGAAGAAGTCGAGTTCGCGGACTTCCTGAACGCGTCGCCGCAGGAGCTGTCCGGCGGGCAAAAGCAGAAGACGACGCTTGCCGGAGGACTGGTCGGCGGCGCGCCGATTCTGCTGTTCGACGAGCCGCTGGCCAGCCTCGATCCGCAGGCCGGCCGGGCGACGATCGAGCTGATCGATCGGCTGCACCGTCAATCCGGCCGGACGATCCTGATCGTCGAGCATCGGCTGGAAGAAGTGCTGCACTGCCCGGTCGACCGGATCATCGTCATCGACGAAGGGCGCATCGTCTCGGACCTGCCGCCCGATGAACTGCTGGCTTCGAATGTGCTGCGGGAAGCCGGTATCCGCGAACCGCTGCATCTGTCCGCGCTGCGCTACGCCGGCTGCACGCTGTCTCCCGCGATCCGTCCGCGCAGCGTGGACACGATCGACTTGGGCGAAGCGGCGGAGCCGCTTCTTCGCTGGCACGAAGCGAACGCGGCCGTAACCGAGCCGGCGCGCCCGGAACCGCTGCTGGAAATCGAGCATCTGACTTTTGGCTACGAGGCGAAGCGTCCCGTGCTCGAAGACGTCTCGCTGACCGTCGGCCGGGGCGAAATCTTGTGCATCGCCGGCCGCAACGGGGCGGGCAAATCGACCATTTCGCGCCTGATCTGCGGGTTCCACAAGCCGCTGTCCGGTTCGATCCGTCTGGACGGCCGCGACCTGTCCGGCGATACGATTCGCGAGCGCGCGGACCGGATCGGGTTCGTCATGCAGAATCCGAACCATATGCTCTCGAAGCCGATGCTGTACGACGAAGTGGCGCTTGGGCTCGTGAACCGCGGAGTGCCGGAAGCCGAGATTCGCGAACGGGTGCACGAGACGCTGCGTGTCTGCGGGCTGTATCCGTTTCGCAGCTGGCCGCTGTCCGCGCTCAGCTACGGGCAGAAGAAGCGCGCGACAATCGCTTCGATCCTCGTGCTGCGCCCGGAGATCCTCATTCTCGACGAGCCGACGGCCGGTCAGGATTTCCGGCATTATAACGATATGATGCGATTTTTGACGAAATTGAATGCGCAGGGCATGACGCTTATTATGATCACGCACGATATGCATCTGATGCTCGAATACGGGCAGCGCGCGGTCATTTTGTCCGAAGGGCGCAAGATTGCCGAAGACGTGCCGGCCCGCATTCTCGGCGACGCCGCCCTGATGGAGGAAGCGCATCTGCACGAGACGTCGCTGCACCGTCTGGCCCGGCGCGTCGGCATTCGTCCGGAAGAACAATTCGTCGCCCGTTTCATACGCACGGACAGGGGGAGACCGAACTGATGGCCGTCAAATTGTTGGCTTATTCCGATACCGGATCGCCGGTCCATCGGCTGAACGGCGTCACCAAACTGTCCGTGTTCCTGCTGCTTTCGATCACGGGCATGGTTATCTACGACACACGCTGTCTGCTGGCGCTGCTCGTCTTGTCGCTGTCCATGTTCGCCTGGTCCAAAGTGCCGTTCAAGCAGTATTCGTTTGTGCTGTACCTGATCCTGATCTTCTCCGTCATGAACCAACTGGCGATCTTCCTGTTCGCGCCCGAGCAGGGCGTGCAGATCTACGGCACGCGGCATGAACTGCTGCCGATCGCCGGACGCTATACGCTGACGGCCGAGCAGCTGTTCTACCAGTTCAACGTGCTGTTGAAGTTCGCCGTGGTCGTTCCGCCGGCGCTGCTGTTCCTGCTGGCGACCGAGCCGAGCGAATTCGCGTCTTCGCTCAATCGCGTCGGCGTACCGTACAAGATCGCGTACGCGATCTCGCTTACGATGCGCTACATTCCCGACGTGCAGCAGGAGTTCATGCATATTTCGACGGCGGCGCAGGCTCGCGGCATCGATTTGTCGCGCAAAGAGAAGCTGGGCCGCCGCTTGAAAAACATGGGCGCCATCCTGCTGCCGCTCGTGCTGGCGACGCTTGAGCGGATCGAGAAAGTCAGCGCGGCATTGGAACTGCGCGGCTTCGGCCGCAGTCGACGCCGCACCTGGTACCGCAGCCGTCCGCTCACGCGCCGGGACATTCTTGTCCTGATCTGCGCTGTGCTGATCTCGGCCGCCGCGTTCACGATTACGTTCTGGGACGGATCGCGGTTTTATACGATTTTCGATTAATGCGTACAGAAGCTGTCGGCCAAGCCGACAGCTTCTTTTTTTGTCGTAAACTCTTTTCCCAAAATGGACCTTGACGAAAACTATTTTCTAAACGTATATTTAAAAGAAAATAATTTCTGGTGGTGAGAAAAGAATGAAAACTTTTTTCGAGAAAGCCCAGCGGTTCGGTAAATCCTTTATGCTGCCTATTGCCGTTTTGCCGGCGGCGGGTCTGCTGCTCGGCGTAGGCGGGGCGCTGTCCAACCCCAATACGATTCAGACGTATCCGCTGCTGCAAATCGCCTGGCTGCAGCATGTGTTCACGGTAATGAGCAGCGCGGTCAGCATCGTGTTCGACAACCTGGCGCTGATCTTCGCGATCGGGGTTGCAGTCGGCCTGGCGCGTTCAGACAAAGGCACGGTCGGCCTCGCGGCAGCGCTCGCTTATCTGGTCATGAACGCTTCGATCAATGCGATGTTGGCCAACTCGGGGCAGCTGGTCGCGGATCAGCTTGCCGCTTCCGGGCAGGGCCTGGTACTGGGCATTCAATCGCTGCAAACGGGCGTACTGGGCGGCATCGTCATCGGTCTTGTGACCGCTTTCCTGCATAATCGGTACAACAAGATCGAACTGCCGCAGTTTCTCGGATTTTTCGGCGGCTCGCGCTTTATTCCGATCGTTTCGTCGTTTGCGGCAATTTTCGTCGGCATTTTGATGTATCTGATTTGGCCGACGATCCAGCTCGGCATTATGGGTCTGGGCAGTATCGTGGATGCGACCGGGTACGTGGGCACTTTGTTTTACGGCTTTTTCCTGCGGATGCTCGGGCCGCTCGGCCTGCACCATATTTTCTATCTTCCATTTTGGCAGACGGGGCTCGGCGGCACGCTCGAAGTTTCGGGCAAAGTGTATGAAGGCACGCAAAATATTTTCTTCGCGCAGCTCGGCGATCCAGGCACGACCACATTCTTCAGCGGCACGTCGCGCTTCATGTCCGGTCGGTTCATTACGATGATGTTCGGCCTGCTCGGCGCCGCGTTGGCTATTTACCACACCGCGCGGCCCGAGAAGAAAAAAGTGGTCGGCGGGCTGATGCTGTCCGCGGCGCTGACGTCGTTTTTGACCGGCATTACGGAACCGCTCGAATTCTCGTTCCTGTTCGTCGCACCGTTCCTGTACGTGATTCATGCGGCGTTCGACGGACTTGCGTTTATGCTGGCCCATATGTTCGAGATTACGATCGGGCAGACGTTCTCCGGCGGACTGATCGACTTTATCCTGTTCGGCATTCTTCAGGGCGAAGCGAGAACCCATTGGATCTACGTGCCGATGATCGGAGTCGTCTGGTTCGGCCTGTACTATTTCACGTTCCGGTTCCTGATTCGCAAATTCAACCTCAAAACGCCGGGACGCGAAGAAGAAGGCGCAGCGGACGTCGGTACGGGAGAAGTCAACGCAGCTTCCGCCGATACGGCGGCACCGAAGCCGGTGAGGGCGCAAGGCGACCCTGCGGCACAGCCGCGTTCGAAAACGATCCTCGACGCGCTCGGCGGGATGGATAATATCAAAGATTTGGACTGCTGCGCGACAAGGCTGCGGGTATCGGTCAACGATCCGCAGCGCGTCGATCAAGACCGGCTCAAAACGACCGGAGCCAAAGGTGTATTCGTGAACGGCAGCGGCGTGCAGGTCATCTACGGTCCGCAGGTCAGCGTTATCAAAAACGAGATCGAAGAATATATGGAAACGGAGTGAACTCAAGTGAAACTGGAAACTTTGGGACTTGAAGGGCGCCTGATCGTATCGTGCCAGGCGTTGGAGGACGAACCGCTGCACGGTTCGGAGATCATGGGCAAAATGGCCGTGGCGGCCAAGCAGGGAGGAGCGGCCGGCATCCGCGCCAATACGACGGAGGACGTGGCCGAGATTCGGCGGTGCGTCGATCTGCCGGTCATCGGCATCGTGAAGCGCAATTACGGCACCCATCCGGTCTTCATTACGCCGACGCTCAAAGAAGTGGACGAACTGGTCGCGACAGGCTGCGAAATCGTGGCGCTCGATGCCACGTCCCGTCCGCGCCCGGACGGGATGACGCTGGAAGTGCTCGTTCGCCGTATCCGGGCCAGCTACCCCAATCTTCTGCTCATGGCCGACGTGTCGAACGTGCGCGAAGGGATCGAAGCGCAGCGGCTCGGGTTCGACCTCGTGTCGGCTACGCTCGTCGGATATACGGAAGCGACGCGGGGACAGAAGCTGTATGCGGACGACTTTGCGATTTTAAAAGAGATGGTGCGGGAAATCGGGACGCCGATCGTGGCGGAAGGAAACATCCTGACGCCGGAGATGGCGGCGCGATGTCTGGAGATCGGCGTGTACAGCGTCGTCGTGGGCGGCGCGATCACGCGTCCGCAGCAGATCACGGAACGGTTCGTGGCAGGAATGAAGCGCAGGGGAACCGTATCGTCGACCCTCTCTTGACGGATAGGTGTGGCACCGAATCCAACCCAAACAAGCGGCAGAACCGCTCCTGTTCTGTCGCTTGGCGTATCTATGCGATTGGTATGCGATGGGATAGAGGAAGCCCTGTTACTTCGGGGTGGACAGATTCAGCGCGGAGATCGTCCGCTGCCTAGCTTCGAGCAGCGCTTCGTCTTCGAGCAGCAGCATCGATACCATGTCGAGCACGTAGATGATCGCAAGCTGGCTGTTAATAAAAGGGACGTCTCCGATTCGCTGCAGCGCCGGCGTGAACAGACACAGATCCGTCGTCTCGGTCAATGGAGTCCGGTCGAAATTCGTGATTCCGATGATCGTGGCGCCGAGGCTTTTGGCTTGGCGCAGCCCGATATTGACTTCCTCGGTGCGCCCCGAGTTGGACAGCCCGATAACCAGGTCGTGCTCGTTCATGAGGCAAGCGTTCATCCGCATCATATGCGGATCGGTGACGGCATCGATCGGAATATTCATCCGCATCAGCCGGTATTTGAATTCCAGCGCGGAGAAGCCGGAGTTGCCGAGGCCGTACACGTATACGCGCTTGGCGCGCCGAATAAGCCGCACGACTTCTTCGATCATGTCCGGTCGGATCAGCTCGGTGGTCGCGTTAATGATTTCGTTATAAATATGCTGCGTCCGGGCGAAAAAGTTCATCTCGCCGCTTGGCGCTTCGGCTTCCCGGCTGAGCGCAATCTTGAAATCGACGAAGCTTGCGAAGCCGATCTTTCGACAGAAGCGCGTAATCGTGGACATGGAAGCCTGCGTCAACGTGGACAAATCGCGGATGTTGATATTCGGGATCGAACTTTTGTGACGAATTACGTAATCGGCGATCTCTTTTTCTTTGGCAGAAAGCTGCTGATAGTTCAGTTGAAGTTCGTCGAGCGCGCCAAGTGCCATGCAAGGTCCTCCTCTATGGATAGTAAATATGGGAATCAACGAATGTTGACAAAAAATCGGATTGTCGGTCGCCCCGTTATTCCCATTATAAAACGCGGCAGGCAAGCGGGGCAATTGAAGCCTGGATCAAACAACGAAAAGGATAGGGAGGTCTACATCATGTTTGGACGAAAAAGCAAACCACAATCCGCCGGCGTATTGGAGATCGTACCGCCGGTATCGGGCCGCGTTCTGCGCTTGTCGGAAGTGCCCGACGAAGCTTTCGCTTCCGGCGCCATGGGAGACGGGCTTGCGGTAGAGCCTTTGGCGGGGCAGGTCGTGGCGCCGTTCGAAGGAACGGTCGCGCATCTGATGGCCAAAAGCAACCATGCCGTTCTGCTGGAACATGTCTCCGGCGTGCAGCTGCTGATCCATGTCGGCATGGACACCGTTGCGCTCAAAGGCGAAGGCTTCAAAGCGCATGTCAAAACGGGCGACTCCGTGAAGCGCGGCCAACTGCTGCTGGAATTCGATATTCCGTTCATTGAGGCGGCCGGATACTCCGTCGTCACGCCGTTTATCGTGCCGGACGGTCTGGACGCGGTCAAAGAAGTCGAAGTGCTGCAGCCCGAAGCGGACGGGGAATCGCTGATCCGCGTCCATTTGGCTTAAACGCCTGAAAAGTTGGACAAATCTGCAAATTAAATCAAAACAAACAAAAAATCTCCGTTTCCCACTACAGGGAAACGGAGATTTTGGCGTGCGTATCGCCCGTACCCGGGCATCTGCTTACAAATAATACATTTTGAACAAAATGTCCTGATTGTGGTTGCCGAACTTTTTGCCGAAGATCGTCGCGCCGCCGACGTTTTTGGCGTCTTCCTTGACTTCGATCCGCAGCGTCCAGCGGTCGCAGCTCGTATCGAGATCGGCGATCGAGACGTCGGACATCGGATCGCCGTCGACGTACGTGCCGTGGCCGGTAATGCGGATCGTTTTGAGCAGGCCGTATTGGTTGAGGTTATGCGGCCACCAGTCGGGGGTGAGCTTGCCGCGCGTGTCGGCGAAGTCGCCGGGGCTCGTCCACGTGCCGAGTTCGATCCCGTTCAGCGTGAACGTCAGGTCGGACGGCCAGACGTCGTTGGAGAACGGGAATTCGGACGACAGCTCCATGCTGATCTCGAACTGCTGGAGCTTTTCTTCTTTTTTGAGGAAATTCGCCACATTGTACTGCACGAAGCCCTGCGTGAACCACAAAATCTCCGCGTCCATCCGTTTCGGGTCCATAAAATACTTCGGCTCGTCGACCGGGCCGATAAAGTCTTTGTCCGAAGCGAGTCCGCACGTCGGCTTGAGGTCGAAATCGGTGTAGTGGCCGACCGGCACCGACGTCTCGTACGAATCGAACGAATGGAAAATCTTTTTGGGAAAATTGATTTCGATATGGTCGACTTTGAGAATGGACAGCTTTTGCAGTCCCGATTTGCCCGGCACTTTTTCCGTTTTGATAATGCCGGCGTCTTCGAGTTTCTTGATGTGCTTGATCACGATTGGGCTGCTGATTTTGAGTTCGGCCGCCAATTCCTTGATATTCATTTTGTTTTTGGACAGCAGCTGAATGATTTTGATTCGAACATCGCTGGCCAGCGCTTCGTACACGACAAGGGAGGAGTGATCGATTTCCAACTGCATCTGTTATCCCACTTCTTTCGCTTGGTTTCATTAAGCAGCCTTTAGGGCCTATGGTGATGTTAATAATACCATAAAGGTTATTAACGTGTATATAAATTAATAAATGTAGTACCTTCTATCCGAAATAGCGGTTACATTCGAAAATTAAGTAAACATATAAGTTAATCAAGATGATATTTATTGTTTTAAGTTTATTAAAAAGTTATTGACACCGTTTTCAGCTTGGGGATATACTAAACTCAAGTTAAGGGTTTACATAGACAGGAGGAGAAAATATTGAACAGAAAATTGGGGGCATTGGTAACGGGCGTGGCATTGACGGCATCGCTGCTTGCGGGGTGCGGGAACAGCAACGCCAACGATCCGAACACGATCACGTTCTGGACACCGCTGACCGGCGAAGACGGCGCTTATATGGACAATCTGGTCAAGGCTTATAACGAAACGGACCCTGCGGTCAAGGTGAAGCATGTCGTCACCGCGGACATGTACACGAAGATTTCGACCGTATTGAGTTCCGGCAAAGGGGTTCCCGATCTGGCAATCATCCACGCCGACCGCGTACCGGGCTACGTGAAGCAGAACCAGCTCGAAGCGATGACCGCGGTTATGCAAGCGCAACCAGAACTGAAGGAAGACAACTTCCTGCCGCAAGCGTGGGGAGCGGGCAACATCGACGGTACGCAGTACACGATTCCGCTCGATATTCACGCCAACGTGATGTACTACAACAAAGACCTGCTGGCCAAGTACGGTGCGGAGAGCTTCCTGGACGACAACAACGTGACGGTCGACGAGATTTTGAGCTTGCAGGGTAAGTTGGACGAAGGCGATTACGTCGTCAACGACGCGCTGCTCGGCTGGGCGATGCTCGGACAGATCCAGAACCTGAACGGCGATATTCAAAAAGACGGCAAGCCCGCGGTCGACACGCCGGAATTCAAGACGGCGATCGAAGACGTCAAGAAGATCAACGACGCCGGCCTGATGACTCCGTTCGGCGAAGACGGCTACCTGATGTTCCAATCCGGCAACGTCCTGTTCTCGACGGACGGTACGTGGAGCTCGACGTCGCACGCTTCGGTCGAGACGCTTAACTTCGGCGTGACGAACGTGTACTCCGTCAGCCCGGACAAGTTCACCAACCGTTCTTCGTCCCACTTGTTCGCCATGTTCAACAACGAACAGCGTCTTGACGAGAAAGAGCAGGGCATCGCGTCCTTCCTCGAATTCATTCGCGAGAACTCGGTCGAATGGGCCAAAGCCGGCCAGATTCCCGCGAGCAAGCAGGTCGTGGACAGCCCGGAATTTTCGAAATACATGCAGTCGTTCTTCACGCAGGACGAGAAAGAGATCGAATCGCTCTACATCTATACGTACGAATACTATCCGTATATCGCGGAAGCGGTCGACAAGTATGTCGGCGACCTCGTACGGG
This sequence comes from Saccharibacillus sp. WB 17, assembly GCF_008634075.2. Lineage (NCBI taxonomy): Bacteria > Bacillati > Bacillota > Bacilli > Caryophanales > Paenibacillaceae > Saccharibacillus > Saccharibacillus sp. WB 17. The sequence continues at coordinate 84,690 of NZ_VPFK02000011.1, read as the reverse complement.
GCAATCTCGATATCGACGAAGGTCTGAAGACGATGCAAAAAGAAGTCGAAGACAAGATCGCGGAGTTGGGCGGAGCCGCCGCAAAGTCCGGCGAATAAGCTTTCGCCGTCTGAACGTTGCTCCAAAGCATGGCGAGCCATGCCGACATTCGAGCCGATCAAGCAAGCCGAAGGCAAGCGAAGAAGAGACCTGCCTTTGCCGGCAGGTCGCTTTTTCCGCAGCCGGCGGCGATGGTCCGCACGGCCTTGAAGTCGGATCGCCGATCCGCAGCAGTCTTGAGAGGAGAACTGAAAGCCTATGAAAAAAAAGCTGAATCTGGCGCCCGCCTTATTCGTGGGACCGCATTTGATCTTGTTCCTGGTCTTCATCGTCATTCCGACGCTTTACGGCATTTACGCTTCGTTCACGCAGTGGAATCTGGCCGGTTCGCCGAACTGGGTAGGGTTTTCCAACTACAGCACCATCCTGTTCGACACGTCGTCGACGTTCCATACGCAGTTTTTTAACGGATTGAAAAATACGCTGTTGTTCGTCCTGTTCACCGTACCGCCGCTCATCGTTCTTCCATTGATGATCGCGGTCGCGCTTTCGCACAAAAAGCTCAAAGGCAAAACGTTTATTCAATCCGTACTCTACGTGCCGGGCCTGATCTCCATCTCGGCTTCCGCGCTGATCTTCACGCTGATCTTCAACAAGCAGCTCGGCGTCACGAGCAACATCTTCGGCTCCACGATCGCCTGGGCGACGCATCAGCCTTACGCCTGGCTCACGATCATCGTGCTGACGATCTGGGGCGGAATCGGCGGCAACATGATTATCTACCGCGCTTCGATCAGCGGAGTGGCGGAAGAACTGTACGAATCCGCCGAGCTTGACGGTGCCGGTCCGATCCGCAAATTTTTCAGCATCACGCTGCCTTCGATCAACTTCCCGTTAATCTATACGTTCGTCATGACGACGGCCGGCGCGTTCAACGTCTTCGGCCAACCGCTGATGATGACCGACGGCGGTCCCCAGCAGAGTACGTCGGTACTGATGATGTATATTCGCCAGCTCGCGTTCGGCAGCGGCGAATCGATCGCGGGGATGGCTTCGGCGATGGCGGTACTGCTCGGTCTCGTTATTCTGATCATCTCGGCCCTGCAGTATTATGTCATGAACCGCAACGCAAACTGATTAGGAGGAGTGCATGATGTCAAACCCCGTAATGGATTTGGATAAAAGCGCGTTGGCCGTCGGCCGCAAGCGCGCGAAAATCGGCGTCTCGCAGATCGTGGCCTATGTATTCCTCGGGCTGCTCTGCCTGATCTGGATCATTCCGATCGTGTTCGGAATCACGACTTCGTTCCGATCGCAGACCGAAGTGGTCAGCACCGGTTTCCGGCTGCTGCCGGTTAACTGGATTATGGACAATTATACCGCGATTTTACAAAATACGTCGACGGCGCCGATTCTGCGCTGGTTGACCAACTCGATCGTGATCGCGACCTCGCATACGCTGCTAGTCGTCGTCGTCATTTCCTTGACCGGCTACGGCTACTCGCGCATGCAGTTCAGAGGACGCAACGTGCTGTTCTTCACGCTGCTGGGCATCTCGTTTTTCCCGGGCGTCGTGAACCTGATTCCTTCGTACAAAATTATCGACGCTTTGGGCTGGGTCAACACGTCCTGGGCGATGATCATTCCGGGTCTTGCGGGCATGGGCAACATCTTCCTCGTGCGCCAGTTCATGCTCGGCATCCCGAAAGATCTGGACGAATCCGCCAAAGTCGACGGAGCCAGCGATTTCCGTATCTACTTCTCGATCATGCTGCCGCTGATCAAGCCGGTTCTGATCGTCTGCGCCCTGTTCTCGTTCACCGGTTCGTGGAACGACTTCCTGTGGCCGGTCATCGTGTACACCGACGTCGACAAAATGCCGGTTACCGCAGGTCTGCTGCTGCTGCAGGACATCTACGGCAACTACCGCATGATCGGCCAGCTGATGGGCTCCGCGATTCTGGCGATTATCCCGACGCTTGCGCTGTTCCTGTTCGCCCAGAAATATTTCGTTCAGTCCATCAACTTGAACTCCGGCATCAAAGGCTAAACCGACTACCCCAAAATATAAAGAACTTGAATGGCCGTATTCGGCCGGCCCGGCCGGTCCGAAAGCGGCCCTATCAAGTCCGATAGGAGCCACCGACCATGACAACCTACAATCTTCCCAATCCGCTTATCGAGCAGCGGGCCGATCCTTTCATCTATAAGCATACCGACGGCTTCTATTATTTTATCGCTTCCGTGCCGGAATACGACCGCATCGAACTGAGACGATCGGAGACGATTGCCGGACTGCGTGAAGCGACAGTCAAAAATATCTGGTACAAGCACGACAGCGGCCCGATGAGCGCCAATATCTGGGCACCGGAAATTCATGCGATCGACGGCAAATGGTATGTCTACTTCGCCGCGGCCCATACGTCCGAGACGAAGGAAGGTCTGTTCGACCATCGCATGTTTGTTCTCGAAAACGATTCCGATAACCCGATGGAAGGGGATTGGATCGAACAAGGACAAGTCAAAACGAAATGGGAATCGTTTGCGCTGGACGCGACGACGTTCGAACACCGGGGCATAAGGTATTACGTCTGGGCGCAAAAAGACCCGGACATCGCCGGCAACTCCAATCTGTACATCTCCGAAATGGAAAATCCGTGGACGCTGCGCGGCGAACAGGTGTGCATCTCGACGCCGGACTACGACTGGGAGAAAATCGGCTTCCTCGTCAACGAAGGCGCCGCTATCCTGAAGAAGAACGGCCGAATCTTCATGACGTTCTCCGGCAGCGCGACCGATTACAATTACTGCATGGGTCTGCTGACCGCCGACGAGAACAGCGATCTGCTCGATCCGAAATCGTGGGTGAAATCGCCGAACCCGGTGTTCCGCACCTGCGAAGAGAACGGGCAGTACGGCCCGGGGCACAACAGCTTCACCGTGTCCGAAGACGGCCTGCTCGACCTGCTCGTCTACCACGGCCGCAGCTACAAAGACATCGTCGGCGATCCGCTGTACGACCCGAACCGCCATACGCGCGTGCAGGTCATCCACTGGAACGAAGACGGTACGCCGAACTTCGGGACGCCGAGACCCGACACGTCGGCGGAGACGCTGGCCCGCTCGTAACCGGACGTCCCGCTCCTCGTTTTACCCCGCCCCGCCTTTTCGCCCGCGGCACTTCCGTGCCCGGGCGAAAAGGCTTTTGCGCGTTTGCCTTTGTCAGCGGGCCGGCTTTTCGCTAAGATAAGAACAGCGACATAACAAGACGGGCACGAACGCGGGACCCTACAGAGAAATGACACGAGAGTGCAGGAGGACGGAACCATGCGGGAAGGGATACGACTGAAAGGCGGCATCGACGACAAAAGTTTCCACAATCGGCTCGACTACGATCCGGAGATCGTGGAACTGTATTTGACGGAAGAAGACATGGAACGAACAGACCTGATCCGGGAACGGATCCGGGAGATGCGGCGGCGAGGCATCGGAGCCTATATGCACCATCCGTCGAAATACCGGGGCGCGTATCTGAACATTTTGAGCGACGAACCGGACATGCACCGCTTCTACCGGGAATCGACGGCGGAGCTGCTGAAGATCTGCGCGGAAGAAGGCGCGAGATGTGTCCTGCACGCGCATTACGTCGGCATGGGACAGGCGCCGGCCGAACGCGAAGCGTCGATCGCGCTGCGCGAAGCGATATCGGCGATTCCGGGCTTCGACAGCGGGCTGCTGCTCTGGGAAGATTCGACGGAAGGGCTGTTTTGCTACAACAATCCGCACTTGATCGACGAAGTGATTATTCCGCTGCAGCTGCCGCTGAACGTGGACGTGAGCCATACGTTTATCGGCTTCCGGGGCGACAACGACAAGCTGTGTGACGTGCTGGAACGAACGGCTCCGTACGCGCGCTATTATCATCTGGTGGACAGCATGGGGCAGAAGCACGATTCGCTGCCGCTCGGTTCGGGGTTGATCGACTGGGAGCGGGTGAAGCCGTTCGTGGCCGGCAAAGATTATATTTTCGAGATCAATCTGACCGGCGATCATACCGACTGTTCCCCCATGGTGGAGAGCGGCGCCTTTTTCGCACGGATCGGATCTTAAACGAAGCAGGCGGGAGGGACAAGATGTGAAAAAAGTGCTGATCGCCGACGATGACGCCCATATTCGCACGCTGCTGCGGACGGTGCTGACGCAGGAAGGCTACCGGGTCCTCGAAGCCGGAGACGGGGACGCAGCGTCGCGCCTGCTGGCGGAAACGCCGGTCGACCTGGCGATATTGGACGTCATGATGCCGGGCGTGAACGGGCTTGACCTGTGTACGGAAATTCGCGACCTGTACGATATTCCGGTCATTTTGCTGACGGCGCGCGAGCAGCTGGCGGACAAGGAAGCCGGCTATGCGCACGGGACGGACGATTACGTCACGAAGCCGTTCGAGCCGAGGGAACTGCTGTTTCGCATGAACGCTTTGTTCCGCCGGTATTCGCTGGCTTCCAGCGAGCAGATCAAGCTGAACCGGATTGTGATCGACCGCCAAAATCACGAAGTGACCGACGGCCATACGACGCTGCTGCTGCCGCTCAAAGAATTCGAGCTGCTCGCGCAGTTGGCCGGGCATCCCGGCCGGCTGTTCGAACGCGGCGATCTGATCCGGCTCGTCTGGGGAGCGGACTACGACGGCGACGAACGGACGGTCGACGTCCATATCAAGCGTCTGCGCCAGCGCTTCGCCGCACATACGGAAGATTTTACGATCCGCACGGTGCGGGGCATCGGATACAAGCTGGAGGTGGGGCGCAGGTGAAGCGGCGAATACGTCTTCCGCGTCTCGGCAAAAGCTTGTACGTGCGCGTCTGTCTGACGACGCTGCTCGTCGTCGCCGCAAGCGCGCTGCTCGGTTTTGTCGTCTCGAACGTCCATTATCATGTGAAGCTCAAGCCGTTCAACGACGCCAAGCTGACCGGCATCGCCTACGAAGTCAAACGGATGGCGGAACGGCTGCCCGGCGACGCCGATCCTTATCTGAGCGGCGCGGCCGGGCTCGGCTACGAACTGTACGTGACCGACGGGCAGGGCACCGAAACTTTCTACGGCCGGGCCTTTCGCGAACTCGACCTCGATCCGAACGTGATCGACGACGTCGTGGCGGGAAGCGAATACCACGGCGTGGCCAATTTTCCGAACCGCCCGTTTATCACGGGCTTTTTCGACAACCGGCTCAGCAATACGGTCGGCGTTCCGCTTACGCTGGACGGACGTCCGGCGGCGCTGTTCCTGCGGCCCGACGTCATCTTGCAGTTCGGCGAACTGCGCAGCTTTTTCGCGATGATCGGGCTGCTCACGGTCGCGTTCAGTATCGCGCTGTTTCTCGTCGCGACCCGCTATCTGGTCAAGCCGATTACCCGGATGACCGGCGCGACGCGCCGCATCGCGGCCGGCCATTACGATATCGAACTGCCGACGAAGCGCGGCGACGAGATCGGCCAGTTGGCCGGACACTTCATGACGATGAGCCGCAGCCTGTCGCAGGCGGAACAATCTCGCCGCGAATTCGTGGCCAACGTCTCGCATGAGATCCAGTCGCCGCTGACTTCGATCCGGGGCTTCGCTTCGGAACTGGCGGCGCCCGATCTGCCCGAAGACCGGCGGATCCATTTCGCTTCGATCATCGGGGACGAGAGCCGCCGATTGTCGTCGCTTGCGCGCCAGCTGCTGGTGCTCTCGTCGCTCGACCGGATGGAAGACGGGCTGATCCGCAGCCCGCTCAGGCTGAAGACGGAGATCCGGCGCGCCGTCGACGTGCTGGAATGGCAGCTCAGCGACAAAGAAATCGCGCTGGGCTTGTCCGTTCCGGCCGAGCTTGCGGTGATGGGTGATGCCACGCTGCTTGACCAGGTGTGGGTCAACCTGCTGTCGAACGCGGTCAAGCATATTCCGGCCGGCCGCTCGATTTCGGTGACGGCGGAGACGGACGGCGCCGAATGCGTCGTCCGCTTCGCCGATACGGGCGACGGCATTCCGCCGGAGCAGCTGCCGCTGCTGTTCGACCGGTTCTACCGCGGCGATCCGTCCCGGGCGGACGGCGGCAGCACCGGGCTCGGCCTGGCAATCGCCAAAAAGATCGTGCTGCTGCACGGCGGCACGATTGCGGCCGAGAGCGAAGCGGGGCAGGGCGCCGTCTTCGTCGTCCGCCTGCCCAAACTGTAATTTGGCGTTCATGCTCCGTTCATGTTCGAACTCTATGCTCAAGAAGCGTCAAGGAGCAATCCGGCGATCGGACAAGCGCGGCACGCTCGGCGGCTGCGCGGGTCCGGCCGGAAAACAGGAGGAGTCGAACATGTTTTTGGCACTGCGAGAAATCGTTTTTTCCAAAACCCGCTATGCGCTGATCGTCGCCATCATGCTGATGGTGTCGTTTCTGGTGCTGTTCGTGACCGGGCTTGCGAACGGGCTGGGCGGCGCGACGTCGTCGGCCGTGCGGGAGATGCCCGCGGATCATTTTATCGTGCAAAAAGAGTCCGATTCCCGATTCGCGCGGTCTTCGCTGCACAGCGAGCAGGTCGAAGCGGCGCAGGCGGTGGCGGGACCGGACGGCGCGGAGCCGCTCGGCGTCCAGATGACGACCGTGCAGCGCGAAGAAGCGTCCGGGCGGATCGACGTCGCGCTGTTCGGCGTCCGGGCGGGCGGTTGGGTCGTGCCTGACGTCGTCACGGGGCAGAAGCTGGACGCGTCGCGTCCGGGCACGATCATCGCGGACCGCGAACTGGAAAAGTCGGGCGTGCAGATCGGCGATAAGCTCGTCGACGAAGCGACGGGACTGAAATGGACCGTGGGCGGATTCGCGGAAGGCCGATCGTACAGCCATATGCCGGCGGCCTGGATGAACGAAAGCGATTGGGCGGCGTACCGCTCGGAGCTGATGGCGGCGCGCGGCGGCGAAGCCGATACGGCGTACAACGCGATCGCGCTGCGCGTGTCCGGCGCGCAGGCGACAGCGCTCGGTGCGGCGGTGAACGATGCGGAAGTGATCACGAAAGCGCAGGCGATCTCGGCTATTCCGGGGCACAAAGCCGAACAGTCTTCGCTGCTGATGATGATCGCCTTTTTGTATGTGATCTCGGCGTTTGTGCTGGCCGTATTTTTCTACGTGATTACGATTCAGAAAACGAGCCAGTTCGGCATCTTGAAAGCGATCGGCGCCAGAACCCGCTATTTGGCCGGCAGCGTGATCGCGCAGGTGTTCGTGCTGTCGGCGGGCAGTCTCGCGATCAGCGTCGGTCTGGTCCTGATCCTGAAATCGATCCTGCCGGCCGCGATGCCGTTTGCGCTCGGAGCCGGCACGATTGCGCTGAGCTGCGGATTGTTTCTGGGCGTAGCGCTGCTCGGCGGGCTGGTCTCGGTCGTCAAAGTCGCGCGAACAGACGCGCTTGACGCGATCGGGAGGGCGGGAGCATGAAGACGCAGATGAACACAGAAGCGAAGAAGATGATCGCGCCGGCCGCGAAACTGCGGCTGAACGGCGTGTCGCACGCCTATGGAGACGGCGAAGCGCTGTTGACCGTGCTGGACGGCTTGTCCTGTTCGGTCGCCGCGGGCGAACTCGTTGCGGTAGTCGGGCCGTCGGGCTCGGGCAAAAGCACGTTTTTGTCGATCGCCGGGGCGCTGTTGACGCCAAGCGAGGGGGAAGTATGGATCGGCGGCCGCAGTCTGGGCGGCCTCAGCCCTCGCCAGCTGGCCGAGCTGCGGCTGCACGAGATCGGGTTTATTTTCCAGGGAGCGAATCTGCTGCCGTACCTGAACGTGGAAGACCAGCTCCGCTTCGTGGCGAAGCTTGCCCGGATCGACACCGGGCAGGCGGCACGCCGGGCGGACGAACTGCTGGAGCGGCTCGGCCTGTCGGAGCGGCGCCGCCATTACCCGGACAAGCTGTCCGGGGGCGAACGCCAGCGCGTTGCCGTCGCGCGGGCGCTGATGAACGATCCGTCGGTCATGCTGGCCGACGAGCCGACGGCGAGCCTCGACGCGGACCGGGGCCGAGATGTGACCCGGCTGTTGGCGGAGCGGGTCAAAGCCGAAGGCAAAGCGGGCATCATCGTCACGCACGACGAGCGGATTCTGCCGTACTGCGATCGCGTGCTGCGCTTGGAGCAGGGCCGGCTGAGCGAAGACGGAGCGTGAACGAAGGCGGGGCGTGAGCGAAGAACGATTTGGAACGGAAACGGGAAACAGCCCGAGGCCGACAAACAGCCAAAAGCCGACAAGCTAAGCTTGTCGGCTTTTGGCGTTACAGAAAATCGTGTTCCAGCTCGCTTCGGTCAAGGGCGACAGGCTTGGGTGGCAGCGTGCCGCCAAGACCACATGCGGACAGCTTGTACGCGTGCCCGACCGAATACGAAGCGACGCGGCAGGGGAGGACGCCGTCCGCTTGATGCAGCTCGAACGTCTCGCCCCGCTTGCGCACGCTGAACGAATCGAGCGGCGTCTGCAGTCCTTTGCCGGTCATCTTAATGAAGCTTTCCTTGATCGTCCACAGTTCGTAGAACCGGTTCAGCCGGTCTTCCGAAGCGGTTCGCATCAGGTCGTCGTATTCTTCACGGGAGAAAAAGGTGCGGGCGATCTCGAACTCGATCGGGTCCATCCGTTCGATGTCGACGCCGATCGGTTGGTCGTCGACCGCGCAGACCGCCCAGTCGCCGGCATGCGACAAGCTGAATTCGAATGTGGGCAGGTCCGGGACGAACGGCTTGCCGAACGGGCCGTCCTCGAACCGGATCTCGTCGCTGCGCAGCCCGAACGTCCGCAGCAGGGAGCGGCGGACGAGCAGGTCGGCGTACAGCGTCCGGTACGCGTCGGCCGGCTGCCGAAAGCGCAGCAGGCGTGCCCGCTTGGCCGGCGATAAGCGTTCGGACAGCGCGGCCAGGCGCCGCGCGTCGAGCTTGTCCGGTATGCGTACCATATGAATGACGGTCATGTGCGTGCCTCCAACAAGATTACTCGACCACGAGAATGCGCGGCGACGTTTTTCGGATAATGCCCGAAGACAGCCACGATCCCGCAGCCGCAGCCGGAATACTCAGGCAGGCGATCAGGGCAACGCTTGCGCCGTTGAACACGAGCGGCAGATCGACCATGCCGTACCCGGCCAGGATACTTTCCAAAATGACGGGCAGCGCATACACGCCGAGCAGGATGCCGAGCAGCGCGCCGACCGTCGCCAGAATCGACACGCCGAGCGCCACGGAGCGCCGGATTTGTCCCGAAGACATGCCGATCGATTTGTAGATGCCGTACGTTTTGATTTCTTTGCGGATATTGATCAGGCAGATGCTGTAGATGATAATCAGCGTGACCGCGATAAACAGGGCGCCCATAAAGCTCATCGGAAGAATAAGCGTCGTCGCCGCTTCCCGGAACACCGAATCGAGCAGCGTCTTTTGCGTGGCGGCACTGATCGAAGCGGCATACCGTTCGTTCAGTTCCGGCACGACCATATCCGCCTGGGAGTGATCGTTCAGGTTGATGTAGGCGACGTCCGCCGCGCTGAACGCCGGATTGTCCGCTTGAACCGTCTCGGATTTGATCCGGACCGAGTTCGAGGAGTTGGCGACCGACTGGTAGATGCCGGTTACGGTCAGCACATGCGGCTGGCCTTCCACGTACAGCTCGACCGTGTCGCCGAGACTTTTGCTTAGCGTCTTGGCCACGTTCACGCCGATCGCGGTCTCGTTCGGGTTCGCGGGATTTGCGCCTTCGAGCACGGCGAACCCGATATCGTCGTAGCTGCCTTCGACGATACTGACGACGACGCCCATCGTGTCCTCGGCCTTCTCCGAAGCTGCGCGTTCGGGCGATTCGATCACGCCGGTGACGCCGCTGTGCCAGGAGACGTTTTTGATTCGGTCGTCCGCGGCCAGACCGGCTTCGAATTCCGTTTTGGAGAACGAAGCCGGATCAAATACCCGCACGGTAATATCGGAATTGTCGTACCCCCACTGCGGGGACGTCTGCTGAATGTTCATGACGCTGCTCAGCACGACGTACCCGAGCACGAGCACGGCCGAAGTCACCATGGCGAGAATAAGCATCAGCGTGGACGTTTTGATATTTTTGAGCAGATTGCGCGCTCCGACGACGAGCACGGCCGGCAGGCTGCCGAAGCCGACGAGGCTTTTGCCGGAAGCGCCGATGCCGCGGGATTCCCGCCGGCTGTCGCTCTCGGACATGCCGTAGCGGATCGCCTGTACCGGAGCGATGTGACGGGCGCGTCTGCCGTAAGCCCATACGCAGAGCAGCACGAGCAGGAAGATCAGCACGCCGGTCAGCGCCGCCGCGTTCATACCGCTCAGCGGGAGCTGACCCGTATCCGTCTTGAGGTACGACAGCGTGCTGTCGACGATGATGCGCGAGAGGAACCGGCTCAGAATCAAGCCCGGCACGATCGCGATCGCGCTCAGGAACGCGTACTGGATCAGATACACGCCGATCGTTCTGCCGGAAGTGAGTCCCAGCGACTTGAGCACGCCGATCGTCCGGTACTGCGTCAGGATCGCGTCCGAGATCGTGAAGCCGATCGTGAACAGCGCGATCGCCATCATCACGACGGCGAGGAAGATCATGACGAAGCCGATAACCTGGTTCAGAATCAGGTAGAACGAAGAGATCTCGGCGAAAGTCATGACTGATTCGAGATACGGCGTGCCGAGAAACTGCTCGAACGCGGTCCAGTGCGCTTGGCGATCGTCGTAATCGTCGTAACGGATACCCATCATGTACGAAGACTTCGCGCCTTCGGAAGCCGACAGGCCGCCGTAATCGGCTTCGTTCATCCAGATGCGCGATTCGGTCGAGAACGGGCCGCCGTAAGGAATATCGACGACGACCGCCGATACGTTCAGGTCCAGCGGTCCCTTGCTCGTCTTGAACGACAGCGTGTCGCCGACCGCGATATCGTGCGAATACGCGAGCGACGTCGGAATCCATGCCTGCCCGGCTGCCGGCGTCTCGCCGAGCGTGCCGCGCGCGGGCAGCAGTTCGTCCACGCCGAGAGGGCGCTGTGGCGTATCCATCATGAACAGCAGCAGGTTCGGGATATCGCTGCCGTTATGCGAGACGCCCGACAGCGTATGGTAGGGAAGCAGCTTCGATACGGACACGCCGGGTTCTTTTTCCCAGAAAGCATGTACCTTCTCCGGGTCGTGCAGACCGCCGTCCAAGCGCAAAATGTCCTGGGAACCGTTCGTTTTTTCGTGCATGCCCGTGAACAGGTTGTCGGTGTTCGAGATCAAAATGACCGAAGTCGACAGCAGCAGGGTGGACAGCAGCACGAGTAGGGCGATCAGCGAGTTCTGGATTTTTCTTTTTTTGAGATTGGCGAGACTAAGCTTCCACACGGCGTACATGGCGCTGCTCCTTCCCCGACACGAAAGCGAATATGGCTTCCTCGCGTCCCGGCAGCGTTTTCTCGTCGTATTTCTCGAATTCGAGAATGCCCGCGACTTTTCCGTCATGGATATAGACGAGCCGGTCCGCGCGGCAGGCGGCTTTGATATCGTGCGTCACCATGACGACCGATTGGCCTTTGCGGTTGATCCCGGTCAGAATGTCGAGTACGGCCATGCCGTGCTCGTAGTTCAGGCTGCCTGTCGGCTCGTCGGCGAACACGACTTCCGGGTCGTTGATCAGCGCCCGGGCGATCGCCGCCCGCTGCTGCTGTCCACCCGACGTCTGGGCCGGCAGCCGGTCTTTCTGGCCTTCGATGTCCATCGCCCGCATCAGCGAGACGGCTTTGGCCCGCACGTCGCTTTTTTTGCCGCCGGCGATATAGCCGGGCAGCGAAATGTTCTCGACGACGGACAGATCCGGCACGAGATTGATGCTCTGATAAATATACCCGATTTTGTGCGTGCGGAAATTGGAAATTTGCTTCTCGCTGTATGTATCGATCCGTTGGCTGCGGAAATAGACTTCGCCTGTCGTGATCCCGTCCAGTCCGCTGAGCAGGTAGAGCAGCGTCGACTTGCCCGAGCCCGAGTTGCCCATGATGACCGTGAAGTCGCCTTCGTAAATGTCCAGGTCCACGTTTTTGATCGCATGGAACTGTTCGCTTCCCGTCGAATAGGTCTTGCACAGATTCGATGCGTGCAAAATGGCATGCTTGTTCATCGTACGGCCTCCTCGTATGTCTTCCATACTTTTCACTATACAAGACCGATCTTTCGCAAATCTGACGAAAATCTTAATAAAGTCTTACAACCAAGCCGTACAACGCAAAAAGCGCCGACGATAAACGTCGGCGCTTCTCAGCAAAGAGGAACCGTAAAATGAAAAACGGTGCCGCTGCCTTTGCGGCTCTGAAACGAAAGGCTTCCGCCGTGCGCCTCGATGATCGTCTTGCAGATCGACAAGCCGAGGCCGCTTCCGGCTTCGCGCCTGGCGGCTGCGGCGCGCGAAGCCGCATCGGGCTCAAGGCCGGCGTCCCCGGGATCGGCGCCGCCTTTGTAAGCCCGCTCGAAAATAAACGGCATATCGGCGGGATCGATGCCTTGGCCCGTATCGGCGATGCTGACTTGAAGAAAGCCGGGCAGCCGTTCGAATCCGATCGAGATGGCGTCGCCCGGCCGCGTATGCTTGAGGGCGTTTGAGACGAGGTTGGAGACGACCTGGTCGAGGCGATGGACGTCCGCCCGAATAAGCACGTTCGGAATACCGGATGGGTCCGCATATAGCGCAGCGTCCGGCCGGACGGCTGCGCCTTCCGCCGCCGCGCCGCTCAGGCCGGCCGGCCCGCGGTAAGCGATGCCGGCGGACGTGACGTCGCGCTCGACCGTGCGCAGAATCTCGCCGAACACGTCGCGGCTGTAGCTTTCCCGCGGCGTGATGGAGATCTGCCCCAATTCGTTCAGCGCATGCACGAGCAGATCGTCGGTCAGCCGCACCATTTTGTCGGTATGGACGCGCATCACGCCGACATAGTCGAGCACTTCGTCCATGTCGGCGCACAGCCCTTCTTCGATGGCTTCGATATAAGCTTTGAGCGTCGTGAGCGGCGTTTTGAGATCGTGCGAAATATCGGTCACGAGTTCTTTTTGCATACGTTCCCGGCGCAGCCGTTCGCGGTTCAGATGCAGAATCTCCAGGCGCATCTGGTCGAAAGCGGCATACAGGTCGCCCATTTCGTCGGGCTCTGCATACTCCGCTTTTTGTTCGTATTCGCCGCGCAGCATACGTTCCGCCGCCTTCTTGAGCGAAACGAGCGGCTCTACCGTCCGCACGCGCAGGCGGCGGCCAAAGCGCCACACGGTCCACGCCGCGGCGCACAGCAGCGCGCCGAAGACAAGCAGCGGCGCCCCGACCCGGTTCGGCTCGGCCGGAGGCGCAAGATCTTCCGCCGCGAAGTCGAACAGCGCGCTGCCGGTCTGCGCCCCGTTCTCCACGACGGGAAACGCGACGGCGAGCCGGCCGGGCACGGCCGAAGCGTGCACCTCGTAGTTGAGCGCGGTGCGCAGGTCGACAGCCGCGCCTTGCGGCGGTACGGCGCCGGATTCCGCCGCATATGTATCGAACGCGATGAGGCCGCGCAGGTCGACCAGCGTCAATTCGGCGCCGATCCGCTCGCACCGTTCCAGCAGGTCGGCGCGGGCGGCGGGATCGCTGCGCAGCGTTTCCAGACCCGTCCGCTCCAGCTCGAACAGGATTCCGCTGACGGCCAGCCGGGCCCGGTTGACCGGGTAGCGTTCGGCTTCGGGATGCTGGACGCCGCTCGCCAGCAGCAGCCACAGGCCGCTCCCGAAAATCAGCAGCAGCAGCACGAAGATCGTCGTCGCCTTGCGGCGAATCCAGACGTTCAGGGGCATAGCTTGTAGCCTACGCCCCACACCGTTTTGAGATAGCGCGGATCGGACGGGCTTTCTTCGATTTTCTCGCGGACGCGCCGCACGTAGACGCTGACCGTATTCTCGTCGACGTAACGGTCGGAGCCCCAGACGAGGTCAAGCAGTTCGCTTTTGGAAAAGACGCGGTTCCGGTGTTCGGCCAGCACGAGCAGCAGGTCGAATTCTTTGGCGGACAGCGCAATCTCGCGGCCGCCGGCCGAGACCCGATGCTCGCTTTTGTCGATCGACAGCTCGCCGATCCGCAGCCGCATGTCGGGTTCGCCCGGCGGAAGAACCGGTTCCGCGGCCTGCTTCATTTTGTCGTAACGGCGGAAATGGGCATTGATACGCGCCAGCAGTTCGCTGAGCGAAAAAGGCTTGGTCATGTAGTCGTCCGCGCCGAAGCCGAGTCCCAGCACTTTGTCGGTATCGCTGCCGCGGGCGCTGAGGATCAGGATCGGCGTTTCTTTGGTTTCCCGAATCCGGCGGCACAGTTCCAGGCCGTCCGCGTCGGGCAGCGTCAGGTCCATGATGACGTAATCGGGATCGAGCAGCTCGATCATGCGCAGGCCGTCCGCACCGTTGGACGCCGCGGACGCTTCGTAGCCGTGCTTCGCCATATAATTCGTGACGATCCGGGAAATGTCCAGTTCATCTTCGACGATGACGATTTTTTTGGTTGGATTCATCGGGATTCTCCTATCCGGGCCTGCCGACTTAAGGTATGCCCTAACCATAGCAGAGAAGATTGGGAAGGGATAGGTTTTCTAGTAGGTTTTTAGAAATCTGTTGACGAATCGGATCTGCCTCATTACGATGGGGGAGGTATGAAGTTCCTTTTTTCAAGGAAGAATTACATAATTAAAAACTTCGTATATTTTTTTACATTTCTAATTTACGGCTAGGAGGAACGCAACCGCCATGATCAAATTCGCGTTCGTTTTTCCCGGGCAATCTTCCCAGCGTATCGGCATGCTGCAAGAGCTGTATCGGGAAAGCGAAGAGGTAAGAAGAACGTTTGAAGAAGCTTCGGATCTGCTGCACCTCAACGTCGCCGGGCTTTGTTTTGACGGCGACGAGAGCACGCTGCGGGACATCAGAATCAGCGCGCCGCTGATCGTAACCGCATGCACCGCTTCTTTTCGTCATTTTACCGCGGAACGGGCCGAGCGCCCTGCGCTGATGGCGGGCCACAGCCTCGGCGAATACGCGGCGCTGTCCTGTGCGGGTGTGCTGACGTTCGAACAGGCGCTGAAGACCGTCACGTTTCGTTCGGAACTTGCGCACGAAGCGGCGATCGTCTGCGACGGCGCGATGAGCGTCATCTACCGCACCGACGCCAACATGATCGAACAACGGTGCGCCGAACTGCGCCGGCAGGGAAAGCGCGTCTGGGTCAGCTGCTTCAACGCGCCCGACCAGCTCAGCGTTGCCGGCGTGCGGGCCGATCTGGACCTGCTTGAGCGGATGGCCGAGGAGCGGGGAGCGTCGGTCAAGCGCATGCCCGGCAACGCGCCGTTCCATACGCCGCTGCTGCAAGAAGCATCGGTTGAACTCGGAGCGCATCTGCGCGCGCTGAAGCTGTCCGAACCGAAGTATCCCGTTATCGCGAACGTTAACCTGAACTGTTATACCGCCGACACGGTCGCGGACTATCTGATCGCGCAGCTGCTCTCGCCCGTCCAGTGGCATCGAACGATCGGACGGGCGCTCAGACAGAACGTCGATACGTTCGTCGAACTCGGCAGCGGCGGCATCCTGACCCGCATGCTGCGCGCTTCCTACCCGGATGCGCGGGCATTCGGGTACGAACGCCAAGCCGAGCGGGACCGGCTGTCGGAGCTGTTCCCGGTCCGGGAAGCGGTGCCGCAATGAAGCTGTACACAATCCCGTATGCCGGCGGTTTTTCTTTTACATACCTGAAGTGGAAAAAAGACCTGGAGACTTCGATCGACCTGTGTCCGATCGAGCTGCCGGGCCGAAGCGGCCGCGCCGGCGACGAACTGCTGCCGACGATCGGCCGGATGGCCGACTTCGTCGCGCGCAAAATCGCGGCCGACGACAGCGGCGAACCGTACGCGATGTTCGGCCACAGTATGGGCGCCTACGTCGTGACGGAAGCGTATGCCCGTCTGAAGCGCGAAGGGCAGCGCCTGCCGCAGCACGTCATTTTGTCCGGCATGGTTCCGCCCCATCTGTACCAGCCGAAAGGGCATCATCTTCTGCCCGAAGAACAGTTCCGGCAGCGCATGTTCGAGCTGGGCGGCATTCCCCGGCAGCTGACCGAAGATCCCGAATTCGCTTCCTTTTTGTTCCGCCTGCTGCGCAGCGATTTCGGCGCGGTGGAAAATTACCTCCCAACGGTGCGGGAAAAGCTGTTTGCCTGCCCGGTCACCCTGTTCAACAGCGAGTCCGACCATGATCGTTCGTCCATGAACGAGTGGGACCGCCATACCTTTTCCCCTTCTTCCTACCAGGCCTTCGCAGGCAGCCACTTTTTTATTAACGAACACGCAAACCGCGTAGTTCAAGCCATCAACCGGATATTGAAGCCGTCGCCCGTTTCTACTACGCACCGAGAGGGATGACCGTATATGTTGATTTTCGACGCTCACGAGTCCAACGTACGTTCTTACTGCCGCAGCTTTCAAGACGTGTTTGTTTCGGCGAAGAACGACATCATGTATGCCGAAAGCGGCAAAGCTTATATCGACTTTTTTGCGGGAGCCGGCGCTTTGAATTACGGACATAACGACGAATACATCAAGCAGTGCCTGATCCGTTATCTGGAATCGGACGGCGTCACGCACGGGCTGGACATGTACACGGATACGAAACGCCTCTTTATCGACAAATTCGTCCGCGGCATTCTTAATCCCCGGGGACTGGAATACAAGCTGCAATTTTGCGGCACGACCGGCACGAACGCCGTCGAAGCGGCGCTCAAGCTGGCCCGCAAAGTGAAGCGGCGCTCGTCGGTCTTTTCTTTTATGGGCGGCTTTCACGGCATGTCGCTCGGCAGTCTGGCGGCGACGAGCAACCGGAGCAGCCGCGAAGGCGCGGGCCTGCCGCTCGAACATGTGACGTTTATGCCGTATCCGTTCGGGTACATGGACACGTTCGACACGCTGCAATATATGGAAAACGTGCTCAACGACGACCATTCGGGCATCGACAAGCCGGCCGCGGTCATCTTCGAGACGGTGCAGGCGGAAGGCGGCATCGTGCCGGTGACGCCCGAATGGATGCGCGGACTCGCCGATCTGTGCGCGCGGCACGATATCTTGTTGATCTGCGACGATATCCAGGTCGGCTGCGGCCGCACCGGCACGTTCTTCTCGTTCGAGCGGGCGGGCATCGCGCCGGACATGGTCACGCTGTCCAAATCGATCAGCGGCTACGGGCTGCCCATGTCGCTGCTGCTGATGAAGCCGGAGCACGATATCTGGAGCCCGGGCGAGCATAACGGCACGTTCCGCGGCAACCAGACGGCGTTTATCGCGGCGACCGCCGCGCTTGAGCTGCGCGAGCGGATGGACATGGACCGCGTCGTGCTGGAAAAGGAAGCAATCATTCGTGAAGCGCTCGGCCGATTCGAGACCGAATTCGGCAGCCGGATCGCGGTTCGCGGCCTCGGCATGATCTGGGGCGTCGATCTGGCCGGTCTCGGCGATCCCGATCTGTCGCTCAAAATCGTCGGCGAATGTTTTGAACGCGGGTTGATTCTGGAGCGGGTAGGGCGCAACGATTCGGTGATCAAGATCATGCCTCCGCTGACGGTCGATCCGGACAATCTGCGCCGCGGCCTGGATATTTTATACGGCGCGATGCTCGAACATATAGCCGAACATTCGAAAGCGGGAGCGTGATGCGGGTGATCGCGGATCAACAGGCGGGCTTTGCCACGCTGTCGCATATGCTGGAAGCCCGGGCGGAAGAAACGGTGCAGGGCATCTCTTTTATCCTCGGCAAAGAAGAAGAAATCTTTCGTTCGTACCGGGACGTATACGCCAAATCGCGGCTCGTGCTCGGCTATCTGCAAGACAACGGCGTGCAAAAAGGCGACCCCGTCATTTTTCAACTGAGCGAAAATTTCGAGTTTATCCATCTGTTCTGGGGCTGCGTGCTGGGCGGGATCGTGCCTGTTCCGATCGCCGCCGACCATAACGACGAATCGTTCCGCAAGCTCGGCAACGTGCTCGGGCTGATGGAGGGCTCGTTCGTCGTCGGCAGTTCCAAAGTGAAAACGGGCTTCGGGGCTTTTGCGCAAAAAGAAGGGTTGTACGCGCTGCGCGAAGACCGCTTCCTCGATATCGATCATGCGCTGGCTCACCGGATCGCGGGCGAGCCGTGCGAAGCGAGCGTCGAAGACACGGCGTTTATCCAGTTCTCGTCCGGGTCGACCGGCACGCCCAAAGGCGTCGTCCTGACGCACGGCAACCTGATGACGAACATCCGGGCGATCGTGCGCGGCGCCAATCTGAACGAGTCGGACGTGATCGTATCGTGGATGCCGCTTACGCACGACATGGGCTTGATCGGCTGCCATCTTGCGGTGGCGGCGGCCAATATGGCGCAGTGCACGATGACGACTTCGCTGTTCGTGCGCCGCCCCGCGCTCTGGCTCGAAAAAGCATCGCAGCACCGCGCCACCATTCTCGCTTCGCCGAATTTCGGCCTGAAATACGCCATGATGGGACTGCGCCGGTCCAAAGGCATCGCGTTCGATTTTTCGGCCGTGCGGCTGATCTTCAACGGGGCGGAGCCGATCTCGATCCGGATCTGCGAGCAGTTTCTGGAGCGGATGGCCGACTACGGCATGAAGCCGAACGTCATGTTTCCCGTCTACGGCATGGCCGAAGCTTCGCTTGCGATCACGTTCCCGCCGCTTGGCGAAGAGCGGATCGGCCGCGTCACGGTCGACCGGCATTCGCTGAAGATCGGCTCGCCTGTCCTGCATCTGCCGGACGAGAGCGAGGAGCATGCCCTTGTATATGCCGACGAAGGATTTCCGGTCGATTCGTGCAGCGTCCGGATCTGCGACGAGCGCGACGAAGAACTGCCGGACGGCTCGCTCGGCCTGATCCAGATTCGCGGCGGCAACGTCACGGCCGGTTATTACGGCGGCGAAGCGGCCAATCGCGATACGCGCACGCCGGACGGCTGGTTCCGGACCGGCGATATCGGCTTTTTCCACCACTCCCGCCTCGTGGTCGTTGGCCGCACGCAGGAGATGGTCATCGTCAACGGCCAGAATTACTTTTCCAACGATCTGGAGCGGCTGGCCGCGGACATCGAAGGCGTGGAATTGAACAAAATCGCGGTCACTTCGGTGTTCGAACGCGATTCGCAGACGGAGCAGACGATCGCTTTCGTCGTACATAAAGGAGAAGCGGAACAGTTTCTGCCGCTCAAAAAGAAGGTCAGGGAACATTTTGCCCGCCTGATCGGCATCCGTATGGACTATATCGTGCCGGTCGCCCAAATCCCGAAAACGTCCAGCGGCAAGCTGAGACGGCACGAACTGAAAAGCCGCTTCGAGCAGGGAACCTTCGACGACATCGTCGACCGCTGCCGGCAGCTGCTGCGGGAAGAGCGGGAGCTTGCCGCGCGTTCGGGCGGGCATGAGCGGGTCAAACAGATGGAGCGCATGCTGCTCGAACTGTGCGCGGACGTGCTGCCGGATCAGGAAATCGGTATCGCCGACAACTTTTTCGAACAGGGCGTTCATTCGCTCGCGCTGCATCAGTTGGCCGCCGCGCTGAACGAACGGCTGCCGGGGTCGGTGGCGCCGGAAGACCTGCTCGCGTATCCGAGCATCAATCGGCTGGCCGCGTATCTGTGCGAAGATGACGACGGAGAAGAAGAGATTCTGCCCCAGGCGGCGGCTTCGGCGCGTCCGGGCTTCGGTTCGCCGGTCGCGATCATCGGGATCGGCCTCAATCTGCCGGGCGCTTCGGGCGTGGAAGAATTCTGGAGCAATCTGTGCGGCGGCATGGAGAGCGTAGGGCCGCTGCCGGCGGAGCGGCGCCGCGATCTGGAGACGTATCTGGCGCGCGCCGGCCTTGCGGACGGTGTAGTCAAACACGGCGGCTACCTGCACGGGATCGACAAGTTCGACCACGCCTTTTTCCGGATTCTCAAAAAAGAAGCGATCGCGATGCCGCCGGCCCAGCGGCTGTTCATGCAGACCGCTTACGAATCGCTCGAAGACGCGGGCTACGGCGGAGAAGCTCTCAGATCGAGCCGAACCGGCGTGTACGTCGGCTATATTTCCGATCTCGGCGGCGCGCAGTATCAAGACCTGCTCAAGCACTCGCGCGACGAGCAGTCGGCGACCGGCGTGCTCAGCGCGAACATCGGCGGACGGTTCTCGTATTTCATGGACTTTACCGGTCCGAGTCTGCTCGTCGACAGCGCCTGTTCGTCGTCGATGTCGGCGCTGAACCTGGCGGTCCAGGCGCTCGGCGCCGGAGACTGCGAGCAGGCGATCGTCGGCGGCGTACAGCTCAAAGTGATCCCGCTTATGGAAAAAGAAGTCGGGATCGAATCCGCCGACGGCCATACCCGTCCGTTCTCCGAAGACGCGGACGGGACGGGCGAAGGGGAAGGCGTCATCTCGATCCTGATCAAGCCTTACGCGCAGGCGCTTGCGGACGGCGATCCCGTCTACAGCGTCATCCGCGCTTCGCACACGAATCAGGACGGCCACTCGGCCGGATTGTCCGCTCCGAATCCGCAGGCCCAAACGGCTCTGATTCGGGAAACGCTGTCCAAAGCCGGTCTGGAATCGACCGACATCGGCTACGTGGAAGCGCACGGGACCGGTACCCGCGTCGGCGATCCGGCGGAACTCAAAGCGCTGGCCCGCGCATTCCGCGTGGACGGCGACCGGGACGCAAAATGCGCGCTCGGTTCGGTCAAATCGAATATCGGCCATCTGTACGCGGCGTCCGGTCTGGCCGGCATCGTCAAAAGTTCGCTTATGCTGCAGCGCAAAAAGATACCGGCGACCGTAAACGTCGGCGAGCCGACCCGGTCTGTAGATTGGGACACTTCGCCTTTTTATGTCAATACGCGTCTGCGCGACTGGGAGAGCGAGTCGGTCCGGCGCTGCTCGGTCAGCAATTTCGGCTTCTCCGGCACAAACTGCCATGTCGTGCTGGAAGAACATGTCGAGCCGGGACGTTCGGCGCGGCTTGATATGCCCGGCATGGCGGGATGGCATGGAGCGAGCGGACTGGACGGAATCACCGGAATGAACGGGATGACCGCAGTAAGCGAAATGACCGGGTCGAAAAGCGGAACCGGCGGCGAGACGTGGCCGTTTACGCTGTCGGCTTCGAGCCGCGAAGGACTTGAAGCTTACGTGCGCGTCTACGGCGAATTTTTGCGCGGCAGCGGATTCCTTCGCCTGGCGGACCTCTGCCATACCTCGTCTTCGGGGCGGAAGCATCTGGAGTACCGGCTGGCGCTCAAAGTGAGCAGCGTGGAGGAATTGTCGGAAAAATTGGACAACTTCCATTATGCGCTGCGGCCGGGCGAAGGACAGTACGTCGGCTATGCCGGCAAAACGCGCGGCAGCGCGGCGGAGCGCGACCGGGGAGAACTTGAACCCGGCGAGACCGAAGCGCTGGGCCGGATCAGCGCGAGCTGCGCGGCCGCGCTTGCGCGTACGAATGTTCCGGAAGAACGGGACCGGCTCGTCTCCCGCTTGTGCGATCACTACGTAAAAGGCGCGCAGCCCGATTGGCTTCCGGCGTTTGAAGCCGCGAACGCGCGCAGAATCCATCTGCCGACCTATCCCTTTGCGCAAAGCCGGTGCTGGCCGGATTTCGAGCTTGAACCCAGCCCTACATCGAAGACGAGGTGACCTCCGAATGAACGGAACCGCACAGTACCAGATGATCGAGGAACGTTTGATTCAACTGATCGCCAAAACGGCGAGAATGGAACCGCACACGCTGGACACCCGCGAGAACCTGATCGAACTCGGCGCGGATTCGATTATTTTGACCGACGTGAACAGCTATATCCGCGAAGAATTTCGCGTCGACATTCCGCTGACGCTGTTTTTTGAAGAACTGACTTCGATCGCGGAGATCGCCGCTTATATCGAGCCGCGCTACGAAGGGAACTCGGCGATCCCGGCAATCCCGGATAGCCCGGCGTTCGTTCCGGCAGCGGACCCGCTTCCGGCCGCCGCTGCGGCGGCGCAGGCGCAGGATAACCTGCCGCCTGTCCACACGCCGAATCAACCTTTCTTCCCGTCCCCCCTTCAATATCAGCCGCTGCCGCCGGCGTCTTTTTCGCCGCATCCGCCCGGACTGCCGGCTGTCGAGACCGGCTTGACCGACCTGTTCGCGCGGCAGCTGGACATTATACATAATCAGATTCAGATGCTCGCGGGCGCCGCTGCTCCGGGGATGTCGCCGACGAAGACGGCTGCCCCAAGCGCCGGAATCTCTGCTTCCGCCGCGGCTGTCGCACCGCCCGCGGCCGACCGCCCAAGCGGCGTTTCCGTCGTGTCCGCAGCCGCGCGTCCGGGCCAGGGCACAGCTTCGCCGCAGCCTTACGTGGCGCACAAACCGATCGATACGCACAAAAAAAAGCTGACCGAAACGCAGGACCGACATATCGCCGAACTGATGGAGCGGTACACGGCCAAGACGCAGCAATCGAAAGCTTTTGCCGCGGCTTCCCGTCTGCCTTACGCCGATTGGCGCAACATTTCCGGCTTTCGTCCGGCGATCAAGGAAATGGTCTACCAGCTCGTATTCAAGCACAGCCGCGGTTCGCATATTACCGATATCGACGGCAACGATTATATCGATTTGACGATGGATTTCGGCGCGAGCCTGTTCGGGCATAACGAACCGTTTATCAAGGAAGCGATTGCCGAGGAGATGGACAAAGGCTTCCCGCTGAGCCTGATCACGGACCTGTCCGGCGAAGTGGCGGAACTGATCTGCGAGTTCACGGGCAACGAACGCGTCTCGTTTTTCAACTCGGGCACCGAAGCGGTCATGGTCGCTATGCGACTGGCGCGCGCCGCTACGGGACGGGACAAAATCGTCCTGTTCTCCGGCGCGTACCACGGCACGTTCGACGGCGTTCTCGGCATGCATCCGCTGCACAAAGGCGCGGGCGCCGCTTCGCCGATCGCGGGGGGCATCCCGCAGTCTTACGTAAACGATTTGTTCGTGCTGGATTATGACGATCCCGAATCGCTTGCCTTTATCGAGCGGCATGCCGGCGAGATCGCGGCCGTGCTGGTCGAACCGGTGCAGAGCCGGCGGCCGGACCTGCAGCCGCGGGCTTTCCTGCACAAGCTGCGCGACCTGACCCGGCAGGCGGACATCAAATTGATCTTCGACGAGATGATTCTCGGTTTCCGGATGGGGCCGGGCGGCGCCCAGGCGTTCTTCGGCGTGCAGGCGGACCTCGTCACGTACGGCAAAATCGTCGGCGGCGGCATGCCGATCGGCATCGTCGCGGGCCGATCCGACGTCATGAACGGTATCGACGGCGGCGTATGGAACTACGGCGACGATTCGGTGCCGCCCGACGAAGACCGGCGCACGTTTGCCGGCGGCACGTTCTGCCATCATCCGCTGGCCATGGCCGCGGCCAAAGCGGTCCTGCTTCGTATCAAAGACGAAGCGGACACCCTTTACGAGCCGATCAACCGCCGCACGCGGTTTTTGGCGGAGCGTTTGAATACGTTTTTCGAAGCGAACGAAGTGCCGATCCATATCGTCTACTGCGGTTCGCTTTTTCGCTTTATGCTGCGCGGCAATCTGGAAATGTTTTATTACCATCTGCTTGATCAAGGCGTGTACATCTGGGAAGGACGCAACTGCTTCCTGTCCGCCGCGCATACAGACGACGATATCGACCGCGTGATCGAAGCGGTAGAGAAGACCTGTTTGCGGATGAAAGGGGTCTTTTTCGGGACAAAAGAAAAAGCGGTGCCGGCGCTGCGCCGTTCGGCGATCGCGCTGACGGCGGAGCAGCACAAAATGTTGGCGTTCGAAGCGCTGAATCCCGGGACGAGCGCTTTTCACCAATCGGTCCGTATGGGCATCGGCGGTGAAGTCGATGCCGCGCGTCTGGGCCGGGCGGCCGATATCGTCGCGGAGCGGCATGAAGCGCTGCGCTGCGTATTGGCGGACGAACAGCCGGAGCTGCGCGTGACAGATCAGGTGCGGACGGACATTGCGCAGCGGACTGTGACTGCGGAGCAGGCAGAGGCAGAAGCGGCGCAGCTCGCGCGGCTTCCGTTCGATCTGCGCCGCGGACCGCTGCACCGGATCGCCCTGCTGCGGATCGAAGGCGACGATTCGCGCGTCGAACTGCTGTTCACCGCGCATCATTTGGCGCTGGACGGCTGGTCCGTCTCGCTGTTCTGCGAAGAATGGATCGCCGTCTACAACGCGCTGGCCGAAGGGACGGCCGCCGTGCTGCCTGAAGTTGTGGCGTACGGCGCCTACGCGGAGACGCTGCCGCCGGCGGCCGCTTTCGCGGCGGCGGACAGTTCCGGCGATTCGCCCGGCGACCGCCGGCATGCCGCGGACAACCGGGTGCGTCTGCCGCGGAGCGATTCGCGCAGCGTCCGGTCTTCCGGGCGCGGCGAGAGATTGACACGGCGTGCCGATGAAGATTTGCTGCGCAAAGTGCGCAAAGCTTCGGCGGCCACCAAATGCAGCCCGTTCCTGTTCTTCTTGTCGGCGTATCAGATCGCGCTGCGGACGATTACGGGACAGCGGCGCTTTGCGGTCGGCGTGCCGGTCGCGGGGCAGCAGGCTTTCCTGCCCCGGGCGCTGATGGGCAACTGCGCCTCGATTCTGCCGGTACCCGTCGATTTCGGGCGCGATACGACGCTCGGCTCGCTCGCCGCCGGCAACCGCGAAGTGCTGGGCCAGGCGGCCGAACGGATCCGCGCAGCGCATAGCGGAGACGAACCGGCCCGGACCCTGAACGTCATGTTCAATATGGACCGCATGCCGCAGACCCAATCTTTTGCCGGTACGACGCTGCGCATGCTTCCGCTGCCGGTGGACGGCGTCATGTACGAACTGTTCGTCAATATCGTCGAATACGATGGGGAATTGGTATTCGATCTCGACTTCGACCGCGATTTGTACACGTCCGGCACGATCGAGCGTTGGTTCGACCTGTATCTGTCGCTGATCGGGCAGCTGTGCCAGCATCCCGGCCAGCCGCTGCATACGCTGAGCGCGTATTCCGCGGCGGACGAGCACTTGGCGGCCGGAGCGGCGGAAGCGTTCGGGTACGAGGCGCTGCTATCGCAAACGAAGTTCGATCCGGCCGATTACGCTATTGAAGCAGGGCGCATAACGGCGCGCATCGTAAGCGAAGAAGCGCTTCCCGCCGTTACGGGCAGCTACGGCTTTTTGAGCCTCGGGCCCGACCGGGCGGAGCGGTACACGTCGAACTGGCTGGCGCGGATCGAACCAAGCGGCCGCCTGGAGCTGGCCGGACCGGCCGACGACTGCTTTTTCGAGAGCGGAAGTCTGTACAGCCCGTGGCGGATCGCCGAGTGCCTGAACGCCCATCCGCACTTGAGCGACGTGTGTGTGACACGGGATACGGCGAGCGGAGAAATTTCCGCCGAGTTCTATAGCAACCAAGCCGGATTGACCGCGGAAGAGCTGATCCGGTGGAGTCTGGAACGCTTGCCGAGAGCGGTCATTCCGGTCCGCTTTTGCCGCAGGCAGCCAGGGGCCGAACCGCGTCTGCTGCACCTTCAAGCCGGCACGTCGCACATGAACGACACGGAGCTGTGGCTGCACGGCATCGTCGGCCGGCTGCTCGGCCATACGGGCTTTGGCCCGGACGACAACCTGATCTCGCTCGGGCTGCAATCGCTTGGCCTGCTGCGGCTGGTCGCCGAAGTGCAGGGCAGCCGCGGCGCAAGAATTCCGCTGAACGAACTGGCGGACTCGCTGACGCTGCGCGCCGTCGCGGCCAAGATCGACGCCTGGACGGATCTCGGCGGATCGGAGAGCGTAGAGCGCGCCGGTCTGGACATTCCGCGCGTCGCAGAGGCGGAACATTACGCGGCATCGTCCGCCCAGCAGCGGATGTACATTTTGCACGGCATGAATCCGGACAGCCTCAACTACAATATGCCGGCGCTGATCGAAATCGAAGGAGACTTCGACTTCGATGCGTTCGTGCGGGCGCTGAACGGCCTGATCGACCGGCATGAGAATCTGCGCACCGTGTTCGCGGAGAAAGACGGCGAGATCGTGCAGCTCATTCGACCGGCGCTGAAGCTCGAAGTGCCGCGGATGACGGCGAAGCAGGGCGAAGCGGCCGAAGATATTCTGGGCACGCTCGGTCAGTCTTTCGTCCGTCCGTTCGATCTGAACGAAGGCCCGCTCATTCGGGCGGCCGCGGTGGACGGCGGTCCGGATCGGAACTGGCTGCTGCTCGATTTTCACCATATCGTGTTCGACGGAGCGAGTTCGCTCGTATTTGCGCGCGAGCTGATGGACTTGTACGAGAACCGGGAACTTGCTCCGCTGCGCTGCCAATACAAAGACTTCGTCGCGTGGCAGAGCGAGCGGCTTGTGTCCGAAGAGCTGCTGGAGCAGGAGAGATTCTGGAGCGACCGCCTGCGCAGTCCGGCTCCGGCCGGCGGAATCGCCGCCGATTTTGCCCGCACGGACGTGCCGGACTCCGGCGGCGTGCTGCGCTTCGACACCGGCCTTGAAACAAAGCTCGAAGTGGAGCGGCTCTGCCGGGCGGCCGGCTGTACGCCCTTCGTCTTCTTCCTCGCCGTGCTCGATACGGTGCTGTCCGTGCATGCGGGACGCCCGGACCTGACGGTCGGCACGCTGGTCGAAGGACGGAGCCATCCGCAGCTCGAACCGCTGATCGGCATGTTCGTCAACACGATTCCGCTCGCCTGCCGGATCGAAGCCGGCCAGACGTTCGAATCGCTGCTGCGCGATCTTCAGCGCGGAACGCTTGAAGCGTTTGCCAATGCCGACGTGCCGTTCGACCGGATCGTCGAATTGTCCGGTACACCGCGGGTCAAGAACCGCAATCCGCTGTTCGACGTGCTGTTCTCGTATCAGGGATTCGACGAGCTGAAGCTGCGTTCCGGCGGCGCTTCGTTCCAGTACAAGGAACTGGTGCCGGACGATTGCAAATTCGATCTCGAATTCGAAGTCGTGGACCGGGCGGACGGATATCAGTTCGTGCTTCAATATTCGCGCGGCCTGTACAAGGCGGCGACCGTCGAACGGATGCTGGGCCATGTGACGGCTGTGATGCGGCGGGCGTTGGCCGAGCCGCGCACGGAGATGGGCGCGCTTGAGATTGTCACGCCGGAAGAACGCCGGGAAATTCTGACGGCGTTCAACCGCCCCGCGGCCGATCTGGCCGCGGGCGACGGCCTGCTGCCGCGCTTCGAGCGCTGGGCGGAACAGACGCCGGAGCATCCGGCGGTCGTCTGGGAAGATCGCCGCGTCTCGTACCGCGAATTGAACGCGGAAGCGAACCGGCTGGCCCGCCGCCTGACCGCGCTCGGCTTGGGCCGCGAATATCCGGTCGGCCTGATGCTGGACCGCTCGCCGGAGATGGTCGTCTGCATGCTGGCCGTATGGAAAGCCGGCGGCGCGTACATTCCTGTCGACGCCGAACATCCGCTCGGCCGGCGGCTCGACCTGCTGGAAGAAGCGGGCTGCGCCTACGTCATCTGCCGCGACGGCGCCGACACCGAATTCGCGGACCGTTTCGGAGGCCGTATTTTACATACCGACTCTTTTGCGGACGAATTACAGGGCTTGGACGACACCAACCCGGGCATCGTTCCGGCGCTTGACCAGTTGGCCTACATTTTGTTCACTTCCGGTTCGACGGGCAAACCGAAAGGCGTCATGATCGAACACGCCGGCATGATCAACCATATTTTGGCGGAACGCGACATGCTCGGACTGGGCCAGGAGCTCGTCTTCGCGCAGACGGCCGGACACTGCTTCGACATTTCGGTCTGGCAGCTGGTCGGCGCGCTGGCGCTCGGCGGCACGACGGTTATCTATTCCAACGAACTCGTGCTTCAGCCGGACCTTTTCCTCGACCGGATCGGCCGCGACGAAGTGACGCTGCTTGAAGTCGTGCCTTCGTATCTGGGCGTGCTGATGGATTTGATGCAGGCTCAACCGGGAGAACGCTTCTTCTGCGGCACGCTCGGGCATCTGATGATTACCGGCGAATCGGTCCGTCCGGATCTTGCGGCGCGCTGGTTGTCGCTGCGGCCGGACGTGCCGGTCGTCAACGCTTACGGCCCGGCCGAAGCGTCCGACGACGTGGCCCAATACGTAACCCGCGACCTGTCGGAAATCGGACTTCAGCTTCCGATCGGCCGGCCGCTGTCCAATATCCGCATCTATATTCTCGACGCGCAGGGAAGATTGTGCCCGGTCGGCGTGCCCGGCGAAATCTGCGTGGCCGGCATCGCCGTCGGCCGCGGGTACGTCGGCGATCCGCAGCGGAGCCGCCGGTCGTTCGCGGTCGATCCTTACGCGGATCGCTCGCCGGATGCGGGCAGCGGCGAAGCCGCCGCGCCGGCCGACCGGTTGTACCGGACCGGAGACCTCGGCAGCTGGCAGCCGGACGGGAACCTGATCTGTCTGGGCCGGATCGACGAACAGGTCAAAATACGCGGGCACCGGATCGAGCCCGACGAGATCGAATATGCGCTGCGGCAGTATCCCGCGGTCCAGGACGCGGCGGTCGCTGTCCGCGCCGACGCTTCCGGCGATCCGTGCCTGTGCGCGTACGTGATCACCGGCTCGGCCGTCGAACCGGAAGACGCGGCGCGGCTGCGCGAATGGCTGCTCGCGAGACTGCCCGAGTATATGGTGCCGGCCTACTTTATCGGGCTGGAAGCTTTCCCTCTGGGCGCTACGGGCAAGCTGGACCGGCGCGCACTGCCACACCCGCAGGCAGCGGCGGCGCGCGTGTACATGCCGCCGCGCAATGCGGCCGAAGAGCGGATGCTGCGCATTTTCAAGGAAGTGCTCGGGCTGAGCGAAGCCGGGGTCGACGAGAACTTTTTTGCGATCGGCGGCCATTCGCTTCGCGCGACCCGGTTGATCAACGCGATCGAAAAAGAAACGGGCTGCCGTCTGAGCCTCAAAGACGTGTTCGCGTATCCGAGCGCGGCGGAACTCGCTGCGTTGGCGGAACAGGCAGCGGCGGAACCGTTCCTGCGTATTCCGCCTGCGGAACGCAAAACCTATTATCCGATGTCGCCGGCCCAGAAAAGGCTGTTCCTGATCCACGAGATGGAAGACCTGGGCACGGCTTATAACATGCCGGGATTGCTCCATCTCGAAGGCGGGATCGACGCGGCGCGGATCGAAACGGCGTGGGCGGCCCTGATCGCGCGGCATGAAGCGCTGCGGACGACGTTCCGCCTGATCGACGGCGTGCCGATGCAGCAGATCGCGGAGATCGGCGCTTCGCCGTTAGCTAAGGTCGAATACGCGGACGCAGACAACGGCGTCTCGCCGGAAGCTGCGCTGCGCGAATTCGTGCGGCCGTTCGACTTGGCCGAAGGTCCGCTTATGCGCATGCAAGTCGTCCGCATCGGAGACGACGCCGGGTTCATTCTGTTCGACATGCACCATATCGTGTCGGACGGCGCGACCGTCAATTTGATCGCGCGGGATTTTGCCCGCTTCTACCAGGGAGAGATTCCCGAAGCCGTCGTCACGCCTTACCGCGACTACAGCGAATGGATGCGTACGCTCGATCTGGAGTCGGAGCGCAAATATTGGTCCGACTTATATGCCGACGAAGTGCCGCGGCTGGACCTGCCGCTCGATGATCCGCGCGGCGCCGTGCGCAGCTTCGAAGGAAATGTGTACCGTTCGCAGCTCGGCCGCAAAGCTTACGACGGCGTCGTTCGCGCGGCCCAGGCTGCGCAGGGGACCGAATATATGGTGCTGCTGGGCGCGTTCATGCTGCTCGCTTCCAAATATGCGATGCAGGAAGACGTCGTGATCGGCAGCCCGATCTCGGGGCGCACGCATCCCGACCTGGAACATACGGCCGGCATATTCGTGAACACGCTCGCTCTGCGCGGCAGACCCGAAGCCGGCAAGAGCTGGACGGTCTTTCTCGAAGAAGTCAAAACCGCCTGCCTGCAGGCGTACGAACATCAACGCTTCCCGTTCGAGGAACTGGTCGAACATTTGGGCGCGGAGCGGGACTTGTCGCGCAATCCGCTGTTCGATTTGATGTTCGTCATGCAGAACAACGAAGAGACGGAATTCGCCGCCGAAAGTCTGCGGCTCGGCGATCTGGATGCCGATACGGGCATCGCCAAGTTCGATCTGACGCTTACCGTCGTGCCGTCGGCGGACGGCTGCGACTTGCTTTGGGAATACGCTTCGGCGCTGCTGCGTCCGGAGACGGTCGAGCGGATGGCCCGCCATTTCGGGCAGCTGCTCGAAGCGGTGCTGGCCGAACCCCGGATCGGGCTCGGCGAACTGGAGATGTTGTCCGTTCCCGAGCGCGAACAGGTGCTGCAGAAATTCAATCCGCCGCAGGCGGACTACCCGGCCGGCTTGACGGTCAAAGAGCGCTTCGAGGAACAGGTACGCCTGCATCCCGACCGCCTGGCTGTCTGCGACGGGGAAGAAAGACTGACTTACCGGGAGCTGAACGCGCGCGCCAACCGGATAGCCCGGCAGCTGCTCTTTTCCGCCCGCGGCGAAGGGGAACTGGTGGGACTGCTGCTGGAACGCAGCGCCAACATGGTGGCGGCGATTCTCGGCGCGGTCAAATCGGGTCTGGCCTACGTGCCGATCGACCCCGAAGCTCCGGCGGACCGTATGGCGTACATGCTCGAAGACAGCGGAACGCGCCTGCTGATCCACGGTCGTGCACTTGCGGACCGGATCGACGGATACGCGGGCGAGGCGTGGGCATTGGAAGACATGCTGGAGAGCGCAGACGGGGACAGCGACGGCGACAACCCGTCGGTTCCCGTACGGGCGGACAGCGCCCTGTATGTGATCTACACGTCCGGTACGACCGGCAATCCCAAAGGCACGGCTGTCGAACATCGCAACGTGATCAGCCTGCTGCTAAGCGAAGCGTTCCCGTTCGAGTTCGACGAGCATGACGTCTGGAGTCTGTTCCATCTGTATACGTTCGATTTTTCGGTCTGGGAAATGTACGGAGCGCTGCTGCGCGGCGGCCGGCTGGTCGTCGTCTCGAAGGAAGCGACGCGCGACAGCGCCGTGCTGCTCGACGTGCTGCGGCGCGAACGCGTGACCGTGCTGAACCAGGTGCCTTCTTCGTTCTACGAATTGATGCACGCCGAGCAGGCGCAGCGCAGCGAAGGCGCGGAACCGCTCCCGGTCAAGCATCTGATCTTCGGCGGCGAAGCGCTGGAAGCGGGCCGGCTGGACCGCTTCCGGCAGCATTATCCGGACATGAATCTCGTCAACATGTACGGTATTACCGAGACGACCGTGCACGTGACGTACCAGCCGATCGGCCGGGCGGAGATCGAACGTTCTTCGCGCAGTATCGGCCGGGCGCTGCCGACGCTTAGCCTGTATGTCATGAACGGCAGCAAGCTGTGCGGCATCGGCATGCGGGGCGAAATTTGCGTGACGGGAGCGGGCGTGGCTAGAGGTTATCTGAATCGCCCCGAGCTGACGGCGCAGCGCTTCACGCAGCATCCGTACAAGCCGGACGAGCGCATGTACCGCTCCGGCGATCTGGGCCGCTGGCTGCCCGACGGAAGCGTCGAATATTTGGGCCGGATGGACGACCAGGTCAAAGTGCGCGGCTATCGCATCGAGCTGGGCGAGATCGAGAACATCTTCAGGAAGCAAAAAGGGGTGCGCGACGTCGCCGTCATCATTCGCAAAGACCGGGCGGGCGACCCAGCCATCTGCGCGTACCTCGTAAGTGACGAACAGTACGGCGCGTTCGATCCGGACGAAGTCAGACGGCAAATCGCCCGCGACCTGCCGTCGTACATGATTCCGGCTTCGATCCGCGTGCTGGACAAAATGCCGATCACGGCCAACGGCAAGCTTGATCGCCGGGCGCTGCCGGAACCGGAGTTTGCCGTCAGGCAGGCGTATACGGAGCCGCAGGGCGACAAGGAAATCGCTTTGGCCGACGTGTTCGAGCAGGTGCTCGGCATGCAGTTGATCGGCACGGACGACAACTTCTTCGAACTGGGCGGCGATTCGATCAAAGCGATCCGCGTCGTCTCCAAGCTGCGCGAGTCCGGTTACGACCTCAGCGTGCGCAACCTGATGATGGGCCGCACGATTCGCCTGATCGCGGACCTGGTCGTTCCGACGGACGGGGCGGTGCAGCGGTACCCGCAGGAGCCGATCGAAGGCGAAGTCGCTTTGACCCCGGTGCAGCGCGAATTCTACGGCTGGAAGCTTGAGAAGCCGCACCATTACAACCAGTCGGTCATGCTGCATGCGGCCGCGCCGCTGGATGAGACCGTGCTCGGCGAAGCGCTGACGGCGCTCGTGCGCCATCACGATATGCTGCGCGCCGGGTTTGCGCCGGAAGGCTTGCAGTCGGTTCGGGCCGCCGATACGCAGCCGTCGTTCGATCTGTCGGTCTTCGACTTGTCGCATCTCGGCCTGCCGGATGCCGAAGATCGAATCCGGCAGGAAAGTTCGCTGCTGCAAAGTTCGATCCGGCTGGATGCGGGGCCGCTGCTCAAAGCCGGCTTGTTCCGCACAAGCGAAAACGACCGCCTGCTGATCGCGATTCATCATCTGGTCGTGGACGGCGTCTCGTGGCGCATCCTGCTTGAAGATCTGGAATCCGCGTACCGCCGGATCGAGCAGGCGGAGCCGGTCGAACTGCCGGCCAAAACGGCATCGTACGCCGCCTGGGCCGAAGCGCTGCGGGAATACGCGTACAGCGAAGAACTGGAGCGCGAACTTCCGTATTGGGCGGAGATCGGGCAGCGTTCGCTGGCGCTTGCGGTCGAACAAGATTCGGCGGCCGCCGTGCCGTTCGTGTCCGCGGAAGCGTTCTGCGTCCTGAGCGAAGAACCGACGCGCCAACTGCTGCACGAAGCCGGGCAGGCGTACCAGACGCAGATCAACGATCTGCTGCTGACGGCGCTCGGCCGCAGCGTGAAGCGGTGGGACGGCCGCACAGAAATTTTGCTCGAACTGGAAGGACATGGCCGCGAAGCGATACACCGGCCGATCGAAATCGACCGGACGGTCGGATGGTTTACGAGTCTGTTCCTGGTCATTTTGCGCTCGGACGGCGAAATCGGGCACGATATTTGCGCGACCAAGGAAACGCTGCGCAAAATTCCGAATCACGGCCTCGGTTACGGCGTGATCCGGCATCTGCGCGGAGAGACTTCGATATCGGCACAGGCGGAATTTTGCTTCAACTACCTCGGCCAGCTCGACGGCGAACAGGAGACGGGCCGACTGCTTGCGCTGTCCAACGAACCTTCGGGAGACAGCACCGCCGCGGAGAACCGCCCGCCCCAACCGTTTACGCTCAACGTCAGTGTCCTGCAGGGGCGCCTGATGATGGACATGCAGTATCATCCGCTGCGCTACACGCGGGAAAAAGCGGAAAGCTTTGCGGAAATTTTCAGGCAAACGCTGACCGAGATCGTCGAGCACTGCGCCACCAAAGAAAACGTGGAGTATACCGCTTCGGACTTCGGCGATCTGGATCTGGAGATGGACGAATTTTCGGAAATCATGAAGAGCTACACTTGAGAATCGGAGCTGAACGATGACAAACAACGTAGAAAAGATTTACGCGCTGACGCCCATGCAGGAAGGCATGCTGTACCATCGGCTGATCGACGAGAAGTCTTCCAGCTATTTCGTTCAAAACACGATCCGGTTCGACCAAAGCCTCGACCTGTCCGCCGTCCGCGACAGTCTGCTGCTGCTGACCCGCAAGCACGAAGTGCTGCGCACGTCGATCTTTTACCGGAAAATCAAGCAGCCGCGCCAAATCATTCTCAAAGAGCGCGACCTTGGGCTGGAACACGTCGATCTCGGGCATCTGCCGGAACAAGAAGCGCAGGCGGAGTTCGAAGCGGTCAAGCGGGCCGATCTGGAACGGGGCTTCGATCTGGAAAAAGATCCGCTTATGCGGGTGACGGCCGTGAAGATGGGGGCGGAGCGCTACAAGCTGATCTGGAGTTTTCACCACATCATCATGGACGGTTGGTGTATGGCGCTGATCGTCAACGATTTTATGCACAATTATGAAAAGCTGGCCGGCGGCCTGCCGCTGCCCCGCCTGCGCGCGGACATCGAACGGGACGCGCAGCATGCGGTCACGTTCGAACACTACATCAAATGGCTCGGCTCGAAAAACAAGGAAGCCGGGCTGCGCTATTGGAACGGGCTGCTTATGGGCGTCGAGCGCTCGTCGGGCATCGAAGCGTGCGGAAGCGCCGGCAGGTCGGAGCGGCAGACCGAACAGGTTCAGCTTGAACTGTCTGTGCAGACGTGCCGCCTGCTCAAATCGGCGACCCAGCAGCTGAACGTTACCGCCAACACGCTCGTCGAAGCGGCGTGGGGCATCCTGCTGCAGCGGTACAATGCGTCCGAAGACGTCGTATTCGGCAAAGTCGTTTCGGGGCGCAGCCCCGAGCTGCGCGGCATCGAGCAGACAGTCGGACTGTTTATTAACACGGTGCCGGTCCGCGTTCGCCGCGCCGCCGGCGAGACGTTCGCCGGGTTGGCCCGGCAGCTTCAGGACCAGGCCGCGGAGAGCACGGCGTACGATTACTGCGCGCTGCCCGAAATCCAGGAACAGACCGAACTCAAAAGCGACCTGCTGCGCACGCTGATCGCTTTTGAAAACTATTACGTCGACGAAGAAGCGCAGCAGACCGGCGGGCTGTCTTTTGAAGTGGAATCGCTCGAAGAACGGACGCATTACCCGCTGTCGCTCGTCGTCTATCTGGACGAAGTGCTGCGTCTGGAGATGATGTACGATCCTTCGGTCTACGCCAAAGCAGAGATCGAGCTTATTCTCGGCCGACTGAACGCGATTTTGTCCCAGGCGGCCGAACGGCCGGAGATCGAAGTCGACGAGATCGCACTGGTCGGCCCGGACGAACGGGGCCGCATCGTGCAGACCTTCAACGATACGCGGCGTCCGTATGCGCGGGAGTCTTCGCTGCAGACGCTGTTTGCGGCGCAGGCGCTGCGCACGCCGCACGCCCAAGCGGTACTCAGCCGCCGCGACGCGCTGACGTACGCCGAACTGGACGCCTGTTCGGACGCGCTGCTGAGCGCGCTGCGCCGCGCCGGCGTCCAGGCGGGCGAACGGGTCGGCATCCTGACCGACAAAAGCGGCTTGTACGTCGCCGGCCTGCTGGCGATACTCAAAGCGGGCTGCGCGTACGTGCCGCTGACGAGCGGCGACCCGGCCGAGCGTCTGTCGGCGCTGCTCGGCGACGCCGACGTGTCGGCGCTGCTGCACCTGCCGGGGCAAAGGGATACTGCCCGTGCTATTGCGGGCGGGCGGCCGTTGGTCGAGCTGGACCTGTCGGCGGCGGCCGACTATCCGCCGCACGCTGACTTGGCGTTCGGTGCCGTGTCCGATGCCGCATCCGCGCCGCCTAATCCCGGCAGCGGCGAAGACGAAGCGTACGTGCTGTTCACGTCCGGCACGACCGGACGGCCCAAAGGCGTCCGCGTGCGCCATCGCAGCGTGACCCGGCTCGTGCAGGGCACCGGCCTGCTCGATTTTGCGCAGGCANTTCGACGCCTCGACGTTCGAGATCTGGGGACCGCTGCTCAGCGGCGGCTCCGTCTACCTGAGCGAACCGGCCGAAGTGCCGGACGCCGCGCAGCTGCAAGCGAAGCTGCGGGAGCACAATATCAATATAATGTGGATGACCGCGCAGCTGTTCAACCACTATATGGACGACGATCCGGCATCGGTGTCGACGCTTGACGATCTGTTGATCGGCGGCGAACGGTTGTCGCAGCGTCACGTATCGAAGCTGCTGGAACAACCCCGGCGGCCGCGCCTCATTAACGGCTACGGCCCGACCGAAAATACGACGTTTTCGCTCATGCACGTGATCGAAGACGTGAACGGCCCGCTGCCGATCGGACGTCCGATATCGAACAGCACGGCGTATATCCTTGATCCCGGCGGCCGGCTGTGCGGCATCGGACAGCCCGGCGAACTGGTCGTCGGCGGCGACGGCGTGGCGATCGGCTACCTCAACCGCCCGGAGCAGACGGCGGAGGTGTTCGGCGAAGATCCGTACGCCGCGGGCGGCACGTGGTACCGTACAGGCGATCTGGCCCGCTGGCGGCCGGACGGCACGGTCGATTATTTGGGCCGGACCGATACGCAGGTGAAGATCCGGGGCTACCGGGTCGAACCGGGCGAGATCGAGCACGAACTGCGGAGCGTCAGCGGCGTGCGCGACGCGGCGGTGACGGTGCGCGAAGATCAATATGGTGCGGCGTATCTGTGCGGGTATGCGGCCGCCGACGACTCGGTAGACGTCGACGAGATCCGGCGCGAGCTGGGCCGGCGGCTGCCGGGCTATCTGGTGCCGGCGTCGATCACGCGGCTGGACCGGCTGCCGATGACGTCAAACGGCAAGCTGGACCGTGCCGCGCTGCCGGAGCCGGCGGCGCCGCAGGCGGCGGAATACGCCGCGCCGCAGAATGAACGCGAAGCGGCTGTCATCGAAGTGTTCGAAGAT
>NZ_VPFK02000011.1:36749-48005 GCF_008634075.2 Saccharibacillus sp. WB 17 | reverse complement strand
GCCTGGGCCGGGACGCTTCGTTCTTCGAACTGGGCGGCCATTCGCTGCGCGCGACGCGGGCGATCAACCGGCTGGAAGCGCGCACGGGCGTGCGGCTGCCGCTGACGGCGATCTTCGAAGCGCCGACGCCCGCGGCGCTGGCGCTGCGGCTGCAGGAAGCGGAACACCGCGTGTATGTGCCGATTCCGGCCGCGCCGGTGCAGGCGGCGTATCCGATGTCGTCGGCGCAGAAGCGGCTGTATCTGATCCAGCAGCTGGAAGGAGCGGGTACGGCGTATAACCTGCCGGGGCTGCTCGAACTGGAAGGGGATCTGGATCTGCTGCGGATCCGCTCGGCTTTTGCGCAGTTGATGGAGCGGCACGAGAGCCTGCGAACGAGTTTCCATCTGGAAGACGGCGAGCTGATTCAGCGGATCGAGCCGCAGGTCGAAGCGGTGGTGGAGTTCGAAGAAGGCGAAGCGGACGAAGACCGGGAAGTGTGGCTGAGCCGCTTTGTGCGTCCGTTCGAGCTGGACACGGCGCCGCTGATACGGCTCAAAGTGATCCGGACCGGAGGGGACCGGGGCGCGCTGCTGTTCGATCTGCATCATCTGATCGCGGACGGAGCGTCGATGAACGTGATCACACGGGAGTTTTCCCGGCTGTACGCGGGCGAGAGCCTGCCGATGCCGGAGCGGCAGTACAAAGACTACAGCGAATGGATGCGCCTGCGCGATCAGGGAGCGGCGGAAGCGTACTGGCTGAAGCAGTTCGAAGAAGCGGCGCCGGTGCTGGACCTGCCGCTCGATTACCCGCGCGGGCAGACGCAGAGCTTCGCGGGCGCAAGTTTTGATCTCGTGCTCGAAGATTCGCTCGTACATAAGTTGTCGGAACTGGGCCGCAGAAGCGGCACGACCGACTACATGATTTTGTTGGCCGCGCTGACGGTGCTGTTGGGCAAATACAGCGGGCAGGACGATATCGTGATCGGCAGCCCGATCTCCGGCCGCACGCATCAGGATACCGAAAACATGGTCGGCGTTTTCATTAACACGCTGGCGATGCGCGGCCGTCCCGAGCCGGGCAAGACGTTCGCCGAGCTGCTGCGGGAGACGAAGAACCAGGCGCTGCAAGCCCAGGCGCATCAGGAATATCCGTTCGAAGCTTTGATCGGCCGTCTGGATCTGGAGCGGGACTTGTCGCGCAACGCGCTGTTCGACGTGATGCTGATTGTGCAAAACAACGAAGAAACGGCGTGGGAAGCGGACGGAACGACGGTACGCGATATCGAGGGACCATCGGATAGCGCGAAGCTGGATCTGACCGTCGCCGTGCAGCGCAGGCAGGGACAATACGTCCTCAACTGGGAATACGGCACACGGCTGTTCCGGGAAGATACGATGCGGCGGATGGCGAACCATTTCCTGCAGGTGCTGCAAGCGGTCCTTCAGCAGCCCGAGACCCCGATCGGCCGTATTCGGGTGCTGAGCGCGGAAGAAGAACGCCGGCAGGTCATCGGCTTCAACGAAACGGAAGCTTATTACGATCGCGAGCTTACGCTTCCGGCGCTGTTCGAACGCCAAGTGTCCCGCAGCGGCGAACGCACGGCGCTTATGCTGCATGCGACCGGCGAGAGCCTGACTTACGATGAACTGAACCGCCGCGCCAATCGCCTCGCCGGCAGTATCGGCCGAATCGCCGATGAACCGCGCGGCACGGCCGTGGCGATCATGGTCGGCCGCGGTCTGCATATGCACGCCGCTATCTTGGCCGTGCTCAAATCCGGCTGCGCTTACGTGCCGATCGATCCCGAATTTCCGGCCGACCGGATTCGGTACATGCTGGAAGAGAGCGGGGCGGTCCTGCTGCTGACCGACGAAGCGCGTCTTCCGGAAGCGGGCCGCTGCTTCGACGGCCCTATCCTGAATCTGGATCGGGCCGACGCCTACGCGGCGGACGATCGCAATCCCGACAACGGCGTGTTGGCGTCGGATCTGGCGTATATCATCTTCACGTCCGGTTCGACCGGACGGCCCAAAGGCGTTATGCTGGAGCACCGCTCGGTGCACAACCTGATCGAAGGACTGGCGAACGTCGTCGCTTTCGCCGAAGGACAGACGATCCTGAACACGACGAATATTTCGTTCGATATTTTCGTCGTCGAATCGCTGCTCGCGCTGGCCCGGGGACTCCGTATCGTCATTTTGAACGAAGACGAACAAAAAGATCCGGAAGCGATTCGCGCCGCGATCGAACACCGGACCGCGAACGTGATCCAGATGACGCCGTCGCGTATCAAAATGTTGCTGGACGTCCGGGGCGGCAGCGCTTTCCGGTCGCTGGAACATATTTTGATCGGCGGCGAAGCGCTGCCGCAGTCGTTGGTCGCCGAGCTGCGCGAACGTTTCGACTGCAGCTTTTACAATCTGTACGGCCCGACCGAGACGACGGTCTGGTCGAGCGCGTTCGCTTTCGGCGTCTCGGACCGTCCGCTGATCGGCCGGCCGATCGCCAATACCGCGATCTACGTGCTCGACCGCTGCGACCGCCCGGTGCCGATCGGCGTCCAGGGCGAGCTGTGCATCTCCGGCGACGGCGTGGCCCGCGGGTATATGAACCGTCCCGAGCTAAACGAAGCGCGCTTCGTTCCGGACCCGTTCGCGCCGGGACGCCGCATGTACCGCACCGGCGATCTGGCCCGTTGGACAAGCGACGGCCAGCTCGAATATTCGGGGCGGATCGACGATCAGGTCAAAATCCGCGGATACCGGATCGAACTCGGCGAGATCGAAACGCTGCTCCGCGGCTGCACAGGCGTCAAAGACGCGGCGGTCATCGCGAGAACGGACCAGGCCGGCGAAGCTTACGTGTGCGCCTACGTCGTCGCCGGCCGGCCGGATTCTTTTAACACCTCGTCCTGCAAGCATGAACTGGGTCAGCAGCTGCCTGCCTATATGGTGCCGACGGCGATCGTCGTCCTCGAACATCTGCCGGTCAACTCGAACGGCAAGCTGAATCGTTCCGCGCTGCCGGAGCCGCAATTCGAGCAGCGCCCGGCCCGGGTGCTGCCGCAAAACGATACGCAGGCCAAGCTGGCTGCCATTTTCGCGGCGGTGCTGGAGCTGGAAGCCGACCAATTGAGCATCGACGATTCGTTCTTCGAACTCGGCGGACATTCGCTGCGCGCCGCGCGCGCCGTCAACCTGATCGAAGAAGAACTCGGCATTCGTCTGCCGCTCCGAACGCTGTTCGAACGCACGACGGTCGAAGAACTGAGCGAACTTCTGCATGCGGGGCCTGCCGCCGAATATCGCGGCATTCCGCAGGTGCAGCCGGCCGACAGTTATGTGTTGTCCTCGGCCCAGCAGAGAATGTACAGAATCGAAAGTCTGCAGGAAGCGGGGACCGCGTATCATATGTCCGGCGGAGTCGAAGCGCACGGCGAACTGGACGTATTCCAGGTCGAGCATGCATTCCGCAAGCTGGTCGAACGGCACGACATTTTGCGCACCGGATTCGAAGCGGGCGACGACGGCGAAGGGCGGCAGCGAATCGGGACCGATCTTTCGGCCAAAATCGAATTCGAACGCGCCGAGATCGAGCCGGATGCCTCGCTGCGGCATTTCGTCCGGCCGTTCGATCTGCGCCAGGCTCCGCTGATCCGGTTGAAAGTGATCGAGACCGGGCCGCAGCGGCATCTCATTTTGTTCGATATGCATCATATTGTGTCCGACGAAGCGACGCTTGATCTGATCATTGAAGAGTTTTTCCAACTGTACGACGATCAGGAGCTCGAACAACTGCGCGTGCAGTACAAAGATTACACCGAGTGGAGCCTGAGCAGCGGCACGCAGGAACAAGCGGACTACTGGAACGAACAGTTTGCCGGAGAGCTGCCGATACTCGACCTGCCGCTCGATTACCCGAGGCCGCAGATTCAGAGCTTCGCGGGCGACACGCTGCGCACCCGGATCGACCTCGACCTGAAGCGCCAAGTGACCGACACGGCGCGGCGGTCGGGCGCGACGGAATACATGGTGCTGCTGTCCGCCCTGCAGATTCTGCTGGCCGCTTTTTCCCGGCAGGAAGACGTGATCGTCGGCAGCCCGGCCGCAGGCCGGACACACCGGGATACGGAGAAGATGGCCGGCATGTTCGTCAATACGCTCGCAATGCGCGGCCGGCCGGAGCGCGGCAAGACGTATTCCGATTTCCTCGACGAGATCAAGACGTTCGCCGTATCGGCATACGAGCATCAGTCGTATCCGTTCGAATCGCTCGTCGAAGCGCTCGGCCTGCCGCG
The DNA here is from genome assembly GCF_008634075.2 of Saccharibacillus sp. WB 17. NCBI lineage: Bacteria > Bacillati > Bacillota > Bacilli > Caryophanales > Paenibacillaceae > Saccharibacillus > Saccharibacillus sp. WB 17. The sequence continues at coordinate 43,723 of NZ_VPFK02000011.1, read as the reverse complement.
CGATCCGGCGCGCAATCCGCTGTTCGACGTCATGTTCGTGATGCAGAATCGCAAAAGCGAACGCCAAACGCTGCGCGGTCTCACGTTTGAACCGATTCAGGTGCGAACGCAGTCGTCCAAATTCGATCTGACGCTGAGCGTCGGCGAAGAAGCGGACGGATACGCCGTCGACTGGGAATACGGCACCGACCTGTTTGCGGAAGCGACGGTGAGCGCGTTCTCCGCCGCCTTCGAGCGCATATTGCGCAGCATCACGGCCGATGCCTCCATCCGGCTCGGTGAGATCGAACTGGTCGGCCCGGATGAACAGGACCGCATCGTGCAGATCTTCAACGACACGCGGCGTCCGTATACGCGGGAATCTTCGCTGCAGACGCTGTTCGCGGCGCAGGCGCTGCGCACGCCGCACGCCCAAGCGGTACTCAGCCGCCGCGACGCGCTGACGTACGCCGAACTGGACGCATGTTCGGACGCGCTGCTGAGCGCGCTGCGCCGCGCCGGCGTCCAGGCGGGCGGACGGGTCGGCATTCTGACCGACAAAAGCGGCTTGTATNTCGCCGGCCTGCTGGCGATACTCAAAGCGGGCTGCGCGTACGTGCCGCTGACGAGCGGCGATCCGGCCGAGCGTCTGTCGGCGCTGCTCGGCGACGCCGACGTGTCGGCGCTGCTGCACCTGCCGGGACAAGGGGATACTGCCCGCGCTATTGCGGGCGGGCGACCTCTGGTCGAGCTGGACTTGGCGGCGGCAATGCCGGGTTCTACGCACGCTATGAACGATTTGTCGGCGTCGGAAACCGCGCTCTCACCGGATATATCGGCGTCCGCCGTACATCCGGCATCCAACGCCGCATCCGCGCCGCCCCACCCCGGCAGCGGCGAAGACGAAGCGTACGTGCTGTTCACGTCCGGCACGACCGGACGGCCCAAAGGCGTCCGCGTCCGCCATCGCAGCGTGACCCGGCTCGTGCAGGGCACCGGCCTGCTGGACTTTGCCCAGGCGNNNTTCGACGCCTCGACGTTCGAGATCTGGGGACCGCTGCTCAGCGGCGGCTCCGTCTACCTGAGCGAACCGGCCGAAGTGCCGGACGCCGCGCAGCTGCAAGCGAAGCTGCGGGAGCACAATATCAATACGATGTGGATGACGGCGCAGCTGTTCAACCACTATATGGACGACGATCCGGCATCGGTGTCGACGCTTGACGATCTGCTGATCGGCGGCGAACGGTTGTCGCAGCGTCACGTATCGAAGCTGCTGGAACAACCCCGGCGGCCGCGCCTCATTAACGGCTACGGCCCGACCGAAAACACGACGTTTTCGCTCATGCACGTGATCGAAGACGTCAACGGCCCGCTGCCGATCGGCCGTCCGATATCCAACAGCACGGCGTATATTCTTGATCCCGGCGGCCGGCTGTGCGGCGTCGGACAGCCCGGCGAACTGGTCGTCGGCGGCGACGGCGTGGCAATCGGCTACCTGAACCGGCCGGAGCAGACGGCGGAGCTGTTCGGCGAAGACCCGTACGCCGCGGGCGGCATCTGGTACCGCACGGGCGATCTGGCCCGCTGGCGGCCGGACGGCACGGTCGATTATTTGGGCCGGACCGATACGCAGGTGAAGATCCGGGGCTACCGGGTCGAGCCGGGCGAGATCGAGCACGAACTGCGGAGCGTCAGCGGCGTGCGCGACGCGGCGGTGACGGTGCGCGAAGACGAATCCGGCGCGGCGTATCTGTGCGGCTATGCGGCCGCCGACGACTCGGTAGACGTCGACGAGATTCGGCGCGAGCTGGGCCGGCGGCTGCCGGGTTATCTGGTGCCGGCGTCGATTACGAGGCTGGAACGGCTGCCGATGACGGTCAACGGCAAGCTGGACCGGGCCGCGCTGCCGGAACCGGCGGCACCGCAGGCGGCCGAATACGCCGCGCCGCGCGACGAGACGGAAGAAGCGCTGTGCGCCGTGTTCGCCGAAGTGCTCGGCAGCGAACGCGTCGGCATCGACGACAATTTCTTCGAACGCGGCGGCGATTCGATCAAGGCGATGCGGATCGTGTCCAAGCTGCGTCAGCGCGGCTTCGAGACCGACCTGCCGCTCATTTTCCATGAAAAAGACATTCGGCATATCGCGGCCAAAATCGATCGCCGGGCCGGCGACCGACGGGCGGACGATCAGCTGCCTGTCGAAGGCGAGCTGAAGCTGACTCCGATCCAGCGCGAATTTTTCGGCTGGAACCTGTCCAAGCCTGAACATTTCAACCAGGCGATCCTCGTCCGTTCGCCGGACGAACAGCAGGAAGTGCACGTTCGGGCCGCGCTGTTCCATCTGACGCTGCATCACGACGCGCTGCGCAGCGTGTTCCCGCGAGAGGCCGCTCCTTTTGTCCGCGGGACAGAGACCGGCCAAGCCTACGAACTGTTCGTGTACGACTTTTTGGCCAGCGAAGACGGCGAACGGCTCGGCGCCAAAATCGAAGAGCGCTGCGAGCGGATACAGGCCGGGTTCGACCTGAACGGGGGCCCGCTCGTCAAAGCGGCGTTGTTCCGCACCGGCGGCGGCACGCATCTGTTCCTGTGCGTGCACCATCTCGTCGTCGACGGCGTCTCCTGGCGCATCTTGCTGGAAGACTTCGGCATCGCTTACGCCCAGTCGGAACGCGGCGAGCCGATCGTGCTGCCGTCCAAAACGGCTTCGGTCCAGCGTTGGGCATCCGAACTTGAAGCGTACGGCGACAGTTATTTGCTCCGGCGGGAAGTGCCGTACTGGCAGTCGGTGTGCGAGCAAGCGGGCGAAGCTGCGCTGCCGTCCGCCGATCCCGCAGACCGGTTCGCTTCGACGATTCTCGGCGAGACGTTCGAATTGTCGGAAGCCGATACGCGCCGACTGCTGCTTGAGAGCGGTTCGGCGTACACGACCGAGATTACGGATCTGCTGTTGGCCGCGCTCGGCCTCGCTTTCCGCAGCGATTTCGGCCTGCCGAAAGTCGCGATCGAACTCGAAAGCCACGGCCGGCATCCGATCGACGCCCGAATCGACGTCGATCGCACGGTAGGCTGGTTCACGAACACGTATCCGTTCGTGCTGGACTGCCTGCCGGGCGAAGAGATCGAAGCGGCGATCCGCCTTACCAAAGACCGCCTGCGCCAGGTGCCCAATCACGGGCTCGGCTACGGGCTGCTGAAAGCGCGTCCGGAACACGGGCTGACGAGCCGGCTTGCGGCCGGCACGTTGGGCGCAAGCTTCAACTATTTGGGCGACGTCAGCCGTGAAGGCGGAACGTTCGTCGTCTCGGAATACGGCAGCGGCCGGATGAGCGCGGAAGAGAACGGGGCGGTGCATCACTTTGCGGTCACCGGCATCATCGAGAATGGGCGGTTGTCGTTCACGATCGACTACGACGGCGCGAAGTACGCCCAGGCTGCCGTGTTCGCTTTTGCCGTGACGTTCAAGCAGAGCCTGCTTCGCGTCATCGACCACTGCGGCTCGCTGGACGAGACCCGCTATACGGCGTCCGATTACGGCGATGCCTCGGAGTGGGACGAAGAAGAACTGGAAGGCGTATTGAGATTATTTGAAGGTGGCGATGAGGATTAAGCGGGAACTGTCTCTAAAAAAATACCTGTTCAAAAACAAATTCCTGCTGGGAGCGGCCGTCGTATTGTCGGTCGCGTCTGCGGCGATGAACGTAGCGCTCGCTTTTATCCTGAAAGAGTTGATCGATATCGGCGTGCAGGGCACGTTCGGCGAACTGATCGATCTCGTGCTGCTCGTGTTGGCTTTTCTGGGACTGTTCCTGATCGTGGGCGTGCTGCAATATTTGTTCAAAAACAAATACGTGCAGCGGTCGATGATCGGCTACAAAGACGCCATTTCCCGGAAAATCATCGATAAAAATCTGGTCGATTTCCGCAAACGCAACACCGGCAGCTACATTTCGATCATGAACAACGACGCCAAGATCATCGAGACCGATTACGTCAGCGGCAACCTGATCCTCATTACGCAGATCGCCATGTTCGTTATGGGCCTGGCTTCCATTTTCTATCTGAACGTGCAGGTCGCCGTCGTGGCGATTCTGCTCAGTCTGCTGCCCGTCGCCGCTTCGCTTGCCCTGAACGGCAAAGTCGCTTTTCGGCAAAAGAAAGTATCGGAGAAAAACGAAGCGTTCACCATGTCGATCAAGGACGTGTTCAACGGCTTCACGGTCATCAAAAGCTTCGGCGTGGAGCGGGAAGTCGCGCAGACGGTATCCGAGGTCAACACAGAGCTTGAGACGCGCAAAAAAAAGTACAACGACATCACCGCGCTGATCGGCGTGCTGACCGAGACGTCGGGCTTTATCGTCGTCGTCGGCACGTTCACGTTTGGCACATGGCTGGCGATCCAGGGCAAGATCACGGTCGGCGAAGTGGTCGCCTACATTCAACTGCTGAACTATTTGCTCGGACCGATCGTGATCATGGCCGAGTATCTCAACAAACGCAAAGCGGGCGCCGCTCTGATTGCCAACATCGACGAGATGCTGCTTGCGGAAGAAGCGGAAGCGCCGGGCCGCGGCAAAAGCGAATTCGAGCGGGAAATCGCGTTCCGCGACGTCGGGTTTTCTTTTGACGGGGAACGGCGCGTGCTGGACGGATTAAACGTCCGGCTGGAAAAAAACAAGTCGTACGCGGTGGTCGGCCTGAGCGGAAGCGGCAAGTCGACGCTGCTCAACCTGCTGATGGGCTATTACGAAAACTACGACGGAGCCATACAGATCGACGGCACGGAGCTGAGAGACATCGATCCGTCGGACCTGTACAAACTGATCTCCGTTATCCAGCAGGAAGTGTTCATGTTCGACGCGCCGATCGAAGACAATATTTTACTCTACAAAACGTATCCGCCGGAAAAACTGGAGCAGGCGATTCGCATGTCCGGCCTCGACGAATTTATCGCCCGCAAAAGCACGAAATTTCACTGCGGCGAAAACGGGTCGTTTTTGTCCGGCGGGGAAAAGCAGCGCGTGTCGATCGCCAGAGCGCTGATCAAAGAGACGCCGATTCTGCTGCTGGACGAAGCGACGTCGTCGCTCGACAACGAGACGGCCGCTTCGATCGAAAAAGCGATTCTGGAACTGCAGGGCATCACCCGCGTTATCGTGACGCACAAGCTGAACAAGACGGCGCTGTCCATGTACGACGAGATCATCATGATGAAGAACGGAACGGTCGTGGAGCAGGGATCGTTCGACGAACTGCTGGAACGCAAAGGCTTCTTCTATTCGCTCTATACCATTACGTTCTAGCAAGTTGACCTTTTCGGCGATGCGGGAGAGAAGCGGGTCCGAACAGGCACGGCTATTTCGATTTCCGGACGAGGAAGTGAACCGATGAATCAGATGAAAAAACGGACGGTCGAGCGCATTTACGGATTGACGCCGATGCAAGAAGGCATGCTGTTCCACAAAATGCTCGACGAACGCTCCGGGCAGTACGTCGTGCAGGAGACGATGTCGATCGGCCGGGCGCTGGACGCCGGGCTCGTGAAGTCGGCGCTGGACATTTTGAGCCAGCGGCACGAGATTTTGCGCACGGCTATCGTCTACCGCAAAGTCAAAGTGCCGCAGCAGGTATTGTTTTACCGCCGGCAGATGGAGTTGGAACAGGTTGACCTGACGCCGTTTGCCCCGCAGGAGGCGCTGGATCGGCTCGAAGCGCTCAAACGGGCGGACGTCGAGCGCGGATTCGATCTCGAACGGGAAACGCTGCTGCGCATGAAGCTAGTCAAGACCGGACCCGCGTCGCAGAACATGATCTGGAGTTTTCACCATATCATCATGGACGGCTGGTGCCTGTCTATCCTGTACGAAGATTTCATGAGCGCTTATCTGGCGTTGGAAGCAGGCGAGCCGCCGGAAACGCTGCTGCGCCAAGCGGAGCGGGGACGGTCGGAGTCGGCGAGCTACGAAGATTACGTCAAATGGGTGCGCAGGCAAAATCACGACGAATCGCTGCGCTACTGGAAAACGATGCTGCACGATTATGCCGGGCAGTCGGGCATCGAAGCGCAAGGCACCGCCGAAGCTTCGTCCGGGTCGAACGCGGCGCATACGATCCGGCTGGACGACGCGCTGAGCGAACGGATCGTGCGCCTTGCCGCAGGGCGCGGCGTGACGACCAATACGTTTTTCGAAGCGGTATGGGGCATGCTGCTGCATAAATACAACCGCGGACAAGACGCCGTATTCGGCAAAGTCGTGTCCGGGCGCGGAGCCGACCTGCGCGGTATCGAGAAGCTGGTCGGACTGTTCATCAATACGATCCCGGTCCGTATCCGTTCGAATCCGGGCGAGACGTTCGAGCAGCTGCTCGAACGGACGCACGATCAGGCGCTGCGCTCCGGGAAGCACGATTACGGCTCGCTCGGCGAAGTGCAGGCCGGCAGCGCGCTGCCGCCGGATGCGATCCGGACGCTTATGGTATTCGAAAATTATTATACCGGTACGGGCACTTCGGAGATGGAACGGCTGATCGGCGCCGAAAGCGAAAAGTTCCGCGAGCAGACGAATTATCCGATCACGCTCATGATCGCGCAGCCGGACGTTTTCTCGCTGACCGTCCTGTTCGATGCGTCGCGCTATGCGCCCGAAGAGGTCGAACGGCTTCTGCGCCGGTTCGAGAGTTTGGCGGAGCAGGCTTCGGCGAATCCGGGGGAGCGCCCGGAGTCGTTCGACCTGGCGCTGCCAAGCGAACGCGAGCGCATCGTGCACACCTTCAACGACACGCGGCGTCCGTATGCGCGGGACTCTTCGCTGCAGACGCTGTTCGCGGCGCAGGCGCTGCGCACGCCGCACGCCCAAGCGGTACTCAGCCGCCGCGACGCGCTGACGTACGCCGAACTGGACGCCGGTTCGGACGCGCTGCTGCATTCGCTGCGCCGCGCCGGCGTCCAGGCAGGCGGGCGGGTCGGCATCCTGACCGACAAAAGCGGCTTGTAC
>NZ_VPFK02000011.1:0-36743 GCF_008634075.2 Saccharibacillus sp. WB 17 | reverse complement strand
TCGCCGGCCTGCTGGCGATACTCAAAGCGGGCTGCGCGTACGTGCCGCTGACGAGCGGCGATCCGGCCGAGCGTCTGTCGGCGCTGCTCGGCGACGCCGACGTGTCGGCGCTGCTGCACCTGCCGGGGCAGGGGGATACTGCCCGCGCTATTGCGGGCGGGCGGCCATTGGTCGAGCTGGACCTGTCGGCGGCGGCCGACTATCCGCCGCACGCGGACTCGGCGGCCAACGCCGAGTCCGCGCCGCACCACCCCGGCAGCGGCGAAGACGAAGCGTACGTGCTGTTCACGTCCGGCACGACCGGACGGCCCAAAGGCGTCCGCGTCCGCCATCGCAGCGTGACGCGGCTCGTGCAGGGCACCGGCCTGCTTGATTTCGCGCAGGCGCGCGTGCTGCAGACCGGCGCGCTGGCGTTCGACGCCTCGACGTTCGAGATCTGGGGACCGCTGCTCAGCGGCGGCTTCGTCTACCTGAGCGAACCGGCCGAAGTGCCGGACGCCGCGCATTTGGCCGAGCAGCTGCGGAAGCATGACATCAACACGATGTGGATGACGGCGCAGCTGTTCAACCATTATATGGACGACGACCCGGCCGCCGTGTCAACGCTTGACGATCTTTTGATCGGCGGCGAACGTTTGTCGCAGCGTCACGTGTCCAAGCTGCTGGAACAACCGCAGCGGCCGCGCCTCATTAACGGCTACGGCCCGACCGAAAACACGACGTTTTCGCTCATGCACGTGATCGAAGACGTGAACGGTCCGCTGCCGATCGGACGTCCGATCGCGAACAGCACGGCGTATATTCTTGATCCCGGCGGCCGGCTCTGCGGTATCGGACAGCCCGGCGAACTGGTCGTCGGCGGAGACGGGGTGGCGATCGGCTACCTCAACCGCCCGGAGCAGACGGCGGAGGTGTTCGGCGAAGATCCGTACGCCGCGGGCGGCACGTGGTACCGCACAGGCGATCTGGCCCGCTGGCGGCCGGACGGCACGGTCGATTATTTGGGCCGGACCGATACGCAGGTGAAGATCCGGGGTTACCGGGTCGAGCCGGGCGAGATCGAGCATGAACTGCGGAGCGTGAGCGGTGTGCGCGACGCGGCGGTGACGGTGCGCGAAGACGAGTACGGCGCGGCGTATCTGTGCGGGTATGCGGCCGCCGACGACTCGGTAGACGTCGAGGAGATCCGGCGCGAGCTGGGCCGGCGGCTGCCGGGTTATCTGGTGCCGGCGTCGATTACGCGGCTGGAACGGCTGCCGATGACGTCAAACGGCAAGCTGGACCGGGCCGCGCTGCCGGAACCGGCGGCGCCGCAGGCGGCGCAATACGCCGCGCCGCAAAATGAACGCGAAGCGGCTGTGATCGAAGTGTTCGAAGACNGCCTGGGCCGGGACGCTTCGTTCTTCGAACTGGGCGGCCATTCGCTGCGCGCGACGCGGGCGATCAACCGGCTGGAAGCGCGCACGGGCGTGCGGCTGCCGCTGACGGCGATCTTCGAAGCGCCGACACCCGCGGCGCTGGCGCTGCGATTGCAGGAAGCGGAACACCGCGTGTATGTGCCGATTCCGGCCGCGCCGGTGCAGCCGGCGTATCCGATGTCGTCGGCGCAGAAGCGGCTGTATCTGATCCAGCAGCTGGAAGGAGCGGGCACGGCGTATAACCTGCCGGGGCTGCTCGAACTGGAAGGCGATTTGGATCTGCTGCGGATCCGCTCGGCTTTTGCGCAGTTGATGGAGCGGCACGAGAGCCTGCGGACGAGCTTCCATCTGGAAGACGGCGAGCTGATTCAGCGGATCGAGCCGCAGGTCGAAGCGGTGGTAGAGTTCGAAGAAGGCGAAGCGGACGAAGACCGGGAAGTGTGGCTGAGCCGCTTCGTGCGTCCGTTCGAGCTGGACACGGCGCCGCTGATACGGCTCAAAGTGATCCGCACCGGAGGGGAGCGGGGCGCGCTGCTGTTCGACCTGCATCATCTGATCGCGGACGGAGCGTCGATGAACGTAATTACGCGCGAGTTTTCCCGGCTGTACGCGGGCGAGAGCCTGCCGAGGCCGGAGCGGCAGTACAAAGACTACAGCGAATGGATGCGCCTGCGCGACCAGGGAGCGGCGGAAGAGTACTGGCTGAAGCAGTTCGAAGAGGCGACGCCGGTGCTGGACCTGCCGCTCGATTACCCGCGCGGGCAAATGCAGAGCTTCGCCGGCGCCAGCTTCCATGCCGTCGCTCCGGCGGAGTTGTCCGAGCGGGTCCGGCGGTTATGCCGCGATACCGGCACGACCGAATACATGGTGTTTTTGTCCGCGTATTTTATTTTGCTGAGCCGGTATAGCCGGCAGGCCGACCTCGTCGTCGGCACGCCGGTCGCGGGCCGGACGCATCGGGATACCGAGAACATGGTCGGCATGTTCGTCAATACGCTGGCGATGCGGGCGCGGCCCGAATCGGATAAGCGGATCGTCGATTTTTTGCGGGAGATCAAAGATCTGTGCCTGACCGGCTTCGACTATCAGGAGTTCCCGTTCGAGACGTTGATTGACCGCGCTTCGTTCAACCGGGATTTGTCGCGCAACCCGCTGTTCGACGTCATGTTCGTGCACCAGAATAACGAACAGGAAGAATTGGCCGCGCGCCACGTATCGTTCGGCGACGTCGAAGGAGACGCCGGATCGGCCAAGTTCGATATGACGCTGACGGTGGACGGCGACGGCCGCGACCATCGTATCCACTGGGAATACTGCACCGACCTGCTCGGCGAAGCGACGGTGCGCCGTTATGCGGAACATTTTCTGCGCATTCTCGAAGCGATGACGCTTCGTTCTTCGCAGCGGATCGGCCAGATCGACAGTCTGAACGCGGTGGAGAGCGAATTGATTCGCGAGACGTTCAGCCAGGGCGCGGTCCGGGCCGCGCCGGAAGACACGTTCGTCGACCGGTGGGCCGAGCAGGCCGCGGCGTTCCCGGATCGCACGGCCGTCGTCTGCGGGGCGGACCGCCATACGTACGGCGAACTGGAACAGAAAGCGAACCGGATCGCCAACGCCTTGATCTCCTGGGGCATCTCGCCCGGAGACGTGGTCGCTTTCGCGCTGCCGAGAGGGCTTCCGCTCGTGGCGGCTGTGCTGGGCATTTTGAAAAGCGGAGCCGCGTTCCTGCCGATCGAACCGGATTACCCGGAAGACCGTATCCGGTTCATGGTCGAAGACAGCCGGGCCAAAGTGATCATGACCGAGCAATCGGCTTATGCGCTCGTATTCCGGCACTGCAAGCAGGTTCCGGTCGACGTGCTGCTGAGCGGAGGCGAATCCGAAGCGCCTGCCGTTCGGCCGCTGCCTTCCGACCTCGGCTACTGCATCTATACGTCGGGTTCGACGGGAACGCCCAAGGGCGCCCAGCTGTCCCACGGCAATCTGATGAACTATGTGCTGCACGCCCGCGAGTCTTACGTGAAGTCGGCGCCCGTCATGCCGCTCTTTACGAGCATCTGCTTCGATCTCACGCTCACTTCGCTGTTCCTGCCGCTGCTGGCCGGCGGCCGGATACACGTGTACAGAGACGGGATCGAGCACGATCTGTTCGCCGTGTTCCGCGATACGGAGCTGACGATCATCAAGCTGACGCCTTCGCATCTCAAGCTGGCCGCCGGCTCGCCCGAGGCGATGCCGCTGCCCGGATTGGAATGCCTGATCGTGGGCGGCGAAGAACTGGAATCGAGAACGGCGCGCGAAGCGCTGCGGACGTTCGGGGCGCAGATCGAGATCCATAACGAATACGGCCCGACAGAGACGACCGTCGGCTGCTGCGACTACGTGTTCGATCCCCGTTCGGAGCGCCGGGCGGTGCTGATCGGCCGGCCGATCGCCAATACGCAGACGTGGATCATCGGCGAAGGCGGAAGCCTGTGCGGAATCGGCATGCCGGGCGAGCTGTGTATCGGCGGCAGCGGCGTCGGCCGGGGTTACTTGAACCTGCCGGAACGCAGCGCCGAGACGTTCGTGCCCGACCCTTATTCGCCGGGCCAGCTGCTGTATCGCACAGGCGATCTGGCCCAGTGGCTGCCGGACGGGCAGATCGAGTATCTGGGACGTATCGACGAACAGGTCAAGATTCGGGGCTTCCGCATCGAGCTGGGCGAGATCGAGGAAGTTATCAAATCGGCTCCGGGCGTAGCCGACGCCGCGCTGGCGATCAAGCGCGATCCTGCCGGCGAGCCGGTGCTGTGCGCCTACGTCGTCGGAGAACGTCCATGCGAGGCGTCGCATCTGGCCGTTATTGCCGACCGGCTCCGGGCAACTCTTCCGGATTACATGATTCCCGAACGGATGATGGCGATCGGGGCGCTGGACGTGTCGGCCAACGGCAAGCTGGACCGCAAAAAACTGCCCGATCCCGTCTGGGCGCAGACGGAACCTTACACGGCTCCGGCGACGGAGCTGGAGACGGAATTGACGCTGCTGTTCGAGCAGACGCTCGGTGTGCCGCGGATCGGTCGCACAGATCACTTTTTCGAGCGGGGAGGCAATTCGATCAAAGCGATCAAATTGATCGCCGGTCTGCGCAGACTCGGGCACTCGCTGTCGATCGTGCATTTGTTCAAGCATCCGACACCGGCCGCGCTTGCCGTTTTCCTGGACGAGCAGGCCGAATTCGGCCGCCAGAGTGCCTCCGCAGACGAAGCCAATCCGGCTGCGAACGAAGCCGAACCGTCCGCGGCCGACGCCAAGCATCCGGCGAACAGCGCGCCTGCGGGTGCAGAGACGGCTCAAGCGGCGCTCGCGCTGATGGAGAGCCGGGCGCGGAACCTCGCGGCTGCGCCCGCGGAAGCGGTTCGTCCGCTGTCTCCGGTGCAGCGGCTGTCTTACCGGATGGGCGTCAGGTCCAGCTACGCGGAACGCGCGCTGAACCGCGACGTGAATCCGGAGACGTTCGAAGTCGTCATGCAGGGCATGTTCCGCCGGCATCCGCTGCTGCGGTCGACGTTTGTGATTGGCGGCGAAACGTGGGAGAGACGGGAGTTGGCGTGCCCGGCGCGTATCGACGTGCCGCTGCTGGACTGGTCTGCCAAGCCGGAAGCGGAGCAAGAAGCGGCGATCGCGGCGATTCGGGCTTCGTATACGGAGTTCGACGACGAACTTCGCTATGACGGGAAGTCGCTTGCGCACCGCATGATCCTGATCAAGCGAAGCCGGAACGATTATTTGTTCCTTATGACCTGCACGCATCTGATCTTCGACGGAATGAGCAGCCAGGCGTTCTGCGACCAACTGTCCGACGAATACGACCGGCATCCCGTCTCCGGCGAACACGACGCCGAAGTGTACGATTACCAGCATTACGTCGACCAGATCCTGCGCGGGCCTGTCGGCGTCACCGAAGCGGAGATCGTCGAACGCCTCGATCTGAACCGGTTCCGGGACTCGGTCGTCCGGTACCGCGAACGGCTGGCCCTCGCTCCGCTGCATGCGTTCCGCACCGTATGCGAAGTCGAAGGCGCGCAGTCGCAAGGGCGGATCGAAGCGCTGCCGGAACTGCCGGGCGAATTGTACCGGGCCGTTCTGCTGTTCCTGTTCCCCGACGCGTCTATTCCGATCTTTAACGTGCATACGGGCCGAACGTACACAGATCGGCGCTACCACGATTATTTGGGCGAATTTATCGATTTCGTGCCGTGCGTCGTCGATCCTTCGGCCGTGGCGGACTACGGAGCCGATATCGCGGACAAACTGGAATTTATGAGCCGCCACAATATCAACATGTCCGCGCTGCTGGTCGATGAACAACTGCGCGGCCGTTATCCGGGACTGTCGGCTTTGTTGGCCGATATTCGGCCCGAGCAGCTTGATATTCCGGTCTACAACGATTTGTCGATCTTTGACGCACGGGATACGGACGCGGAGCCGTTCCTGCGGGAAGAAGCGGAACGTTCCGCCGCCAGGGCCGACGATACGGAACGTTTCGATCCGTTCGCGACCGGCATCGTGTGGAACGGGGACCGGTTCTACGTTCAGACGGTCTGCACCGAAGGACGGGAAGACGAACTGGCCGCGCACCTGCGGTCTTATATCCATAAACGGTTGAGCGAACTGCCGGTCCTGTAGACCGGCCATGCGCATTCTTCGCCTCGGCTGCCGACGCTTGCAAGCGGCAGAGAGAAGAAGAATGCGCTTTTTTTTGCTCCCCATCGGGTGAAAATGCAGTATGATAGACCGTAGAAGTATTCAATAAAAACGTTTCGATCCAAGTTTGCGCCTCTCGTGGCCGCGGCTGGCCGGATCGAAGCAAACGGGAGGATTTTATATGAATCGGCAACGAAATAACGATTCGCAAACGGAACGTCTCGGCGCATGGACCGTCATGACGTTCAATCTGCGCACCCACACGGCGAACGACGCCGGCAACGAATGGACGCAGCGGGCGCCGTGGGCGGCGCGGACGATCGCGGATCTTGCGCCGGCTGTGGTCGGCGTGCAGGAAGCGTATCCGCTTATGCTGGACGATTTGCAGCGGGAACTGCCGGAGTACGACCGGATCGGCATGGGGCGCCGGGGCGAAGCGGACGACGAAGCATGCGCCATTTTCTATCGGCGGTACCTGTTCGAGCTGCTCGGACAAGGCCAGTTCTGGCTGTCGGAGACGCCGGAGACGGTCGGTTCGCTCGGCTGGGACAGCGATTACCCGCGGATCTGCACCTGGGGACGCTTCCGCTTCCGGGCTTCCGGGCAGGAAGTACGCGTATACAATACGCATTTCGACCATATCGGCGAAGCGGCGCGGATCGAAGGCGCCAAGCTGGTCGCTTCGGTCATGCGTTCGCACGAAGCGGAATTTCCGGGCGGCGCGTCGATTCTGATGGGCGACATGAACGGGTTCCCGTCCGACGCCCCGCTGCGCTACCTGCGCGGCGAACTGCCGGCGGAAGGCCCGGTTCCGGCGCTGCAGGATGCCTATGCCAAGCTCGAAGGCGAGATCGGACGCACGTTCCACGATTTCCTCGGGGGACTCGAAGGCGAACCGATCGATTACATTTTCGCGACCGCTCCGCTTGAAGTGCGGCGCAGCTTTATCGAACGGCGCGAGTTCGCGGGCAAATATCCGTCCGATCATTACCCGCTGGTCGCGGAGCTGGTCTACGCCGGAAGCTGATCCTGCGCCCGTTCCGATGACCGAATACGATGCGGCACACTTCCCGTTCGCGCATGCCGATGCGCGGGCGGGAAGTTTTTTTGCCTTACCCGCCGCGAAATCGGCGCAAAAAAAGCATTGACCCTCACGCCGCGTCATCCTTTATGCTGAGGTCAAAGACCGAGGAGGTGGGGAAAATCGCTTTGAAAGTCAAAGAAGTATCGCAGCTCGCCGGCATTAGCGTCCGCGCGCTGCATCATTACGACGAGATCGGGCTGCTGAGGCCGGAGCGGACCGCGGAAGCCGGATACCGGCTGTACGCCGAACAAGATCTGGAGCGATTGCAGCAGATTTTGTTTTTCCGCGAACTGGGCTTCACGCTGCAGGAAATACGCGGGATACTGGACGATCCCGCTTTTGACCGGCTGGAAGCGCTGGAGCTGCAGCGGCGCCTGCTTGAGCGCAAGCTTGAGCAGACGCGCCGCATGATTGACAATATCGACCGCACGATCCGACATGCCAAAGGAGAGATCGGGATGACCGACGAACAGCGATTCGAAGGAATAGAGTTTACGAATGATCCGTATGAGCGGGAAGCCCGCGAGCGGTGGGGAGATGCGAGGATCGACGAATCGAAGAAGAAGCTGGCCGAAGCGGCCCGCACGCCGGGCTTGAGCGCGGAGCTGCAGCGGGAATGGGAAGAGCGGGTGCAGTCGCTGGCCGGTATTCGGCACGAACATCCCGCCTCGCTGATCGCGCAGCAGGAAATCGGGCGCTGGTGCGACTTTTTGCACCACTTCGGCACGTATTCGCCTGAAGCATTGGCCGGGCTGGGACGACTGTACACGGAAGACGAACGCTTTACGGCCCATCTCGACCGGTACGGCGCCGGGCTGGCGGCGTTTATGGGCGCGGCGATGGAAGAGTATGCCCGCCGGCACGGATCGGAAGATTGACGGAACCCCGACCGACTTTGGACGTAGAAAGAGTCTGGAGAGACATTTTACGGAAAAAGGATGATGGGGATGGAATCGAGAAACCCGGTTTTGGGCAGAAAAATATTTGATCGTGCGAGGGAAGACCTGATCGGCTCGGGCGCGATGACGCTGGGCGGAACGGTGCACAAGACGTTCGTGCTGCTGCTTCTGCTGATCGGAGGCGCGGCTTACACCTGGTACCGGTTCGATCAGGGCATGGACGTCTACGGCATCATGATCGCGGGCGTCGTGCTGGGCTTGATCGCGGCGCTGGTCACGAGTTTCGTGCCGAAAATCGCTTTTATTACCGCTCCGCTGTACGCGATCTTTCAGGGATTGGCGCTTGGCGCGATCTCGGCTTCGTTCGACAGCCAGTATCCCGGCATCGTCATCAACGCGGTACTGATCACGGTCGGCACGCTGTTTGCGATGCTGCTGCTCTACGTGACGCGGATTATCAAAGTGACGCCGGGCCTTCTCACCGGCATCATCGTAGCGACGTTTTCGATCATGCTCGTGTACCTGTTCGATTTCGTACTTGGCTTTTTCGGAATCAACGTCCCGTTTATCCATGAATCCGGCCTGATCGGTATCGGAATCAGCCTGTTCGTCGTCGTGATCGCGTCGCTGAATCTGCTGCTGGACTTCGATTTTATCGAGCAGGGCACGCGTCAGGGCGCTCCGAAATATATGGAATGGTACGGCGCGTTCGGCTTGATGGTGACGCTCGTATGGTTGTATCTGGAAGTATTGAAACTGCTGTCGAAATTGAGACGGAACTGATCGAGCGCATATGAAAAAGCCCGCAGCGAACAACGCTGAGGGCTTTTTGGGTCGGGCAGGAGAGCGTGACGGTCAAGGTTTCTGCTTGGCGCGGAAGGCCGAGACGGCGGAAGCCAGAGCGCTGCGCGCCTGAGCGAGCCGGGCATCGGTGCCGACTTTTTCCAGCGCGCGCTGCGCTTCGTTGATCGCCCGGCGCAGCGCGCCGAAAGCGGAAGCCGGATACTGGCCGGAGCGGATGCCCCGGGGCAGGTCGAGCAGCGCACGCGCGGCGGCGAGATCGGCGGACAGTCCGGCCGCCGGCGTTCCGGACTCCGGCAGGCTGGCGTAGGCCGCCCGGACCCCGGCGAATGCGGCTTCGATCGCTTCCGGCGCGCCGAAGGTGGCGAGTCGCGTCTCCAGCTCCCGCACGGCGGCGTCGAAGCCGGCCGTTTGCGCCGGGGACAGCCGCCCGTCGACCGTCCGGTTCAGCACGTCGGTCCGGTAGCGGAACGTTTGGGCGAACAGGTCGGCCCGTCCGCCGCGCAGATCTTCAAAGTCCGCTTTGGCGTTGAGATACGCCCAGAAGATCGGCCATACGTCCGGATTCCAATAATCCCGGGACACGAGCGGATAGAGCTGATCGCGCATCAGCGCGATTTGCTGCATGAACCGCTCGGCATCCGCTTCGGTGCGTTGGCCGGGTTCGCTGCCGAACTCTTCGTACAGGCGAAGCTGGAGTTCCTGTTCGAACAGGATCGTGTCGACCGGGACGTTATAGACGCCGGCGTACAGCTCGTACTGCGGAAAATCGTGCACAGACTGCGCGGCGGCCGTCAACTCTTCGCGCGTCGAAGCGGGATCGAACGCGGCGCGAAAAGCGGCAAGTCCGGCCGTTTTGAACGTTTCGTAAAATGGATCGTAATCGGAAGGACGATCCGGAAATTCGTTGAATGCGTACAGCGCTCTCGCTTCCCGCAGCAGGCGGACACGGTCTTCGTCCTGCAGTCCGATCCCGGAAGGCGGCCGGATGCCGGATGCCGACGAAGGAGACACGGAAGCCGAAGTCAAATCGGTCGGTTGTTGGGCAAGCACGGGCACGGAGCCGAACAGAAGGAGCGCGGCAAGCGCCGACAGCGGAAGTCGTGCGAAAGTTCGACGATCGAAAAAGGTCAAGATCAGGACCTCCCTTATGACGGATTGGGGTGGGCATAAAAGTCCAGCAGCGTTTCCATATATATTTTGTAAACGGTAAAACCGTCTTCTCCGCCAGCGAGCCGGCTGCTCAACACGGCCATTTTGTCGATCAGCGCCTGGACTTTGGCATCCGAATATCCGCCGGGCGCGTCGCTTCTCGGATAATGCATGATGAAATAAGTGGACATTTTGTCGAGAATATACGAAGTGGAAGGGCGGCCTTTTTCAAAAAAATCGTGGAAAGAGAAATCGACGTAGCGCAGCGCGCGGGATAGTTGGGCCGGCGTGGCGTTCGGATTTTGCGCGACGGCGGTCGTCTCGGTCACGATCCGGTCTTTGTACGTGACGGCGAACAAGTCGGGCAGGCTGCCGTGCAGAGAGGAAGGCGTCATCAGTTCCGCGCCCTGCTTGAACACGGAAATTTCGTACAGCAGCTGCTTGCGCGCGGGATCGTCCATCGGGGCGGGGGGTAAAGCCGAAGCGGCATGAACGGCAGGGTCGGAAAAAGCGGGCGGGAGCGGAGCGAGCCATAACGGCACGGCCAGAGCGGCGGCGGCCAAGCCCGGGAGCGTTCTTTTTCTGCGACGATTCAATGGAACAGGCCTCCTTCGAATAGGGATTCACTGCGTTAATACACAGGGGGCTTTTTATCCAAACGGCAAAATCAACGAACCGGAAAATTTCACGTCCGTTCAGCCAAACGGCTTGCAGACGGTACAGCGGCGCGCAGCGGACAGAACCATGCCGAAAAGCCCGGATCCGGCAGCGGATACGGGCTTTTTTTAACAGTGAACCGCAAAATCATTGATCTTCAGGCCTGCATACTCAACCCTCAATCTTCGATCGTCGACAAATCGCCGGCCGGAAGCTTCAGCTCCCACGCTTTGAGCACGCGGCGCATGATTTTGCCGCTGCGCGTTTTGGGCAGCTTATCCTTGAATTCGATCTCGCGCGGAGCCGCGTGGGCGGACAAGCCTTCTTTGACGAATTTCGTAATTTCGGCTTTGAGTTCGTCGCTCGCTTCGTAGCCTTCGCGCAGCGAGATGAACGCTTTGATCACTTCGCCCCGGACCGGGTCCGGCTTGCCGATCACGCCCGCTTCGGCCACGGCCGGATGCTCGACCAGCTTGCTCTCGACTTCGAACGGGCCGACGCGTTCGCCGGACGTGTTGATCACGTCGTCGATCCGGCCCTGGAACCAGAAATAGCCGTCTTCGTCCATGTAGGCGGAATCGCCCGAAATGTACCAGCCTTCGATACGCGTGTATTCTTCGAACTTGGCCGGATTGTTCCAGATTTGGCGCATGATCGACGGCCACGGCGTACGGATCGCCAGATTGCCCATCCGCAGCGGCGGCAGCACCTGGCCCTGATCGTCGATGATCGCCGCTTCGACACCCGGGATCGGCTTGCCCATCGAACCGGGACGCATGTCCATCGAAGGATAGTTGCAGATCAGCTGCGCGCCCGTCTCCGTCATCCACCACGTATCGTGAATGCGCTGCTTGTACACGCGGTAGCCCCAGCGGATCACTTCCGGATTCAGCGGTTCGCCGACGCTCAGCACATGCCGCAGCGAAGACAGGTCGGCCGCTTTGACCGCTTCGTCGCCCGCGCCCATCAGCATGCGGAACGCCGTCGGCGCGCTGTACCAGACCGTGACCCGGTAGCGCCGGATCGTCTCGTACCAGTCCTGCGGACTGAACCGGCCGCCGCGGATCACGTTGGTCACGCCGTTCAGCCACGGAGCGAAGATGCCGTACGACGTTCCCGTCACCCAGCCCGGATCGGCCGTGCACCAGTAGACGTCGTCTGGCCGCAAATCGAGCACGATCCGGCCCGTATAGCCGTGCTGGACCATCGCGCCGTGCACATGGTAGACGCCTTTGGGCTTGCCGGTCGAACCCGACGTGTAATGCAGGATCAGGCCGTGCTCGCGGTCGACCCATTCGATCTCCGTTTCCGTCGACGCTTCGCCCATCAATTTATGGAAGTCGGCAAACGGCGAGTCGCCGGGCAGCAGGCTGTCGTCGGCCGACGCTTCGCTGCCGCCCGGCTTGGAGCTGTCGACCAATACGACGTGCTTGAGTTCCGGCAGCTCGTGCGCGGGAATACGCTCGGCCAGCTTCGGCGTCGTGACGATCGCGACCGCGCCGCTGTCCTGCAGCCGGTCGCGCACCGCCGTTTCCATGAACGCCTCGAACAGGGGACCGGCGATCGCGCCGATCTTGATAATGCCGAGCAGCGTAAAATAAAGTTCCGGCGTGCGCGGCATGAAGATAAAGACGCGGTCGCCTTTGCCAATGCCCAGAGTGCGCAGCATGTTCGCCGCCCGGTTCGATTCCTGCCGCAGCTGCTCGAACGTATACGATTCTTCGCGCTCCGGGTCGCTGTAATGCAGCGCGATCTTGTCGCCGAGCCCCGACCGCGCATGGCGGTCGATCGCTTCGTGCGCCAGATTGAGCCGGCCGCTCCCGGCCCAGCTGAACTTCTGCTCTTCGTCCGCCCAATCGAAATTTTGCCGGGCTTGTTCGTAATCGCCCAGATTGGATCGCTGCGCCTCGGCGCCAATGATTTCTACCGTGTCCTTGTCCATAAGAGCCTCCAGTCGCCAATAGAATGAGGGGAAGCCGTGCAGCTTCGACCCTGACAATCCTTACAAATGTAGCGCTTACAAATAACGGTGAAAATAAAGCTTCGGCGCGCAAAACAGCGGATGTCCGATGATGCGGACGGCGCCGTTTTGCCTCGACAGAGACGCGCCGAATGTTCGGTCGTCCGACAGATTCGCCGGACGTATCGATTTCGCAGAAAGTATACCTGTTTTTACGGCCGTTGTCATCCATGCTCTAGCATTGGGAAAGGTATCCATATGGCGTTCGGCGAATAAAGGGGGTATGATAAACGTATCATATTCGGAACCGCACGCCCCGAAGGCAGCCTTTTTTGTCCGTCTGCCGGTTCGAAAAGGCTGCTGTTCGAAGCAAGGAGGCCGCATGGAGCATATCAAGCTTTATCGGGAAGAAACAGTCGGGGAAGGGGAGCGGCGCCGGGTCGTGCAGGGGCCGATGCGGCCGGAGGATCTGGACAAGCTGACGCTGCATCCGCAGCTCGACGCGTTTCGGCGCCCCGCCGAACAGCATGCGGCGCTGGTCGAGATCGCCGGGCTGCCGGAAGGGCGGATCATCGCGGCGGTCGAAGGCGAAACGGTCGTCGGCTACGTCACGTTCCATTATCCCGATGAATACGAACGCTGGTCGGAAGGGAAAATGGACGATCTGATCGAGCTCGGTGCGATCGAAGTTGCAAACGATTACAGAGGCGAAGGGTTGAGCAAAAAACTGCTGGAGATCGCTTTTTCTGGCGGTCAGCTCGACAATGCGATCGTGTTCACGACCGAATATTATTGGCATTGGGATCTGGAGAGCACGCGCCTCAGCGTCTGGGATTACCGGAAAATGATGGAGGACCTGATGAAAAACGTCGATATGGTCTGGTTCGCCACGGACGATCCGGAAATTTGCAGCCATCCCGCCAACTGCCTTATGGTGCGGGTCGGCCGGTACGTGCCGCAGGATTCGGTCGAGGACTTCGATCGGCTGAGATTCCGGCAGCGCTTCATGTATTGAGACCCGTGTCAAACTCGGACTGAAGCAGGCAGGGAAGTGTTTCGATTTTGGGAAACAGACGAAAAAGAGGCTTTATAAAGTTTTTTTTATAAACGATCTTTACAAAGAAATTCGTTTGAAAAACAGGCAGGACAGCCAAAGGAGGAGCCTTGGGATGCGGGACGCCGTTTATTTGTTTCACCCGAACAGCCTGAATTACGTGTTCGGCCAAAATCACCCGTTCGACCAGCGGCGCATTACGTTGACCCGCGACCTGCTGCGGACGGCGGGCGCTTTTCCGACGGACGGAGAGATCCTGCCGGCCGACCGGCTGGACGAAGAACTGCTGCATGCGGTACACGTACCCGAATACGTCGAGCGGGTCAAAGCGCTCAGCGAGCCGGCGCCCGACGACGGACTCGTGGGCGACGCGCAAAAATACGGCCTCGATACCGACGACACGCCGTTTTTCCCCGGCATGCACCGCAGCGCGGAGATCATCGCGGCGGCTTCGGTAGCGGCGGCGAAGCTGGTCATGGGCGGCGATGCGCGCCACGCGGTCAACCTTGCGGGCGGGCTGCATCACGCCATGCCGCAGCGCGGCTCGGGCTTTTGCGTGTACAACGACGCTTCGATCGCCATTTCCTTTATCCGCAAACAGTACGGCGCGCGGGTGCTGTACGTCGATACGGACGTGCATCACGGCGACGGGGTGGAAATGTCGTTCTACAGCGATCCGGGCGTCTATACGTATTCGATTCACGAGACGGGCAAATATTTGTTTCCCGGAACGGGACTGGTCGAGCAGCGCGGCGAAGGCGAAGGATTCGGCTGCACGGTCAACCTGCCGATGGAGCCGTATACGGAAGACGATTCGTGGCTGGAATGTTTTGGCAGCGTTTTGGACGACGTGCTGCGCAAAGCGAAGCCCGATATCATCGTCAGCCAGCACGGCTGCGACGCGCATGCGCTCGATCCGCTGGCGCATGTGCACTGCTCGATGAAAATCTACCGCGAGATGCCCCGGATGCTGCACGAAGCGGCGCACGCTTACTGCGGCGGGCGCTGGGTGGCGCTCGGCGGAGGCGGCTACGATATTTGGCGCGTGGTGCCCAGAGCGTGGGCGCTGCTATGGATGGAGATGAGCGGCCATCCGCTGCTGCGGCAGATCGACGCCGATCCCAAGCTGCGCCTGCCGCGCGAGTGGCTGGAACGCTGGGGACCGGAAAGTCCCGAAGAACTGCCGGAGACGTGGCTCGACGATCCCGCGTCGTGGAGCCCCATGCCAAGACGCGCCGAGATCGAAGCCAAAAACCGGCGTGCGGCGGAACTCGCTTCGATGTATTTGCGCTAGGGGCGCGCAGCGCTTTGCAGCGTCCGACATGCGCGCTGGTGTATAATAACAGGGAGCACACAAAAAGAGAGGTTCGGCGCATTGCGCCGGCCCTTTCTTTTTGACCCATACACGGAAAGAAGGGCGAAACGATGAACAAAAGCGGCAAACTGCTGATCGGAGGTTCGTGGATCGACACGGCCGAGACGATCGAAGTGACCAATCCGGCCAACGGAGAACTTGTCGGCCGCGCGGCCAAAGCGACGGAAGCGGACGCGCTGGCGGCGGTCGACGCGGCTCACGGCGCGCTGGCTTCCTGGTCGGCGCTGCCGGCGATCGAACGGGGCCGGCTGCTGCTGAACTGGCATGCGCTCGTCGAGCGGCACCAGAGCGAACTGGCGCGCATCATGACGCTGGAGCAGGGCAAGCCGCTGGCGGAAGCCGCGGGCGAGATCGCCTATGCGAACAGCTTCATCCAATGGTATGCCGAAGAAGGCAAACGGGTGTACGGCGAGACGATTCCCGCTTCGTCGCCGAACAAGCGGATCTGGGTCATCAAGCAGCCGGTCGGCGTGGCGGCGATGATCACGCCTTGGAATTTCCCGGCTTCGATGATTACGCGCAAAGTCGCCCCGGCGCTTGCCGCCGGCTGCACGGTCGTGATCAAGCCGTCGGAAGAGACGCCGTTCACGGCGCTGCGCCTGGCGGAACTTGCGGTCGAAGCCGGCATTCCGGACGGCGTCCTCAATATGGTGACAGGCGTGCCGGGCGAGATCGGCGGCGTCTGGCAGCGCGACCCGCGCGTGCGCAAGCTGTCTTTTACCGGATCGACCCGCGTGGGCAAACAGCTGATGCAAGGCGCCGCCGGCACGATGAAAAAGCTGTCGCTGGAACTCGGCGGGCATGCGCCGTTCATTGTGACCGAACATGCGGATCTGGACAAAGCGGTCGACGGCATGATGGCTTCCAAGTTCCGCAACGGCGGCCAGACGTGCGTCTGCACGAATCGCATCTACGTGCACGAGAATCTGATTCAACGCTTCTCGGAACTTGCCGCGCGCAAAGTGTCGGAGCTTGTGGTCGGCAGCGGCCTCGACGAAGGCACGGAGATCGGCCCGCTGATCAATGAAGCGGCGGTCGACAAAGTGCTGGCGCAGATCGAGGACGCCCGCGCCAAAGGCGCGCAGGTGCTCGCGGGCGGCTCGCGCGCCATCTTCGCGGACGGCGGCCATTTCGTGCAGCCGACGCTGCTTGCGAACGTGACGGACGATATGGTCTGCATGAACGAAGAAACGTTCGGCCCGCTCGCGCCCGTCTCGTCGTTCCGCACGATCGACGAAGTGATCGAACGCGCCAACCGCAGTCCGTACGGGCTGGCGGCTTACGTGTTCACCGAGCGGATCGGCGAAGCGGTAGAGATCGCCGAGCGGCTGGAATTCGGCATCGTCGGCTTGAACGATCCGCTGCCGTCCACCGCGCAGGCGCCGTTCGGCGGCTTCAAGGAAAGCGGGCTCGGCCGCGAAGGCGGCCGCTACGGCATCGAAGAATATCTGGAAGTCAAATACGTTTCGTTGGGACTTTGAGTACCTGGGCGCTCTTGAAGCGGCGCCCGGAAAAGCGGGAGGGCAAGCTGAGATGAGATTCGAAGAATTTACGCTGGGGCGGACGTTCACGACGTCTTCCCTGGTTCTGAGCAAAGAAAGCATTATCGCATTCGCGTCCGTCTACGATCCGCAGTATATGCATCTGGACGAAGCCAAAGCGGCGGCCGGCCGGTTCAAAGGGCTGATCGCGTCCGGCATCCAGACGATGGCCGTCTCGTTCAAGCTGTGGGTGGAGACGGGCGCGTACGGCGAAGAAGTCGTGGCCGGCACGGCGATGAACGACGTTCGCTTTATCAAGCCGGTCTATCCGGACGACGAGCTGCACGTGGAAGTCGAAGTGATTTCTCTGGAAGAGAGGCGGCGCAGCGGCATCGTCACCGTGCGGCTGTCAACGTTCAATGCCCGCGGCGAGCAGGTGTTCAGCGGCGAGTTGTCGGCGCTGATCGGCAAGTAAGGCATAACAAAGTTGTCATCCGATTGTAGTTTTCGAAGGAAGAGTTGCCCGGCCGCCGTCTCTACAATGGAAAAGAAGCTTCTACCTATCCATTGCGAAAGAAGGACGAATCACGATGACGACTTTATCGACGACGAAGACCAAGGCACCGGGCGGCATGCCGGACGGCCGGATCAACGTGCTCGACCAGCTGCGGGGCGTCGCCCTGTTTGCCATTTTCCTGTGCAATCTATCCAATCTTACAGGAGCCTTGATGGACGAAGGAGACGTCGCCAGCAACACGCTGTGGCGCGCGATCGACGTGCTGTTCGCGAACAGCGCTCGTCCGCTGTTCTCGTTCATGTTCGGCATCAGCATGATGCTGATCTTCGACGGCGCCGTGCGCAAAGGCCGCAGGCCGTATCCGATGCTGCTGCGGCGCATGGGCATGCTGCTGCTGTTCGGCGCGCTGCACGTATTCGCCGTCTGGGACGGGGACATCCTGTTTATGTACGCGCTCGACGGACTGATGCTGATGCTGTTCGTCTGGATGCCCAAGCCGCTGCTGCTGCTCTCGGGTCTCCTGCTGTTCCTCGTCAGCTCGTACGAACTGCAGGCGGCGATGAGCCCGGAGCTCTCGAACGTCCTGCTGACTTTCTCGCCGACTTCGCGGCTGTACGGGTGGATCGGAGGCCTGCCGAATCCGGACGCTTTTTACATGAATCCGTATCTGTCCACCTCGTTCAGCGAGCTGGTGCTGGCGATCGAACATCTGAGCTTTTTCCTGTTCGGCATGTATGCGTATCGCAGCGGCCTGTTCGTACGCCTGCCCAAGCATCCGCGCCTCGCTTCGGCGCTCGGCGCGCTGCTGCTTCTGCTCGGCTGGACAGGCAAGTTCCTGTACGGCGGTCCCGGCAACAATCCGTGGATCACGACGCTGCATCCGGTCGCCTGCTTTGCGGTGACTCTTGGCGCGGTCCTGCTGATCGTGGGGCTGGCCGGAACCGCAGGGTCGAGAGTCGGGCGTCTGCTTGAGCCGTTCCGTGCGGTAGGGCGGATGGCGTTCACGAATTATTTGATGCAGTCGCTGGTGTTCGTCACGCTGTTCACGGGCTCGGGCCTTGGCTTCTTCGCTTCGATCGGCGTGATCGGCAGTTTGCCGTTCTCGGCTTCGGTCGCGATCGGGCTCGGTTTCTTCGCCCTGCAGATGATTGTCAGCCACTATTGGCTGCGCGCGTTCCGGTACGGGCCGTTCGAGTGGCTGTGGCGGGCGGGCACGAATCTGGAATGGCCGCCTTTCCGAAAAAGGGAAGCGGAGCCGACACCTGCGGCCGCCGCGTCGGCAGACCTGCCCGGCAGCGGCGAACGCCGGATGGACTGAACACTTCCCGCAGCCCGACAGCCTTTGTCAAAAAAGACGCAAAAAAGCCGCTTCCCGCCGACGCAACTTCGGCGGAGAAGCGGTTTTTTTCTCTGCGGTCGCTGTTTGTTACTCGCTGTTATTCGCTGCCGCCGTTACGTTCGCTGACGTCGCTGCGGATCGCCGTCACAGAGGATCGACTTCCCGCCGGGTGTCCGTATAGACGGATATGAGCACGATCGCCGGTTCCGAACCGGCGTTCCACACCCGGTGCGGCACGCTTGCATTCCAGCTGAACGCATCGCCTTCGCCGAGTTCGTAGAGATCTTCGCCCTGCTGGGCCGTGACCGTTCCGCGTACGACGACATGCACTTCTTCGCCTTCGTGCGCGTGCGGAACGTCGCCGGACGACGCGCCCGGCGACAGTTCGACGATCGTCATGCGCAGATGCGGCGTACGGCCGATATGCGAGATGGAGACGTTCTCCGTGCCTCCGGACGTCTGGCGCCGCTCGCTTTGGCGGGTGACCTGCATCCGTTCTTCCGTTTGCAGCAGGAGATAGGCCAGCGGCACGTCCAGCGCTTTGGAGATCTGCTCCAGCGTGGAGATGGACGGCGACGTTTTGTTGTTCTCCACCTGGCTCATAAAGCCCTGCGACAAGCCGGTTGCCGCGCAGATCGAAGCGATCGTGATGCCTTTGCGCTTCCGAACGGTGCGGATATTGGAACCGAGATCCATAGGTATCGCTCCTTTTCTGGGACAGGTCGGTCTTTCGTTTCATTATCCTATCAATTTTGGGCTCTTTTTGCCAGCTTTTGCGCGGTAAAAGCCCCGGGCGGAAAGAGGCAAAGCGGGTATATAAAAAGGGAAAGCGAAACCAATGAGGGAGGTATGAACATGGATCTGGGACTCAAAGGAAAATCGGTCTTCGTCGCCGCGGCGAGCAAAGGGCTGGGACGGGCAGCGGCGCTCGAATTTGCAAGGGAAGGCGCCAACGTCACGATCGCGAGCCGCAGCGAAGAACGGTTGTCGGAAGCCAAACGGGCGATCGGCGAAGCGACCGGCGTCGAGGTGGCGACGGTCGTCATGGATGCGGGCCGCGCAGACGACGTGCGGCGGGCGATCGAGCAAGCGGCGCGGCGCTTCGGCGGACTCGACGTGCTGATAGGCAATGCGGGCGGGCCGCCCGGCGGACGGTTCGACGATATGGACGACGCGGACTGGCAGGGGGCGTTCGAGCTCAATCTGCTCGGCACGATCCGTATGATCCGCGCGGCGCTGCCGCATATGCGCCAGGCGGGCGGCGGCCGGATCGTCAACCTGACTTCGACGTCTATCAAGCAGCCGATCGACGGCCTGATTCTGTCGAACGTGCTTCGCTCGGGCGTGAACGCGCTGACCAAGACGCTTGCGACCGAACTTGCACCGGACGGTATCTTGATCAATACGGTGGCTCCGGGCCGGATCGCGACCGACCGCATCGCGGAGCTGGACGAAGATAAGGCGGAGCGGACCGGGCGCCCGATCAAAGAAATCCGGCAGGAGAACGAAGCGCAAATCCCGCTGGGCCGGCTCGGACAGCCGGACGAATTCGGCCGGATCGTCGTCTTCTACGGATCGTTCGCCAATACGTATGTCACCGGGCAGGCACTGCTGGTTGACGGGGGAGCGGTCAAAGCGCTGTAGCAGGCAGCGGATCGGCTCGCGGGCCGGTCTGCCGCTCGGGCGCGGCGTCCGTAAGCGCGGCAAGAAGGCTCTTTTTCAAATATGATGGTTTTTACATAAAAATAGACTTGACACTGACCCGCCGGTCATCTAACATGTACAACGAAACTCAACAAGAAGGCTGGTGTGCGGATCATGAATCAAACCAATACCAAATGGATCGTCACGGGGCTGCTGCTCAGCATCCTGATGGCCGCGATGGACAATACGATCGTCGCGACCGCGATGGGCACGATCGTGGCCGATCTCGGCGGGCTGGACCAGTTTGTCTGGGTCACTTCCGCCTACATGGTCGCCACGATGGCCGGCATGCCGATCTTCGGCAAGCTGTCCGACATGTACGGCCGCAAACGCTTTTTCGTGTTCGGACTGATCGTTTTCCTGATCGGCTCGGCGCTGTGCGGGCTGGCGCAGACGATGACGCAGCTCAGCCTCTTCCGGGCGATCCAGGGGATCGGCGGCGGGGCGCTGATGCCGATCGCGTTCACGATCATCTTCGATACGTTCCCGCCGGAGAAGCGGGGCAAGATGACCGGCATGCTGGGAGCGGTCTTCGGCCTCTCAAGCGTGCTCGGACCGCTGCTCGGCGCCTACATCACCGATACGATCGGCTGGCACTGGGTGTTCTACGTCAACGTGCCGATCGGGATCGTGGCGCTTGCGCTCATTCTAAGCTTCTACAAGGAATCGGCCGTGCACCAGAAGCAGCGTATCGACTGGGCCGGCGCTTTTACGCTGGTCGTCGCGATCGTCGCTTTGATGTTCGCGCTGGAACTGGGCGGTTCCTACGGCTGGTCGTCGGCGCCGATCCTCGCGCTGTTTGCCGCGTTCGCCGTGTTCTTCATCGCGTTCGTGCTCGTGGAACGCAAAGCGGCCGATCCGATTCTGCCGTTCTGGCTGTTCAAGCGCCGGTTGTTCGCTTCTTCGCAGGCGCTGGCCTTTTTGTACGGCGCGACTTTTATCATCTTGACGGTCTATATTCCGCTGTTCGTTCAGGCGGTGTACGGCGGTTCGGCGACGAACGCCGGATTGATCCTGACGCCGATGATGCTCGGTTCGGTGGCGGGCAGCGCGATTGGCGGCATTTTCCAGACGAAAATTTCATTCCGCCGCCTGATGACGGTGTCCGTCATCTCGTTCTTCGCGGGCATGGCGCTGCTGGCGTTCATGTCGCCGGATACGTCGCGCGTGCTGCTGACGGTCTACATGGTGCTCGCGGGCTTCGGCGTCGGATTCTCGTTCTCGATGCTGCCGACCGCTTCGATGCACAATCTGGAGCCGAGGTACCGCGGAACGGCCAACTCGACCAACTCGTTCCTGCGTTCGTTCGGCATGACGATGGGTATTACGGTGTTCGGAGCGATCCAGAGCAGCGTGCTGGCGAACCGGCTGGCGGAAGCGTTCGCCGGGCAGGAAGGCGGAGCGGCGGCCGGATTCGGCGGCGACCTGCGCCAGGTGTTCCAGTCCGACGTGCGTTCGCAGATTCCGCCGGAGATCCTCGACAAAATCGTAAACGCGATGTCGGATTCGATTACGGCCATGTTCCTGTACGCGCTCGTTCCGATCGCTCTGGCCGCCCTGGCCGTCGCGTTCATGGGCAAAGAAAAAGCCGGGTCGGAAGAAGTGAAGTAAATTGAAGTAAAGTAAAGTGAAGTAAACAAGCCAAAGCGGAAGTACAAGCAGCAGTAGAAGTAGTACGACAACCAGAACCCATCCTGCCGAAAAAAGGCTGACCCCGCATCGTCCGATGCGGTAGGTCAGCCTTTTTTGCGTGTTTTCCTGTTTGCGTATTCGCGTTCTTGCGTGTTCACACGCTTCGGATCTCCCGCTTTACGGCGCGGCTGCCCGGATTTCCTCCAGCGCGCTCCGCAGTTCCGGCTCCGCTTTTTTGGCTGTGCGCGCCAGCTTGTCGGCGCCGCCGAACAGCCGGTACCGCACCGTGTCCCGTTCGTGTTCCGGCAGCATCTCAAGCGAGGTCAGCAGCAGCCGCGCAAGTTCCGGCGTGTCGATCGGGCACGGCTTCATCGGCTTGGCGGACTGGCCGCTCGCCAGCAGAATCGCGACCAGAACCGGCAGCGTGCGCCCGCTCAGCCCGTGGGCCGCGACGAACGCGGACGCATATTCGTCCTGCGCCGACTGGTGCTCCGTATCGACGAGCGCCATATACCGCAGCAGCAGCGGGAAATACGCTTCGCTGCGCAGCCCGAGCCCGAACACGGCATAAGTGCCGGGCATGACCGACTTTTCGCCGGGTTCGACGTCGTTGTACCAGGCGTACTCTTCCATCGCCAGCTCCGCGTACCGGGCGACCGCCGGGAACAGGGCCGGGTAATGCAGCGTATTGGCGAAAAAGCGGTGCAGCGGCGATTTGGCCAACGTTTTGAGCGGCAGCCAGCGCTTTTCGCCGCTTTTGAGCTTCAGGGCGTATGTGTTCGGAAATCCTTGCTCCAGCAGGGCGCAGAGATCGTCCAGCGCTTCGCGGTAAGCCGATTCTTCTTCCGCCAGCAGCTTCAGCTCGATCGACTGGAGCACGTCGTTCGCTTGACCCTGGAACAGGCTGCCGCGGCGCCGGCTGTCCACAATCCCGCTGCCGGCCGTCACATAACGCCGGGCCGTATCCGAACCGAGCAGATCGGCATAGCCCAAATATTGCAGGCGGAGATCCGGCTCGGATTCCCCGATCTTGAGCGCGGCATAGACGAAAAAGTTCAGGCTGTCCGCGTCGGCCTGAGGCCGCTCCGTCTCCGGTTTCGGCGTGAACGAGAGCGAATATTCGCCCGCGGGCTCGAAATAACGGGGAAGAAACAGCCGTTCCGCCCAATTCCGCAGCGCCCGCTTGTATTCGCCGCGCCACTGCGCAAGCCGCTGGGGCTGATCGCGCAGTTTGCCGCTGACTGCAGATAGCAGCGGTTCGATCTCGTCGGCGTCCGGCGCGTCTCGTCTTTCCGGCAAAAAATCGGGATTGAAAAGCAGCTCCGCGAAAAAGAACAGGTCTTCTTGTTTGGGCCGGGCGGGACCGGGCGCAAGCACTTTGCGTGCGATAAAAGCATCCAGCGTCTGGCGCAGCTGCTCCCGTTTGTCCGCGTCGATAAGCGCGGCAGCCAGCTTCAGCGGCTGCTTGCGATCGGCGCGGTGGAATTCCAGTTCCAGATCCAGCCGATAATCGAAAAAGCGCGCTCCCATTTGCCCCGACTTGCGCAGTTCGACGATTTTTTGCTGCAGGGCGGGCCAGAATTCATCCCGCAGCTTGTCGTCGGTCCACGCTTCCGGATTCTGTTCCGGATCAAAGTCGAGCTCGAATCTGTAGGCGCTATCGCTCCACGGCAGCGGTTCGTACACGTCGATCGCGAGCTGCCGGGGCGATAGGCCGCGTTCCGGCAGCGAGCGGGTGATTTTCACATAATTAAAAATGCCGGCCTGCAGCGGGCTCCAAGCGGAGATCTTATCGATTCGGCGTTTTTCCCTGCCGTAGATGTCTTCGAGCCGCTCCCACACCTGCCGCAAAAAAAGTTCGACTGCCTGCTCCATGATCGAGCCTCCCGATAGGTTTTTGGAATCACTTTTTAAAATAGGTTTTTTAGAATAGTTTGAGGAAATCAAGAAAAATAGGTAATTTGGAATTTTGCACAAATCAATCCAACGAGTTACAATCAATCACAGCAGCAGCGGAAATCCGTTCCGCTCTTCACAACTGGAGATTATAACATACGAGCGAGATCGGGAACGAGAAACGCGGGGTCGAGCCGGACCGCGTATTCGTGCGGGATTACATAGAAGACGGTGTACGGGAGCACATGGCAGCGGGGGACGCGGCAGCCTGGTTAGATCTTGGGGAGGGAACAGCAGTGGACAAGCAGGTTCAATTGGAACGCATTATTTGGAAGCTCAAAATGGCAGCGCGCAAAGATTCGGGGTTCAAGGAGTTCGGGGCCAACCGGCACGGATACCGGATGAACGAACCGATCGCCGCGGAAGAGATCGCCGAGTTCGAAGCTTCTATCAAGGCGGCGCTGCCGGCGGAATTTGCGCAGTTTCTGCAGACAGTCGGCAACGGCGGGGCGGGGCCTTACTACGGAATTTCGCCTCTGCACTTGAGCGGTTCGTTCGGGGACCCGGGCGGGGAATGCGTGCTGGAACCGGGGATGGACCCGGAACGCTGGAAAGAGATCACCGCTTTTCTGGACGATCCTTCGTTGGACGAAGCCGGGAAAAAGAGACACGAACGCGCCTTGTACGGCGGTTTGCTTGCGATCGGGGAAATGGGCTGGACGTTCGAGATGATGCTCGTTCTGCAGGGGCCGTGCCGGGGACGCATCGTATACGTGGACCGCAATCATCAGATTCCTTTTTTTACGTACGAAGTGAATTTTCTCGAATGGTACGAGCGCTGGCTGGACGAGATCATCGGCGGCTACGATACGGATTGGTTCGCGCTGGAGCGGGCCGGGGACGAAGTGGTGCTGGTCGATCTGTATTTGTCGAGTCTGGAAGAGAGAGTCAAAGTGAGCGCGATTCAGGGCATGCACAAGCTGGCGAAGCTGAAGCCGGATGCGGTGTCTTTCCTGCTTGAGCAGGGTCTCGACGAATCGGCGGCCGTACGTTTGGCGGCGCTGGAGATTCTCGCGCAGAAAAATTACGCCGAGGCGGTGCCGCTGCTGATCCGGGCGCTCGGCAGTCCGCTGGCGGAAGAACGGCTGAACGCGGCCAGGCAGATCGACGCGTACGGGGAAGACGGCGGCGGGGAGCTTGCGATCGTACTGGCCAGCCGCCTGCCCGAAGAAGACGATCACCGCGTGCTGTGCCAGATCGTCCGGATTTTGGAACAGGGACCGGTCAATCCGCTGAACCTGCTTGTTCCGTTTTTCCGCTTTGCCGATCGCGACATGCGGCGCGAAGCGGTGTTCCATGCCGGACGGCTGCCCGGCCGGGAAGCGTACGTATCGGACTTCGGCCGCGCGCTGGACGACGAAGACGCTCTCGTTCGCAAAGCGGCGCTCGGAGCGCTTGAAGGGCTGCTGCTGGGCGAGCTGCTGCCGAAGTACGAAGCGCTGCTATACGACACGCACGCAGACAGCGAGTTTCGCCGCGCGGTATTGAGCCGGCTCGGCGAATACGGCCCGCGTGCGCGTGACGTGCTGGCGCGTCTGGGGCAGGGCGGCGACCCTGACGTACGCGCGGACGCGCGGCATTTGCTGGGACGCATCGAAATGGAAGTCAACAAGTCTTGAACCGGCTGGAAATCCGGTCCGGGTTCGATCCGGGTCCTATACAAGTCCGATCCGTGTCCGGTCTGGAATCGGTTTCAAGCCTTCGATGTTTGCTGTTCATATACCTGCGGTACGTCCGCCAAAGCTTCGTTTCGCAGGAAACGAAGCTTTTTTGCGTCCAAAATATCGAATCAATTGTAAATATCATATTGAAAGTATCGTTTGGATGTGTTAAAGTTTCGTTAAAGTCGAAATGACAATATCGAAAAAGAAAGCGGGGAACCTTGTATGTTCGGATTCCGTTTTGCCAAATTCCAGCCCAGCGAGTATGTCATGAAGATCAAGAACGGCAAAGTCGTCAAGGAAGGCGTCGGCCTGGCGTTCCATTATTACGCGCCGACCACTTCGGTCGTCGTCGTGCCGGTCTCTTCGATCGACGTGCCGTTCATGTTCGACGAAATGACGAGCGATTACCAGAAGATTACGGTGCAGGGCCAACTGATCTACCGGATCGCCGAATACCGCCGGATGACCGGCGTGCTGAATTATACGTATGACCTGAAAAAGAACCGCTACCTGTCCGACGATCCGGCTCTGCTCAGCCAGCGCGTCGTGAATATCGTGAAGGTGCGGATCAAGCGGGGGCTGGCCCGGATGCCGCTGCGCGAAGCGATCCAGGCGAGCGAGACGCTGGCCCAGAGCATGCGGCGCGAGCTGGTACAGGACGAGGAGCTGTCCGCGCTCGGCGTGGAGCTGATGGGACTGTCGATCCTCGCCATTGTGCCGAACAAAGACACGATGCGCGCGCTCGAAGCGAAAGCCCGCGAAGAAATTTTGCAGGACGCGGACGAAGCGCTGTACCGCCGCCGCAACGCTTCGATCGAGCAGGAACGCCAGGTCAAAGAAAACGAGCTGAACACCGAGATCGCGGTCGAGACGAAGAAACGGCAGATTCGCGAGACGCAGCTGAACGCGGAGCGCGCGGTCAAGCAGAAGCGGCACGAGATGGAAGAAGAGCAGCTGCGCTTCGATATCGGCATGGAGTCGGACCGCAAAGAACTGATCGGTCTGGAGACGTCGAACCGCAAAGTCGCCGCCGATGCCAAAGCGTACGAACTGACCGCGGTCATGAAATCGCTGGAGAACGTCAGCCCGGCCGTGCTGCAAGCGATGGCGCAGATGGATATGCAGCCGGACAAGCTGATCGCGATCGCGTTCCGGGACATGGCCGGCAATGCCGAGAAGATCGGCCAGCTGAACATTACGCCGGATCTGCTGCAGGGCCTGATGGGCGGGCAGTCGGCGCCGTCCGCGCAGGCCGCGAGAGGAGGCGGTCAGCGATGAGTCTGTTCGGCAAAAAAAGAGCGGAAACGGTGCCCGGAGCGGTGCAGCCGGCCGCCGGTCCGGAAAGCGAAACGAAAATCGTGCTCGTCAAGCGGCGCACCCGGCTCGAAGAACTGGTCGTCCGCTACAACACGATCCAGCAGGCGCAGTTTTTCGTGGAACGGCTCGGAGCCGACTTCGGGGATTACGTACGGGAAGACCGGATCTACCGTTCGGCTCTGAGCCAGGCGACGGAGACGCTGGAGCGGCTCGGCCGCGTGCAGCAGGTGGACCGGGAATACGTGCCGAACTTCATTTTCGGGGAAAAAGACCTGATCGTCGTGCTCGGCCAGGACGGACTGGTCGCCAACACGCTCAAATACGCCGCCGGACAGCCGCTGATCGGGGTCAATCCCGATCCGCAGCGCTGGGACGGATCGCTGCTGCCGTTCGTCGTCGAAGATCTGCAGGCGGTCGTGCGCGACCTGCTGCGCGGCCGGCGTCCGTTCAAGGAAGTGCGGCTGGCGCAGGCGGAATTGAACGACGGGCAGATGCTCGTTGCCGTCAACGACCTGTTTATCGGCCGCCGCACGCATGTGTCGGCGCGCTACGAACTGCGCCAGAGCGACGTGGCCGAACAGCAGTCGTCGAGCGGCATCATCGTGTCCACGGGCATGGGCTCGACAGGCTGGATGCGCAGCGTGCTTGCGGGCGCGGCGGGCATCTCTTCGTTCGCCGGCGGGGAAGCGGCGCAGCCGCTCGTGCCGGACCCTTCGTTCGGCTGGGATTCTCCGTATCTGTACTTCAGCGTGCGCGAACCGTATCCGAGCCGCTCGACTTCGGCCAATCTCGTGTTTGGCCGGATCGACGAAGGCCGTCCGCTCAAGATCGTGTCGCAGATGCCGGAGAGCGGGGTCATTTTTAGCGACGGCGTCGAAAGCGATTATCTGGAATTCGGGTCCGGCATCGAAGCTTCGATCACGGTGTCCGAGCGGCGGGGCAGGCTGGCGGTCTAATAGGCGGCGGCGGAACAGACGGTCTGCATCGAACGGGAATTTTTATGGAACGGGATCCTACAGAGAATGAATCGAAACGTTTCCTTGAAAAAGGAGACGTTTTTGTTTTGCACGGAATTTGGGTAAATATGGAGTATCCTTCGCACAGCCCAACGATCGACCAACAGAGAGAGAAGGGAGCCTGACGATGACAGAAGCGGTGAAGATTTACGTGCTGCTCAAATTCGGAGAGCGGCGGTTCATGGAACAATTCCGGCGCGGGCAGCTGCATTTTCAATGCCTGAGCGCTTTCAAAAACCCGGAACAAGACGAAGCGGGGCGCAACGATCCGTTCGAAGCGGCTTCCGTGATCTACAATCCGGGCCATTATAACGTGTATGTCGACGGCAAAAAGCTGGAGAATGTGGAAGGCCCGATCGTGCTGCAGGAACACGAAGCG
Organism: Saccharibacillus sp. WB 17; assembly: GCF_008634075.2. Taxonomy (NCBI): domain Bacteria; kingdom Bacillati; phylum Bacillota; class Bacilli; order Caryophanales; family Paenibacillaceae; genus Saccharibacillus; species Saccharibacillus sp. WB 17. Next base: position 8,646 of record NZ_VPFK02000011.1, on the reverse strand, counting down.
GAGCGGCAGTATTCGCTCAGCCTGTACGGGGTGACGAACGAATCGCTGCGGCTTCATGCCGCAGGCGAAAAAGAAACGCTGATCCACCCGTGGAACGAAAAATTCGGCGATTACGCGGTCGTTATCACGAATCCGAAAGCTTTTCGCGACCGGATCGATGCCGCCTGCCGCCGCCAGGGATTCGGGCTGAGGGAAGGGATGGTCGCTTACCACGAAGTCGAGCATTTTACCGGGCAGTGGGGGTATTTCCGCAAACCGAAACAATACGAGTACCAATCGGAATACCGCCTGCTGCTCGATCTGGAGACGCGAGGCGAAGAATATAACCTGGATATCGGCGATCTGTCGGACATCAGCGAAGTCGGTCCTTACCGCGAACTGATTCCGAGAATCCGCGTCAAGATCCGGGAAGAAGGCGGAACGCTGCCCGAAGAGAACCGTTAAGCGTGATCAAGCGCGAAAAAAATTCCCGGACTCGACAAAAGAACATATGTTCGATATACTGAGAGGAGACCTTGTTAATGGAGATGCATACGATGAACGATGAATTTCTGAAGGACCTCCACGAGTTGGAACGTAACGACGAAGATCGCTCCAAGCTGATGATGAAGGGAATCAAGAAGACGTTGGCCGAACGCCAGTCCGCCAATCCGATTGAGCGCTGGCTCAAGAGCAAGCGCCGGAAGAAGATCGAAGCCTGGCATTCGGAGCCTGCCAAGAACGAACCGAACAAGAACGAGTCTACCAACCAGACGGAGCGCCGGGAGCCGGGTCGAGAGAACGCACACCGGGAAAGTTCTTACGAGACGAGAACCGAATAAGCGCGCCGCGCACACATACGGGAAGCACCCGCCTCTGCATGAAGCCGAGCGGGTGCTTGTTTTTTTGCGGGCGGGGCGGCGTTGTCGTATCATGAACAGGAGCGGACCGGCCGCATGCCGGAGCCGCCGGAATCCAACGCGATCTGGAGGGAAGCTCTATGAAATTTGCCAATATCGAACGGGGAAGCTTGTCGGAAGTCGCTCTGGCGGAAGGCGGGACTGTTATCCCGCTGCGCGAACTGGCGCCGTGGCTGGAAGGCTGGAGCGTCCTGCCCTCGACGACGGACGAACTGCTGCGCTCGCCGGAACAAATCGCGCAGATCGAAGCCGCACGGGCCCGGGCGATTCAAGGGGAAGCCCGGCTCGGGCTGGACGCTTCTGCCGTTCGCTATCTGCCCGCCGTGCTGAATCCCGGCAAGCTGATCTGCATCGGGCTGAATTACCGGCGGCATGCCGAAGAGACGAACATGCCGCTGCCTGCGGAGCCGGTCGTATTCGGCAAGTTCTCGGATTCGGTCACCGCGCACGGAGCTGTCGTGCCGTATCCGGCCCATACCCGGCAGCTCGATTACGAAGCGGAGCTTGCGATCGTGATCGGACGCACCGCTTCGAATGTGGACGAAGCCGACGCGCTCGATTATGTGTTCGGCTACTGCTGCGCCAACGATCTGTCCGCGCGCGATTTGCAGATGCGCTCGGGGCAGTGGCTGCTCGGCAAGACCGGCGAAGGCTTCGCGCCGCTCGGTCCGTTTATCGCCACCGCCGACGAGATTGCCGATCCGAATCGGCTGCGCATCTCGGCCCGCGTCAACGGCGTCGTCGTGCAGCAATCGAACACGTCGGACATGATCTTCTCCTGCCGCGAGATTATCGCGTACCTGTCCCGGCATTTTACGCTGCGCCCCGGCGACGTGATCCTGACCGGAACGCCGGAAGGCGTCATCCTCGGCAAGCCCGAAGCCGAGCGCGTCTGGCTGAAGCCGGGCGACGAGATGACGATCTCGATCGAAGGGCTCGGCGAGCTGACAAACATCGTCGGCGAGTGAAGCGGCCGCGGCAGGGCAGGGCAGACAGGGCAGTCGGCGTGCGAGGGCGTACGCCGATCGCCCGCTAACGAAGCCTCATCACGCTATTGGCTTCAAAACGGTCTTTTTTCCATATTAACGAATCGTCAGCACGCTATTTGCCTCAAAAGGCTCTCAAATCGACCCAATCTCGGCAATAAGCGTATGACGATTCGTTAGATTTTAAAAAAAGCGAAAAACGGGCAAATAGCGATACGACGATTCGTTAGGCGTCACGTCCGGCGCCGATTGCGCGAGGATGCCCGCCGCAATCAGGCTAACCACGCCAAAACACGCTGCACACACCCGAAAAACACCAAAAAACCCCATCCTCCAAACGGAGGATCGGGTTTCTCGTTTCTCTACAGGCTTCCGCCGAACGATTTTAGAACACTTTCGTCGTCCACGATTCGCAGTTCCACGTCTCGGTCACGATATCGCGGTAAAATTCCGGTTCGTGGGAGATCATAAGAATGGTGCCTTTATAAGCTTGCAGCGCACGCTTCAACTCGTTTTTCGCGTCGACGTCCAGGTGGTTCGTCGGCTCGTCGAGCACGAGAATATTCGTTTCGCGGTTGATCAGTTTGCACAGACGCACTTTGGCTTTCTCGCCGCCGCTGAGGACAGTGACTTTGCTCTCGATATGCTTCGTCGTCAAGCCGCATTTGGCCAGCGCCGCGCGCACTTCGAACTGGCTGAGCGAAGGGAATTCGCTCCAGATCTCTTCGATGCACGTCTTCGAACCGTCGCCTTTCATTTCCTGTTCGAAGTAGCCGATCTGCTGGTGTTCGCCGCGTTCGACCGTACCGGACAGCGCCTGGATTTCGCCGAGGATGCTGCGCAGCAGCGTCGTTTTGCCGATGCCGTTGGCGCCGACGAGCGCAATCTTCTGTCCGCGTTCCATTTTGAGATCGAGCGGACGGGACAGCGGTTCGCTGTATCCGATGACGAGGTTTTTGGCTTCGAAGATCAGCTTGCCGGCCGTGCGGCCGACTTTGAAGTTGAACTGCGGCTTCGGACGTTCCTGCGCCAGTTCGATCACGTCCATCTTGTCGAGCTTTTTCTGGCGGGACATCGCCATGTTGCGGGTCGCGACGCTCGCTTTGTTGCGGGCCACAAAGTCTTTGAGCTGCGAAATTTCCTGCTGCTGGCGCTTGAACGCCGATTCCAGCTGCTGCTTTTTCATCGCGTAGACTTCCTGGAAATATTCGTAGTCGCCGACGTAACGGTTCAGCTCCTGATTTTCCATATGGTAAATGGTGTTGACAACGCTGTTCAGGAACGGAATATCGTGGGAGATCAGGATAAACGCGTTCTCGTATTCTTGCAGGTAACGCGTCAGCCAGGCGATATGCACTTCGTCCAAATAGTTGGTCGGCTCGTCGAGGAGCAGAATGTCCGGTTTCTCCAGCAGCAGCTTGGTCAGCAGCACTTTGGTGCGCTGTCCGCCGGACAGATCGTCCACGTCTTTGTCGAGACCGACGTCGGTCAGGCCGAGTCCGCGCGCCGTCTCGTCGATCTTGGCGTCGATCAGGTAAAAGTCCTGCGCCGTCAGCGTATCTTGAATCGTGCCGACCTGCTCCAGCAGCGTCTCCAGTTCTTCCGGAGTGACGTCGCCCATGCGGCCGTACATGTCGTTCATTTCCTGTTCCATGTCGAGCAGGTATTGGAACGCGCTTTTGAGCACGTCGCGGATACTCATGCCTTTCTCCAGCACGGCGTGCTGATCGAGATAGCCGACGCGGACGCGCTTGGACCATTCGACTTTGCCTTCGTCCGGCTGAAGCTTGCCTGTCACGATATTCATGAACGTCGACTTGCCTTCGCCGTTTGCGCCGATCAGGCCAATATGCTCGCCTTTGAGCAGGCGAAACGATACATCCTTAAAAATGGCCCGGTCGCCGAAACCGTGGCTCAGTCGTTCTACATTTAGTATACTCATTAATGAAAGACACCTTTTTCTGTTAGATTTCGGTTGAACGATTTTTAAACTTTTTCCGTTTCATTATAAAAGGTAACGGCACACAACTCAATGGAAACGTGGAAAACAGTCAAATGTTTTCACGAAAAAGGAGCGGAAGACATGAAGATCAAATTTTGCGAAAAAAACATCGACCGCTTTTCGAAGCCGGCCTATAAGGAACTGAAAAGCAAATACGACGAAGTGAAAGTGAAAAAAGACGGCTGCCTCAAAGAATGCCGGTTGTGCCGCACCGAACCGTTCGCGATCGTCAAAGGCGAGATCGTGCGGGCGGAGACGCCCAAGAAGCTGGTGAAGAAGCTGGAAAAGATCATCGCCAAAAACTAGCAAAAAACCGTATCCCGGCATGGGATACGGTTTTTTTTATGGAAAAAACGTTATTTCGCCACGCCGGTCAGGTAGCCGTAACCTTGCGCTTCCATATCGGCCAGCGGTACGAACTTGATCGAAGCGCTGTTGATGCAGTAGCGTTTGCCGCCGCGATCTTCCGGACCGTCGTCGAATACGTGGCCCAGATGGATATCGCCGGAACGGCTGCGCACTTCGGTACGGACCATATTGTAGGCGTTATCTTCGTCGTATGTCACGACTTCCGGCAGAATCGGCTTCACGAAGCTTGGCCAACCGCATTGGGAGTCGTATTTGTCTTCGCTGGCGAACAGCGGCTCGCCGGTCGACACGTCGACGTAGATGCCCGGATCGTACGTATCCCAATACTCGTTGGAGTAAGGATGTTCGGTATCCTGCTCAACCGCGACCTGATACTGGATATCGGTCAGCAGCGATTTCAGTTGTTCCGGGGTGCGCTTCGGATAATCGGCCGGATCGATCACGATCTGGCCGGCCGCTTTGGAAGCGGCTGCGGATTTGAGGCTTTCGGAAGTCACGCCGGCTTCGGCTCCTGCCTGACCGGGAATCTCTTGTTCGTTGAGGATGCCCATATCGATATGGCAGTAGCCTTCCGGGTTCTTTTCCAAATAATCCTGATGATACTCTTCCGCCATATAGAAATTTTGCAGCGGCAGCACTTCGGTCACGATCTTCTTGTTGTATTTCTCCTGTTCCTTGGCGATCACGGCTTCGACGACCGCTTTCTCGCTGTCTGCCGTGTAGTAGACGCCGGAACGGTATTGAATGCCGCGGTCGTTGCCCTGCTGGTTCACGCTCGTCGGATCGACGACTTTGAAAAATTCCTTGAGCACTTTATCGAGCGGCACGAGAGCTGGATCGTACGTCACTTCGACCGTTTCCGCGAAGCCGCGATCGCCTTTGATCACGTCTTCGTAAGACGGGTTCTCGCCGGTGCCGTTGGCGTAGCCGGAGACGGCGTCCTGCACGCCGTAGATGCGCGCCATATACGCTTCGACGCCCCAGAAGCAGCCGCCCGCGAGATACACTTTTTTGAGATCGGACTTGGAGAAATCGACGTCCGCGTTCGGATTCGGGATGCTGGCGGCGGTGACGGCTCCGTACGAAGAAGCGCCGGAAGCGCTAAGGCCGAGCCCCGTGGACGAACAGGCCGAGATCAGCAGCGAGAGCAGGGCAATCGAGAGCAGCGGCAGCCAGGCAGCGGGCCGTTTTTTGCGGTTCATGCGCATAACCTCCTGTTAGCGGGATTTAGGGAATGTCGTTGATATTCGTCGCGATCACGTCGTTGGCGTTGTGGCCCGGCACCGTTTTGGCCAAGCCGCCGTTCGAATCGATGTAGAAGGAAGTCGGATACGCCCGCACGCCGAGCTGCTGCGCGTATTTGCCGTCTTGGTCCAGCAGCACGGTCGTATTTTTCTCGTCGAGACCGGCATACCATTTTTTGAAATCGGCTTCGGATTTTTCGCCTTTGAAGTTCGGGGCGACGATGCTGATCACTTTGTAGTCGTTGTCCTGGCCGGCCAGCGTGTTCAGTTCTTCCATGCCGGCGAGGCAGATCGAGCACCACGAAGCCCAGTATTTGATGTAGACTTTTTCGCCTTTGAAATCGGCGAGCTTGACTTCGCTGCCGCTCAGGTCTTTGAGATCGAACTGCGGAGCCGGCTTGGCGCTTGCGGTCTGGCCGGACGAGGAAGCCGCGTCGTTTTGTCCGCAGGCGGACAGCAGCAGAACGGCCGAGAGCGTCAGGAGAAGCAGCGGCAGCCATTTTCGGCGCAGGGGACGGGCGTTGACGTTGTTCAAATGAGTCATCTCCTTGAGTTAAAAATGAAAGTCGGATTGCGGCCGGTTAGATCTGAAAAGCGGACGTGAGCACGGCCAGATTGTTCGTCATGAGCAGGATGCCCATCGCGATCAGTACGACGCCGGACACCACTTTGAGCTTGCCCATATGTTTGTACAGATTTTTGAGGCGGCGCAGCAGCAGGTCGGAGAATACGGCCAGCAGCAGAAACGGAACAGCCATGCCGACGGTGTAGACGAACATCATCCACACGCCGTAGCCGGCCGAACCGCCGCCCGCGGCCACGCCGAGCACGGCGGCGAGCACCGGCCCGATACACGGCGTCCAGCCGAAGCTGAACGTGAAGCCGAGCAGGAACGCGCCGAACCAGCCTTTTTGCTTCGTGCTGTCGAACGTGAGCCGTTTTTCTTTTTGCATGAACATGAGATTGAGCACGCCGGTCTGATGGATACCGAACAAGACGACGACGGCGCCGCACGCGATCATGAACCACGAGCTGTTGATCACGCCGCCGAGCGCGCCCGCGCCGAAGCCGAGCAGCAGGAACACGGTGGACAGTCCGAGAATGAACAGCAGCGTGCGCCCGATCAGCTTGGGATCGACGCGGAATCCGGCAGAGGACTCCGCGGCTTTGGCGCGCTCCGCTTCCGAACCGCCGAGAAAGGCGAAATAGACAGGCAGCATGGGGAAGATGCAGGGCGAGAAGAAGGACAATACTCCTGCCGCGAGCACGCTTCCGACATATAGGGATTCAGCAGGCAATGAAGCGTCACCTCCGGGGGAATAGGTTCGTTCGAGCATCGAATACGTCAAAAATAAATCTTTCAAAACTTTTGTATACCTATTGTACGCAAAAAAATAAGGTTTGGATTAGTTTTAATAAATATTTGTTTGTGAACAAAACAAGGCGCTAGGCGGCTTTCTTCGGATAAAAATAAAAAGGGCCTGCCGGGCCGTATGCCGAAAGGTTTGCTTGTATAAGGCGTAAAGTCTGCTTAAAGTGAGAGTAAATGTAATTTTAAAATAAAAATAGGGGGTCTGTCCGTGTCCGGAACCTGGTTCAATCGCCTGATGTTTTCTTATCTGCCGATTCTTGTGATCGTGCCGGTGATCCTCCTGATTTTGTTTTTCGCCGGCTCGGCGGAGCTGTCCAAACGGGAAACGGCGAGAGCCAACGCGGTCTTCTCCCGGCAGGCCGTCCAGTCGCTCGATTATTCTTTTCGCTCCATCAACGAGATGATGAACCGCGAGATTCTGTCGGGCGAGTTCGATTCGTTCTTCTCCGCGGCGGCGAATCCGTATCTGGCCGCCAACGACGCTTCGACGCGGCTGGCCCGGCTGAAGCTGACCAATCCGCTGATCGATTCGCTCTACGTCTACCGGCTGTCGGACGGGACGGTCCTCGACAATCTGTCGATCCGCAAGCTTGCGACTTTCCCGGATCGGGAATTTGTCGAGCGGACACAGGCCGGCCCGCTGCCTACGCGCTGGTCGCAGCCGAGACAGATCGCGGGCCCGGGCGGGCAGCCGCGCACGGTCGTAACGCTGACGCGCGGCATTCCGCTGCTGACGGGCGAGCGCGGGCTGATGGTCGTCAACGTCTCGCTTGACTCGGTGCGCGGCCTGCTGCGGGAGATGATCGGGGAAGAGACGAGCTTTATTCATCTGTACACGGCGGACGGCGAGCTGATGCTCGGAACCGAGACCGATCTGCCCGCCGCGGACGCGCAGCCGCCCGGCGGCGAACCTTCCGCCGAAGCGGCCCGCGCGCCGGAATCCGGCCGGGAATTGTCCGCCGCCACTTCGCCGTATACCGGCTGGGAAGTGCGCGGGGGCATCGTCGGCGATGGACTGTCGAGCGTCCTGACCGGCATCTGGTACGCCTGGCTCGTGGCGGCGCTGCTCATTATGACGCTCGGCATCGTCTGGGCGGCGCTCGTCTCGCGCCGCAATTACGAGCCGGTCGTGCGGCTGCTTCAGCGCCTGGACGCCCTGCCGCCGGGAACGGCGGACGCCGCGGCCGCACTGACGGAAGCGGCCCGGCTCGGCGAGCGCTCCGGCGCCGAGCAGACGGCCGGCCGCGAAACGGAGCGCGGGGCCTCGGGGGAGCCGGCCGAGCGCAGAGAGCGCCGCGCGCCGCATCCCGACGAGTTCGAGCGGATCGAATCGACGCTCAGCGCCATGATCGCGCGCGCCGAAGCGGACCGGCGGCGCCGGCGCGAAGATATCGGGTATCGGCGGCGGGAATTTTTCCGCGAACTGCTGGAAGGAACCCGGGCGATCGAACCGGGGAACTGGGACGAAGAGACGCGCCGGCTGAACGTGGACGGCGTTCTGCCGGGGAGAGCGGAAGCGGACGATGTCCCGCGTAGAGACGCAAGCGCGGAGCGAGAAACCGGATTCGGCCTCGCCGTCGTCGGCCTGCTGGAAATCGACCGGCCGGAGGCGTTCAACGACGCCTACTCCGAGCGCAGCCGCGAGCTGCTGCGCTACGCGCTGGCCGCCGCTGCGGCCGAGCTTGCGGCGGCGCGCGGCGCCTGGCTCTGGGCCGAATGGCTGCCCGGCGGCCGGCTCGGCCTGCTGCTGCGCCTGCCGGTGCAGCCGCGGCAG
>NZ_VPFK02000010.1:124505-209520 GCF_008634075.2 Saccharibacillus sp. WB 17 | reverse complement strand
TAGCCGGCCTGCGGCCCCGGCGGCCGGCCTTGCCCCCGCGCGGGTGCTGCCGCCCGCGCGCCGGCTCTGCGCCGCGCGCAGCCTTGCGGCGCAGCGCTTCGGCCCGAACGAGCTCGCTGCCTTCGAGCAGCAGCCCGTTCACTTCCGCGCGCTGCGCGGAGACGCTCAGCTTCAGGAGAGCGTCGGGTTCAAGCTGCGTGAGGCGCTCGATCTCCGCGAGCGCCTCGCCCAGCTGCGGATGGAGCTTCGAGGCCGCGGAGCGGCCGAGCAGCTCGGTCAGGTACAGCATCAGCTCGTGCAGCTGCCAGACGATCGGCAGCACTTCGAACATGGCGCGCGCCGTCTCCGGCCGCTCGCGCCAATTCACGCCGCCGAACGTCTGCTGCGACACTTTCTGGCCCGCGCCGAAGCAGTCGTAGACGGTGCAGCCGCGAAATCCGCTGCCGCGCAGCTTCGTATGAATGCCGCAGCGAAAATCGTCGCGCAGGTTGCGGCAGGGCTCGCCGGCCGCTTTGTCGATCGCAAAATCGACCGAGGCCGCAAAAGGCAGCGCCGCGCAGCACAAGCCGAAGCAGTTCTCGCAGTCGCCTCTGAAGCGTGCGCGGTAAGCGCCCGATTCGGACAGCGGATCGTCGAATTTCTGTGTCATCGTTGTCAGTCCTCCGAATGCTTTTTTAGGCTTTGCGCACGAACTCCGACTTCAGTTTCATCGCGCCGAAGCCGTCGATCTTGCAGTCGATATCGTGATCGCCGTCGACCAGCCGGATATTTTTGACTTTGGTGCCGATCTTCAGGGTGGACGAACTTCCTTTGACCTTGAGGTCTTTGATCACGGTGACGGAATCGCCGTCGCGCAGTTCGTTGCCGTTGGCGTCGCGCACTTTCTTCTCCGCTTCCGCGCCGCTCGGCGCTTCCGCTCCCGGCGTCCATTCGTGCGCGCATTCCGGACAGACGAGCAGATTGCCGTCTTCGTACGTGTATGCGGAGTTACAGGCCGGGCAGTTGGGCAGTTCATTCATAAGTTTCATTCCTCTTTTCTCTCGCGTTCGTTCTCTTCTCTTCATGGTGCCACAGGCGGCCGCTTCTCCACAACCCGCAAAACCGAACATTCGGCGACACCCGGATCGGCTTCGGGGCGAAGGGCGGCCTCGGCTCTCTTCTAATCGGCTTCCGTCAGCGCCTTCGCCGCCTCATACAAAATCCCGACCGCACGCGCGATATCCGCCGCATCCGACCATTCTTCCGGGCAGTGGCTGAGTCCGCCGCGGCTCGGCACGAACAGCATGCCGACGTCGGTATAATCGGAAAAGATCATCGCGTCGTGCCCCGCCCCGCTGTTGAGCGCGCGATAAGGGACGCCGAGCGATTCGCTGCCTTTTTCCAGCAGTTCCCGCACTTTACCGCTCATGCGCTTGGGCCGGATATACAGCTGGCGCTCGATATCGACCTCGATCCCGCTGCCCGCCGCCGAACGCGCCAACGCTTCCGCTTTTTCAAGCATGCCCAGCACGTCTTCTTCGCGTCCCGCGCGCAGGTCGGCCGTGAACACGACCCGATCGGGAATAACGTTCGCCCCGTTCGGAAAAACGTTCAGCCGACCGATCGTCGCGACCGTCCCGCCGCCCTGCTCGCGCGCAAGTTCCGGCAGCCGGGCCACGATCTTCGCAGCGGCGACCAGCGCGTCGGCGCGGCGTTCCATCGGCATCGTGCCGGCATGGCCGGCGCTGCCGCGCACCGTGATCTGAATCTGCGTCAGGCCGACGATCGCTTCGACGATGCCGATCGGAAGACCTTCCTCTTCCAGAATCGGCCCCTGCTCGATATGCAGCTCAAGGAACGCTTTGATACTCTGCGCGTCCCGCTTGCCCGGCAGCTCCGGGTCCAGTCCGATCGCTTGCATCGCTTCGAGCGTCGTGATGCCGTCCTTGTCCTTCGTATTGGCGAACTCCTCGCGCGAGATAGCGCCGAGCATGGCGCGCGAACCGAGCAGCCCGCCGATGAACCGGCCGCCTTCCTCTTCGATCATCGCGATCGCTTCAAGCGGATACTTGGGCGTCAGCCCGTTTTCCCGGAACAACCTCGCGACTTCGAGCCCCGCGATCACGCCCGCCGGACCGTCGTAAGAGCCGCCGCTCGGCACCGAATCGAAATGCGATCCGATCAGCACGCTCGGCGCGCCTTCGATCGTCCCTTCTTGTTTGCCGAAAATATTGCCGAAGCCGTCTTCCCGCACCTCAAGCCCGTATTCGGTCATCACCTGCTTGATATAGGTCCGCGCCTGCCGGTCCTGCTCGCTGTAAGTCAGGCGCGTCGTACCCTGACCCGGCGTGGACGTGAACGCGGCGATCGCTTCGATATGGCGCTCGATGCGCAGTTTCAGATCGTCCGCAGACGTTTTTTGCTCGCTCATTGCTGCTCTCTCCTTCGGCCCTGCGGCAGGGTCATGCCCGGGCATTTCGTGAACTCTGTTCATTATAACCGATCTTTTGTCCGTCCTCTTCGACGTCTTGGACGGCCGTGCCTGGCGTCTTGCCGAAATATCGCGCCTCCGCGCCTCCAAAAATGGAGACGATCGCCCGTTTTCTGGGTAAAGAAAAAGTGCAAGCCTATTCCATATCAGAACGGGGGAGCTGCTTCGTGAAGCAGGCCATGATTATAATGAATCCGTCTTCAGGCAAAGAGAAGGCGCTTGAATACGTCCGCAAAGTCGAAGACGCGCTGCGCGAAGAAGCGGGCTACGACGTCGTCGTCAAAGAAACGACACAGGAACTGGACGCCACCAAATTCTGCGTATCCGCCTGCCAGGACAAGTTCGACCTCGTCGTCTCCGTCGGCGGGGACGGCACGCTGCACGAGACGATCAACGGGCTGCTCGATCAGCCGCATCGTCCGAAGCTCGGCGTCATTCCGCTCGGCACCGTGAACGATTTTGCCCGGGCGCTCCATATTCCGCTCGATCCCGACCAGGCGATCCATACGCTGAATTCGACGCGGCTGCGCCAGGTCGACATGGCCCGGATCAACGACCAGCTGTTCGCGAACGTGGTCGCGGCCGGATCGCTCGCCGACGCCCTGTCGTCCGTCACGTCCGAAGAGAAGTCGAAGCTCGGCGCGTTCGCTTATTTCAAGCAGGGCGCCAAAGAACTGCTCGGCAATTCGGTCTCGCCGCTGCGCATCACGCACGACGGCGGAACGTGGGAAGGCGACGCGCCGATCTTCATCGCCGCGCTGACCAACTCGGTCGGCGGCTTCGAGAATCTGGCGCCGGACGCTTCCGTCGACGACGGACTGCTGCACTGCTTCATCCTGCACGATCTGAACATCTTCAACACGCTGACGGCAGGCTTCTCGCTGCTGCTCGGCAATCTCAAAGCGCATAAGGACGTGGAATACTTCACGACCAAACGCGTCAGCGTCTCCTCCACGGAGCCGGTCAAGACGAACGTCGACGGCGAACCCGGACCTGCGCTGCCGATCGAGATGCATATCCTGCCTTCGCATGTTCAGGTCATCGTGCCGGAAGACGCGGAGATCGCTTGATTCTATCCGCCTACCACGGACAGACGCAAGTCGGCGAACGTATTCGATATGCAAAAAGATGCAAAAAGGCGCCCGTCAGGGTCGCCTTTTTTTGTTTTTTTTCGGCGATATGCCCTTGAGTACCGGATCTCCCGTTCAGCGTTCGACGGTTCCCTGTCCGCGCTCTGGCCGCCCTTCCGGAGTGGCCGTTCGGACAGGCACTCGCCGCGCAGGATGCAGGCAGTCAGCGGTGTACCAACTCTCCGCCGCGCGCCTGCATCAGCCGCTCCAGCTCCAGCCACTCCTGTGTGCCCGACTGCGCCTGGCTGCCGGACAACCGTACCCATTTGAGCACCGGAAGTTCAAGCAGCAGCCCCGGATCGGCAAAAGACGTTTTGGACAGATCAAGCCGCTCCAGCCCGATCAGCGTCGGCAAAAAGTCCCACGTCTTGGGCTTGAGCATCGTGACGTCGAGGTTGTTCAACCGGCTCATGCCGGCGAGCGGGCGCAGGTCTTTGACCTTCGTGCCCCAGATCCACAAATGTTCAAGCTTCGGAAACTGCTCGCGAATGCCTTCGATCGACGCCAGCTTCGATTTCTCCACGTAAAGCGTATGCAGCGCCGGGCAGACGCCCATCTCCCGCAAACTGACGACTCCCGACCCCCTCAGCCTCAGCTCCTCGATGGCCGGATGCGCATGGAACCCGCCAAGATCCGCAGCCATGCAGAAATTGGCGTCGAGCACCCGCAGCCGGAGAAGGCGGGCGGCCTGCGAAAGGTCTTTCAGCGACTTGGGCGTCATCAGCCGCACCTGCTCGACGTTCGGGAAGACCGACAGCGAATCGAGGTCTTCAAGGCGGCAGGTGATCGCTCCGAGCGATAATTCGCGCACCGTCGGCGCCCGGTCGTAGTCGGGAATCCGTTGCAATTCGTTAAATTGCAGCTGCAATTTCTCAAGCGCCGGCGGCAGTGCCGTCGGGCTCTCGTAATTCAAGCGCGACAGGCTGAGCTGCCGCAGTTCGGGCAGCGAAGACAGCAGATTCGGCGGAATGGCCTGCGCCAGCTCCGCCAGATGCAGCGTGTCCAGCCGGCGCAGTCCGGCGATCGCTTCGATCCCGCGCTTCACCGTCGTTTTCGAGACGAAAGCAAGCTGCTTCAGCCCGGCTGCCGCTTCGAGCCCCGACAGGTCGGGAATCGTCATCTTCGAATCGGTCGTGCCGAATTCCAGCCGCTCCAGCCGCGGGAATTCCTGCAAAGGTTCATAGGTGGATAGGTAGCGCGGCTGCATGATTTTGAGCGATTCCAGCTCCTGCGGCGTATCCGGTTCGCGGAAAAAAGCATACTGGCGATACTTCCCGATATACGCTTCCGCTTCCTTGAGCAGGGCTGCTCTCGATTTGTCGTAATCGGCAGCATTATTCACCGTGCACAACCAAACCATATTCGGCATCCCCGGTCCCCAATAGTCCGCGGCAACGATATGCGGCGGGCCGAATTTGCGCGTCCAGCGCTCCTGCGCCCGGGCATATCCGCTGTCCAGACAGAACTGGCGAATGCCGCGGCGGCGCAGCTCCTCCGTCATGGCCGCGATCAGCGCCGACCCGATGCCGCGATCCTGCAGGTCCGGCCGGACATACAGGCTGCCGAGCTCTCCTACTTCGTTCAGCCGCCCTTCGGCACTTTCGCGAATGTTCTCGCCGCAGGGGCCGAACGAAATCGTGGCCACGACGTCGCCGCCGTGCTCGGCGACGAGGAAGAAGGGCGGCGCCTGGTCCGCCGCCTCCTGACTCAACGCTTCCGACAACAGTCTTTTTTTATGCGAAATTTCGTCTTCGATTTCTTCGGGTACGTCATTCAATCCTTCGCGTGCAAAAGCGTCCGCGATCGCCGATTCGAACACCTGGCCGGCCGAAGCGATATCGCCGGGAACCGGGCGCCGAATGATCAGTTCGGGCAACTTGGCCATCTTAACGCCTCCTCAGCCTTTTTCCGGCGTCAGCTTTTTGGCCAGCGCGCTCATGTCCTGTCCCTGCAGCGCACCCGCCACGAGTTCGGGCAGCATGGCCGGCGTGCAGGCAAAGCACGGCGTGCCGTCTCTCGCCAGCTGCCGGGCCAGCCGCTCGTCATAGAACGGGCGGCCGCTGTCGGAGAGCGCCAGCAAACAGAGCGTCCGTACGCCCGATTCGCGCATCTCGCGCATCCGGCGCACGAGCGCCGACTGGTTGCCGCCTTCGTACAGGTCGGTCACCATGATGAACAGCGTCTTCTTCGGATCTTCGATGAAGTTCTCGCAGTAGGCGACCGACTTGTTGATGTCGGTTCCGCCGCCGAGCTGAATGCCGAACAGCATGTCGACGGGATCGTCGGCGCACTGCTCGGTCAGGTCGACGACTTCCGTATCGAACACGACGACGCGCGTATCCAGCGCCGGCATGCTGGCGAAGACCGCGCCCGTCACCGAAGCCCAGATGACCGATTCGGCCATGGAACCGCTCTGGTCGATATCGAGAATGACGGTCCATTCCTTGCTGCGCCGAGCCCGGTCGAAGTAGTAGAACCGTTCGGGAATCAGAATCTTCCGCTCGGTATCGTAATGCTTCAGGTTGCGCTGGATCGTCCGCTTCCAGTCCAGTCCGCTAAGCGAAGGCAGCGGCGTATGCTGGCGCTTGTTGAGCGCGCCGGTCACGGCCCGCTGCATGTCTTCCTTCATGCGGGACATGAGATCGTCTACGACCGCTTTGACGAGCATGCGGGCCGTTTCTTTGGTTTTCTCGGGAATTTTGCCTTTGAGCGCCATCAGCGTTCCGACCATCTGGATATCCGGCTTGACCGAAGCGAGCAGCTCCGGCTCGAACAGCAGCTGCTTCCAGCCGCGCCGCTCGATCGCGTCGTTCTGGATGATCGAGACGACGTCTTCCGAGAACAGGCTGCGCACATCGCCGAGCCAGCGCGACAGATTGACGGAACCTCGTCCGCCGCCCGCCGCGCGTCCGCCCGAACTTCCGCCCGTGCCGCGGCCCGAACCGCCGGCCGACGGCGCGCCGTCCGTCGTGTCGTCGTAGATCGCCGCCAACGCCGCGTCCATGATCGCTTCTTCCTCCGTCAAATGCAGGCCGCCGGGCCCGTTCATGCCTTCAAGCGGCTTCTGGGCCGCTTCGCCCAGAATCAACCGCCAGCGGGACACCGCGTGCTGCTTCTGCTGCGCCGCCAAGTCCGGCTCGTTCCGCCCGCTGCCGTTTTCCTTATCCGCCATGTTCCCCATACTAAAAGTCCCCAAAGTCGAAATCGTTCAATTCATCCAGCATCTTGTCCTCTTCCTCCTTCAGATCCCCGGTCAGAATTTCCGCGGCCTGCTCCGCGTTCACGCCCCACAGCTCGCCCAGCGTCTCGGCGATCATCGTCTTCTCGTGCGCCGAGAACGAACTGAACGCCCGGCGCAGGAACACGAGCGCGCGCTTGAATTCTTCGTCGTCGAGCGAATGGATATAATCGTTCAACTGCTGCCACAGGCTCATGCGCGACAGCAGCGCATAGCGGTTGCGCATGGACAGTCCTTCGAACCAGCCCGCGCCAAGCTCGGACGGAATGCCCGGCGACAGCCGCCGCGACACTTCGGCGGCGCACTTCTCCGCGTCCATCTCCCCGCGTTCCAGCAGCAGCGCGCAGGAGAAGCCGGACAGCTTCGGATTGCGGTCGTCGCGCTCCGACAGCCCGGACAGCTCCGCCGTCCAGAGCGGCACGTCGACGACGTCGTCGTGTTCCTGCGCAATCTGGTTCAGGCTGCCCATCGCGGATACGATGCCGTAAGCCGCTTCGTCGCTGCAGTTGGCGGCGTCGGTCAGATAGAGGCAGCCGCGATAGAACAGCTGCGTCAGCAGCGGCACGAGCGGCGCCGTGTCCGCGCGGCGAATATCGCCGTAGGCGATAATGCCGGACAGCCGCGAAGCCGCCGCCGCGATCTGGGCCACGTCGCGGCTGTCCGCCGCCAGCGCTTGCAGCACGCGGCGCCCGTCTTCCATCTGCGCGGTCATGCCGCAGCGGACGGCGGCTTCGATCAGCTTCGAAGCTTCCGAAATGGAAGTGCAGGCTTCCAGCCGTTCGCGCAGCCGATACGCGCAGGCGATCTCGATCGTCTCACCGAGCAGGGTCGATTCGACGACCCGGATCTCGGCTTCCGGCGTCCACTGGATAATCCAGTCTTCGGCCCAGATCGCCCGATCCGCGCCCGCGGATTTTGCGCGGACGAACGGAATGTCCAGCAATTCCAGGCGATGGAACAGGAAGGAGCGGTTCAGGTCGAGAAAAGCGGCTTCGGGAGACGAGACGCGCCGGTTCTCGCGCAGATCGAGCGACAGATCGGCCGCGACCGCGGTCTTGTATTTGGTCAACTTGAGCCGCTTCAACTCGCGGTTCAGGTCGTCCTGCAGCGGCGTCTGGCTGACGCCTTCGGCCAGGCTGCCGATCCGGGTGCCGATCTCGACCCGGGCCAGCGCTTCGGCCACGACCGACAGCTCGCCGCGGCCGAGCAGCGTCTGCGCCGCGTCGCGCAGTTCCAGCAGCGTCGGCGCGCTGCCGCCGTGCAGCGAAGCCAGCCCTTCGGCCAGCCGCACCGCTTCGATGACTTCCGCCGTCGAACGGTGTGTGCCGGCCTCGCGCAGGCTGCGCGCCGCCGTCGACAGATAGACGCGCGGCAGCTCGTCCGGCCGCCCGGCCTCCATCGCTTCCCACATCAGCTGATAGTAATGCGGAGCGCGGTTCCCCGCGCCGTAGCCCGACAGGCTGGAGAGCCGGTAATACGAATACGGCATCAGCGTCAGCTTCGAACCGCGCAGCGGCATCGCCGCAAGTTCCGCGTCGCTCATGGCGCCGCCGGCCGGATGCTCCAGCGCCGCCGCATGGTAGGCGCCGCAGACGACGACGACTTTGGCGGGATCGTGCCCCGCTTCGACGACGTTCAGAATCTGCCGCCGCATATACGCTTCGCGGACGTGATTATACGCGTGTTCCTGCGGCTGCTCGGACTGCTCGCGGTCTTCGCCGAGCGATCGCATCTCGGCCGAAAAGGCCAGGATCGAATCCCGGTAGGCATCCGGATTCGCGTTGTGCTCGTAATGACGTTCCCAGTACGTCTCGTAGTCGTGCTCGTCCGCCAGGTCGGCGATGCGTTCGTACACCGAACGCCCCGCCACCGCGGCTTCCGGCTCTTCTTCGCCCTGCGGCCGACCGGGCAGATCTTCGCCGCCGCGCCGCAGATCCTGCAGCGCCAGCGCCGACCCGGCCGGCAGGTCGATCAGTTCGCACAGGGCGCCGTTCTTCGCGGCCCAGCGCATCGCCTGAAGCTCCGGCGAATAGACGGCGAACGGCCACAGCGCCGTGCGCACGGGCATCTCGTCGGTAAAAGCCAGAATGGCGACCGGCGGAACGGTCGACGGATCGACGAGATCGCGGATCAGGGGAGTCGCATCGGACGGGCCTTCGATCAGTACCGCCGTCGGCCGGACCGCGTCCAGATATTGCAGCAGATGGCGGGCACCGCCGGGGGATAGGTGCCGGACGCCGAATACGGAGACGGTGACGTCGGCCGCCGTCTTCACTCGTTCATCTCCCTGCACGCTTGATACAGTCCGCGCCACTCCGATCCCCGTTTCTTCATGACGTTATCGAGATATTCTTTCCAGACGAGCTTGTCCTTGTCGTCGTCCTTGACGATCGCGCCCTGCAGGCCGGCCGCCAGATCCTCGTCGGTCATCTCACCGCTGCCGAAACTTGCCGCCAGCGCCATGCTGTTCGTCAGCAGCGAGATCGCTTCGGCCGTCGAGATGACGCCGCCGGGCGATTTGAGCTTTTCCTTGCGGTCGAGCGTCATGCCGCTGCGCAGCTCGCGGAAGATCGTCACGACCTTGAGCAGCGCCTCGTCGGCCGGAGGCGAAGCGTGCAGCTGGTAGGAAGCGGCAATCTCGCCGACCCGCTTCTTGACGATCGACAGTTCCGTCTCCAGATCCGACGGCGCGGGCAGGACGATGATGTTGAAGCGCCGCTTGAGGGCGGCGGACATTTCGTTCACGCCGCGGTCGCGCGTATTCGCCGTGGCGATGATCGAGAAGCCTTTGCGGGCGCTCGTCTCGCTACCGAGTTCAGGCACCGAGACCGTCTTCTCGGACAAAATGGAGATCAGCGCATCCTGCACTTCCGAAGCGCAGCGCGAAATTTCTTCGAACCGGGCGACGCTTCCGCCTTCCATCGCGCGCATGATCGGGCTGCGCACGAGCGCTTCCGGCGTCGGGCCGTTGGCCAGCAGCATCGCGTAATTCCACGAATAGCGGACATGCTCTTCGCTCGTGCCGGCCGTTCCCTGCACGACAAGGCCCGAGTTGCCGCTGACGGCGGCGGTCAGGTTCTCGGACAGCCAGGACTTGGCGGTGCCCGGCTCGCCGATCAGCATCAGCGCGCGGTCCGTGACGAGCGTGGCGATCGCCATCTCGACCAGACGCCGGTTGCCTATGTATTTGGGCGTGATGTCCAGCTTTCCGGCCGTGCCGCCGGTCAGAAACGTCAGCACGGAACGCGGCGACATCTGCCAACCCGGCGGGACCACCCCTTTGTCCGCTTTTTGCAGCGCCTCGATCTCTTCCTGGTACAACACTTCCGCCGGTAGGCGCATAGCCTCCTGCTCTTGCTTGTTCGCTGCTGCCATTCGTTCATTCTCCTCTCGACTGCAAGATGGGATTGCGGTGATCCGTGCGGTGATCCGATCGCGGCTTCGCCGCCGTTACTCCGCGGCGGCGGCCCGCCGGCGAAGCGAGTGGACGACTTCCTGCATCGTTTCCTTGAGGCTCTCGAACCTCGCGTTCGCGATCATCGGCTCCAGACGGTCGGCGGCGTCCGCGGCAAACCGGTCCGGGATACCTGTCAAACGCTCGATCTCGTCCGGATAGATACTGTAGATTTTTTTCCAGTCCTTGTTCTCCATCCAGCTCATGAGCAGTCCGTACTTCGTATCTTCGTCGTAATCGCCCGCGTCGAGCGCGCTGAAAATGTAATTCTCGTAATAAGGGCTGGCGTTTTTCTCGACCTGTTTTCTCAAAAACGGCAGCAGTCTCGGATTGCCGGGAGCGGCAAGGCCCGATACCAGTTCCAGATCGCCCCGGTCGATCGTCCAATCGAGCCAGCGCGGGTCCCACTGCGTCTCGATGACTTCCTGCGGCAGACGCCGCCGGACGTAATTGTCGTACACGTGGATCTCTCCGTGCAGCGTCTCGATCAGCTTCTTCTGGATCGCCTGCGCTTTTTTGGATACGGCTTCGCGCAGCCTGCCCCGGCCCGAACCGGCGTAGCGGTCGTACAGTTCGGCCGGCGAACGGCGGCGCTTCGTCGCATGGAACGCGTACGGCAGAAAATCGGGACTCTGCTCTTCGAGCGCGTACAGCACTTCAAGCGCTTCTTCGGTGTCCGTATTTTCCAGATAGCGGGCCGCCTGGCTCAGGACGCGGAACCGTT
Source organism: Saccharibacillus sp. WB 17 (assembly GCF_008634075.2). Classification (NCBI taxonomy): domain Bacteria; kingdom Bacillati; phylum Bacillota; class Bacilli; order Caryophanales; family Paenibacillaceae; genus Saccharibacillus; species Saccharibacillus sp. WB 17. The sequence goes on along the minus strand of NZ_VPFK02000010.1, from coordinate 198,504 downwards.
CCGCGTAATCCAGCCGGCCGAGCGCCGGATAAGCGTTCGGATGTCCGCAGAAATCCAGGTACAGCCGTTCCAGTTCCGGATGCTCCGCATTCCGAAACGCAATCGTAAATGGTTCCAGCGCGCTCCACAGTTTGTCTTTGCTTTTGCGGTCTTCTTCGCCCGCATACTCTTCGCGCAGACGCTCCGCGTACAGCGGGATGATACGCGCAAGCATCTCTTCCGCCGGAGCGGCCCCGATCGCTTGCGCGGCGGGAATCGCGTCCTTGCCGACGAACGCGTCATACAGCCGTTCGCGGGCGTCAGCCGAATTGCGTACGGCAAGCGCCGCCAGCGCGCCTTCGCGCACCGGCTTCTTCTTGTCGAGCGACCATTCGATCAGGCGGTCTTCGAAGTCCGGATGCGTGCCCAGGCAGGATATTGCCGCCGCGCGCACTTTGTCCGAGCCTTCTTCGGCCGCCTGCACGAGCCGCGCAAGCGAACGCTTGTCGCCGGCGTCGACGCCAAGCGTGCGCACGACTTCCAGGCGGCGTTCTTCTTCGCGCCCGCCCTGAAGGTTCAGATCCGCCAGCAGATACGGCACGATCACCCGTCCGTAGGAAGGCAGAATATACCGGACGGCATAATCGGCCAGTTCCGCGTACGGATCGTTCAGCGCCTTCATCGCGAACGGGAACAGGCGCAGATCGCGGAACAAGCCGTCCCGATGGGCCGTCGTCACGATCTCGTGGCGTCCGCCGCCCGAAGTGGACAGCGCGTTTTGCACTTCCGCCAACTGGCGGTACGAACGGGACGTCGTCAAGTCGGTCAGGCCGCTGTTCGCCGGCTTCTCCGCTGACATGTCGCCGTCCGGTGCCGTGGCGCCCTGCGTCGACAGCACCGAATTCAGCAGCAGCGACACGTCCTGCAGTCTGGAAGCGCGCGCTTCCGCTTCAGACGGTCCCGTCAATTCCGCGATGCCTTCGGCCAGCTTCTTGAACACCGGCGCCCGCTCTCCGAGCTGCGCAAGCTTCGGTTCGATCCGTTTGAGGCGGAAATCGTCCGCCGCCAGGTCGCTGCCCGCGATATACAGGCGGCGCAGTTCGCCCTGGAGTTCCTGCAACAAAGTCGTACTCATTGGCTTCTCCTCCCGATTCTGTTCGATTCGTCCCGGAATCCGGGCTCTGTCTTCGACGGCGTCCCGCTCAATACAGCAGCCGCGTGATCCGCTCGCCCTTGATCAGCGTGAGCGGCTGGGCGACCAGCCTTCCCGTATCCATCCGGTGCTCGAACATCGCCAGCACGGCGGTGTCTTCCAGCAGCGCGGGATCGACGAGCGACAGCAGGGGCGTAGTCGGCTGCGGAAGCCGGTAAATGTCGCCGAGTTCCAGCGTGCCGCCGGATTCGTCGACCAGCGCGAAAGCCCCGCTCTCGGTCTGCGCGATCCGGACGGCTTGCAGCAGCACGACCGGCGCGCGGTCGGCCAGCGGGTCCTTGAGCTGGTTCTTGACGGCTTTCACCGCGTCCGCGATCGAAGTCGAAGCGGCGGATCGAATCGATTCGAAATCGGTGGAAGACGTCTGGCGCGGCAGCATGCCCTCGAAGCGCACACGGGCGTTCAGGCCGCCCGGATACCGGTACAGCTCATTGATCTGCGCGACGCTGAAGAAGCTGTCTTCTTCCTTCATGAACTTGACCGCTTTGAACGGGCGGTACTGCACCGTGCGATGAATCCGGCTCTCGCCGAGTTCCAGCCAGAAGCCGGTATCGACGAATTCTTTGCGCGCTTCGTCCCGGTAGCTGTAGAACGCGAGCTGCAGCAGTTGGACTTTCTCGCTGACCCGTCCCGCTTCCTTCAGTTCGGACAGCTGCCAGGCATGGCCGAGCCATTCCTCGATCGTCGATTCCGCATCCGGGGACAGTTCCGGATCTTCCTGCTTCGCCTGCAGGTACGAGCGGCCTTTCTTGATAAAAGCGTTCAGCAGCGTCAGCTGCTCGGCCGCGTATGTATACCCGCTCTCGCGATCTTCCTGCTCCAGCAGCAGGGCCAGACGGCGCAGCTCGTTCTCCGCTCCGGTCAAATAACTGCTGCCCAGCCGCTTGGCATGGTCATTCAGGTCTTTGACCGTCTTCGCGTTCGCCGTGCCCAGCCCGCCGCGCACGAGCGACAGCGACAACTTCTCCAGTTCGTCCAGCGCTTCGAGCTGCTGCCCGATCTTCTTCTTGAGTGCGGCCTTGTTCACTTTCTTCGGCTTGGCGGGCGGAAGTTCGCCGCTGTCGCGCTTGGCCTTGTTCTCTTCGCGCTTGCCGGCCTTGTCTCTCTTCGACGAAATGTCTTCCGGCACGGATGCCTGCTCGAACTTCAGGCCGTCCGCATAGGCGTACATAAGGCCCAGCGCATGCTTGCACGGAAACTGCCGGCTCGGGCAGCTGCAGCGGGACACCGGATTGTCGGGAGCGACGAAGTCGACGGAACAGACGTAGTTGGACTTGCCGCTGCCGGAACATTCGCCGAACAGCAGGTCGCCTTCCGCGGATACGTTGAGCTTGACGAACTTGTTTTTCTGAACGAGCCCCCGGCCGTTCTTGGCCGCGGCCGCGTTCGGGGCGAGCGAATCGATATGGGATGCAGTCAATTGCAGCAAATCAAGCGCCTCCTCGCTAATCTTTGGTTGGTTAGCATTATACGTGATTCCCGCGCAAATCTCACTCCGGCATGCGGCATCGGACTTTCGACCCTGGACGTTCGTCCTGGCGGGATTTTCCAGACAAAAAAAGAACGCGTGTTCTTATTTTCGTAAAATATAGCACGCTTTCTTCGGGAATTCAAATGGCGCGCGATTGTTAAGTCCGAATTGCTTTTTCTCCGCTTAAATAACGTCGTGAGGACATTTATTCCTCTCTGCCGGTCCGCGCCGCGTCGAATAACTGCGTAGAAGCAGCTATTTCCGCGCGTCGATGCCGAAATCTCCTTTTTTCCGCAAAATAAATGGATCTGTGCCTTTATTTGCGCTTTTGGGGGCATTTTTGCAAAAATAAGTGTCTTCAGGACGTTAATCCGGCGCGCCCTGCGGCAGGTTCGATAGGATGCCCCAAGTTTGCGCCAGGTACAGGTACGGGCGCAAGTACAAACATAAGCACAAGTACCAATACAGACACAGGCGCAGACCCGAAACGGTCCGATTCGCGTCATCTCCATACCAAAAAAACCGATCCGGAGGCGGGTGGGCCTCCGGATCGGAGTGAATCTTCGCGCTGTTAGGAGTCGGTTTACCGTCTGCCTCCGCCCATTCCGCCGGTGTTCCCGGTCGTGATGCCGGACTCGTTCACCCAGGTCGTCACGCTGCCCGGGACGGTGAAGGTGACGACGTCGGCTTCACCGGCCGCCACCGTATACGTGCCGCCATCTTGCAGATCGGCCGAGCTGAACACGACGGTGCGGAACGCTTTGGTCGGCTTGACGGTCGCCACAACGGTGCCTTCGCCGTTCTTGAGATCGACCTTCGTGCCGGCTTCCTGCGTGTCGGTGAACGTCATTGCGACCGAGAGCTGAGCCGATTGTTCGCCCGGAGCCTGGGCCATGCCGGCGCTGCCGGCCGTGATCAGCGTGCCGCCGCTAATGTCGAACGTGCCGTCGTAGTCGAGCGAACCGTTGCCGTCGCCCGTCGGACCGTACACGGTCACCGTGCCGCCCGTCATCGCGATCGATCCGTTGGCATCGAGGCCGTCGCCTTCCGCGTCGACGGTCAGCGTGCCGCCGCTGATGGTCAATTGGGCACTGCCCGCGCCCATCCCTCCCATGCCGCCGCCGAAGCCGCCGCGCGCCGCCGTATCGGTCGTATCGGTCGCGGAATCGGCATTCGTGTTCGCAGACGATGTGCCGGCCGCGGCGGTCGTGTTCGCGGAAGCCGAAGCGGTCACGACCGCTGCTGCCGAAGTATCCTCGGTCGTTCCGCCGGCTTCGGTCGTTGCCGCCGCCCCTGTCGTCGTCCCTGTCCCCGCCTCGACCGCCGCCGAAGCTTCCGACGCATTGACCCCGTCGTCGGTCGCCACCACGTTGATCTCGCCGCCGGCGATCGAGATATGTTCGGCTTCCAGCCCTTCGTAGCTCGTCTTGACGTCGACCTTGCCGGCCGCGATCGTCAGGTTCGTCTCGCCGTGCAGCGCGTCGTCGCCGGTCGAGATTTGAAGATCGCCGCCGGTCACTTCGACATCGCCGTTGCTGTGCAGCGCGTCGTCCGCCGAGTCGACGACGATCGTACCGCCGTTCACGATCAGCGTCGTCCCGGCTTTGATGCCTTTCATGCTGCCGGATTCAGTCTCGGTCTCGGCCGCCGACGCCGACGTGCCGGACGCCGCAGAAGAATCGCTGCCGGAATCGGCCGCCGCTGCATCGGAAGCGCCGCCCGGCAGGGCGGGAGGCGTTCCGCCGTCTTCGGGCTGGGCGCCGTCCGGCAGCGCCGGAGGGCCGTCCGACGCCGCAGCGTCGGCATTCGCCGTGCCCGAAGCGGCTCCGCTGCCGTCCACGGACGGTCCCTGTCCGGTTCCCGGATCGCCGGTTCCGCCCGGACCGCGCATGCCGCCTTCCGGACGCTGGCCGCCTCCGAAGCCGCCTCCTCCGAAGCCGCCGCCCATTTCTTCGGTATGCTCCGGCCCGTTTTCGTAGCCGCCGCCGGTCACGAGGTTGAACGTGCCGCCGTCCACGACGACGTCCGTTTCGCCCTGGATGCCGTCCTGGCCCGCCGTAATCCCGAATGTGCCGCCCTTGATTGCCACGAATCCTTTTGCCGCGTCTTCGTCGTTCGTCGACTTGATGCCGTCGCCGGCCGCGTCGATACCGATCGTACCGTCTTCGACATACACGCGGTCTTTGCCGACCAGTCCGTCGTCCGCCGCTTTGACGTCGATCGTGCCGCTGACGATATTGAGATCGTCTTTGCTCGTGATGCCGTCTTTGTAGTTGGCCGTGACGGTCAGGCTGCCGGTTCCGTTGATCGTCAGATCGGCTTTGCTGAAAATGGCCGCGCCCGGCTCCCCGTCCGCGTTCAACGCATACGTCTGGCCGTCCGTCACCGTGTTGACCGTGCCTGCGGCAAGCGTCAGAATCACTTTCTCGGCCGATTTGACGTAGATCGGAGCACTGTCTTGATCCGTCAGGTCGACGCCGTTCAGGATCAGGTGCACGGAATCGGCGTCCGCCGTCTCCACGACGATCTGCCCGTCGCCCAGCGTTCCGCTCAGGACGTACGTGCCGGCCGCGGTAATCGTGACCGATCCGTCCGCCGCCTCGGCGCCGCTTCCGTCGATCGAAGCGCCGCTTGCGCCGAGCGCGATCGTCGTCGCATCCGCCGAAGCTTCTGCGGCGTAATCTTCGTCGTCCAGCGTGACGAGATCGGCTGTCGTCCGGCCGCTCAGCTTAACGGAAGCCGGGACGGCCGTCGTCGTCGCGGCGGTTGTCGTCGGGTTCGCCGTCTGTGTGCCGGACGCGGACGCCGTGGGGGTCGCCGCGACCGTCTCCGCCGTGTCCGCCGCCGAACTGCAGGCCGACAAGGTCAGCAGGGCGCCGAGGAAAATGACGAGGCCGGTCCGTTTTTTCGCCTGGAATCTTTTCGTTTTCTCGATCTTGGTCGTTTTTTTCATCTATAATCGTTCCCTTCGGGTTGGGTTTGGGTGCGTGGTGTGCGCGGGCAAGCGTCGTTGCGACTGCCTTTATCCTAAGCCCCGAAGCTTTAGCGAATCTTAAACGGACGAATCTTCCGAACCTGTTTCGTCTGCCCGACCTGCCACACGCCGAAAAAGAAACCCAAACATCAAAAAATACGTCGCTAAGACCAAAAATCCGTCTATTGAATCCACTATTTGTAAGCGCTACCATTTAGGGGAACATCAAAGTTACCGATCAGGGGGGATTAAGATGAATATGCGTACATTCGCCAAACGCGCGGCTCTGTTGGCCGCCGTCTCCACGCTTGCCGTCTCGACGGCATGCAGCAGCGCAAAGACCGAAGAAGCTTCGACCACGGACAGCGAGAAGGCCGTCAAGCAGGAACAGGTTGCTTTTACCGATATCGGCAGCGATATCCGGGGCAACGAAAAACCGACGCAGCAGCAAATCGACGAAGTGAACGGCACGCTCAACGATACATATCTCGGCGACATTTTCGATCAGCCTATCCCGAACGACTATTCCGCTTATCCGGTCGAAGGCGACGTGACGCTGGACGTATGGATGGCGGCCCCCGCCGAAATCCCGGACATGAACACTCAGCTTGTGCAGAAACAAGTACAGAAGCTCACCGGCATCAAAGTCAATTTCATCACGCCGCCGGTCGGACAGGAAGCGGATGCGTTCACGCTGATGATCTCGTCGGGCGAGCTGCCGGACATCATTATCGATCCGGGCCGATATCCGGGCGGGCTCGAAGCGGGTCTGAACGACGGCGCCTTTATCGACCTCACCGATCTGATCGAGAAAAATGCGCCGAACTATAACGCCTGGCGCAACTCCGACGAAATGCGCCGCAAAACGACCGTTACCGACAGCGGCAGACTGCTCGGCTTCTACGGCATCGCGCCTTATTCCGAGTGGATGTGGTTCGGTCCGCTGATCAAGAAAGAAGCGCTGGAGAAGACGGGTCTCGAAGTACCGACCACCATCGACGAATGGCACACGTTCCTCACCAAAGCCAAAGAAGTCGGCTATACCGAACCGCTCAATTACGGCTCGTCGTACGGCCAGATCTTCACCGGCATTATCAACGGCGCTTACGGAGTCTGGGACTGGACGTTTATGGACGCGGACGGCAAAGTCCAATGGGGACCGGCTCAGCCCAAAGCCAAAGAATATCTCAAGACGATGCAGGATTGGAACAAGGAAGGACTGCTCAACCGCGACTGGGCGACAGCGGACTTCAATCAGCGCATGGCGACCGCGATCTCCGACAAGACCGCGATCATGATGGACTCCCCGGATACGATGTGGAGCTACTGGAAGCAGCAGAACGATATCGACTTCGTCGGCGCGCCGAATCCGGTGCTGAACGAAGGCGATCAGCCTCAGGTCAGTTACAAAAACTTTATGCGGGCCGGTACGAGCGCCGCGATTACGACGCAGGCGGAGAACGTCGAAGCGGCGATGGCGTTTCTGGACTTCGGCTACAGCAAAAAAGGCTGGGAAGTGTTCAACTACGGCGAATACGGCAAGGTGCATCTGATCGACAAAGACGGCAAACCGTACTTCCCGGCGGAAAGCTACATTTATAAAGACCCGGACGGACAGCCGGTTGCGACGACGCTGCACAAGTATCGGGTGCACGACTGGGCAAATATTCGCGACGAGCATAATTCCAACCCGCTGATCGTGGCCGAAGGCAGCTACTCCGGCGATATCCGCAAAACGTGGACGGAAGAGATGGACGCGAGCATGACGATGCCTCCGATCACGTTTACCCAGGAAGAAGCATCGCGCGAAGCCGAGCTGGGCAACCAATTGGCGACGCTGCGAAGCGAATATTACGCCAAGATCATCATGGGCGAGCTGCCTGTCGATGCGTACGACAAGTTCCTGCAGGAAGCGCAGAAGATGGGTCTCGAAGAATTCGTCGCCCTGCATCAGGCCGCGCTCGACCGCTACAACCAACGTTAAGCGGGGACGGCCTCGCATGAATTTACAGGGAGGTGAACGACCGGGTGCTTACGCTGCAAAAAAACAAAAAGACGCGCGGCTCGGCGGTGTCCGAACGTCCCCGAACCGCGGCGCTGATCAAAAAAGACGTGCGCAAAAACTGGTTCCCCTATCTGCTTGTCATTCCCGTCCTGATCTGGTTCATCGTGTTCTGCTACGGGCCGATGTGGGGCGTGCTGATCGCTTTCAAGGATTACAAGCCGCTGCTCGGATTTTCCGAAAGTCCCTGGGTCGGCATGAAGCACTTTATCGACTTTTTCCAGGGTCCGTATTTTTGGCGGGTCGTCAAAAATACGCTGCTGCTGAATCTGTGGGGCATCGCGTTCGGCTTCACCGCCCCGATTATTCTGGCGCTGCTGCTGAACGAAATCCGCAGCAAAATGTTCAAACGCACCGTGCAGACGATCACCTACATGCCGCACTTTATTTCACTCGTCGTCGTAGCCGGCATGATCCATATTTTCACTGCCGACCAAGGCATCATTACGCAGGCGCTTCAGTGGATCACGGGCAAAGAGTATACTTCTCTCCTTGGCTACTCTTCGATGTTCCGGCCGCTGTACGTCTTCTCGGGCATCTGGCAGAGCATCGGTTGGGAAAGTATCATCTACCTTGCCGCGATGGGCTCGATCGACACGTCGCTGTATGAAGCGGCGGATATGGACGGAGCGAGCCGACTGCGCAAAATGTGGCATGTCACGCTGCCGCAAATCACGCCGACCATCGTTATCCTGTTCATTTTCGCGGTCGGCGGTCTGATGGCTTCCGGTTACGAAAAAATCATCCTGCTCTATAATCCGCTCACTTACGACACGGCGGATGTGATCGGGTCTTACGTCTATAGACGCGGCCTGCGCGAAGCCAGCCTGAGCTATTCGACGGCCGTCGGATTGTTCAGCGCTCTCATTAACTTCGGCCTGCTCTGGATGACGAACAGCATCGCCAGACGCAAATCCGAAGTCAGCCTGTGGTAGAAAGGAGCGTATACGAAACATGGTCCAATACAAATCGCTGGGCAACCGGCTGATCGACGCGGCGATCTATCTGCTGCTCGCCGCGCTGACGCTGATCTGCCTGTATCCGATCGTGCATATCCTGTTCGCCTCGATGAGCGATCCGGCGCGGCTGGTCGCCCATAAGGGACTGCTGCTCGCCCCGCTCGGCTTCACGCTGGACGGCTACAAGCTGATCTTCCGCGACAACGCCCTGCTCGTTGGCTACGCCAATACGCTGCTGTACGTCGGACTCGGCACGGCGATCAACATGGTCATGACGATCATGGGCGCCTACGTGCTCTCCCGGCGGGATCTGTTTTTCAAAAAATACATCATGATCCTGATCACGATCACCATGTTCTTCGGCGGCGGATTGATCCCGTGGTTCCTGCTGATGAAAGACATCGGCCTGTACAACAATGTCTGGGCGATGGTGCTGCCGGGCGCGATCAATACGTGGAATATGATCATCCTGCGCACCGGCTTCCAGGCGCTGCCGCAGGAGCTGGAAGAAGCGGCAACGATCGACGGGGCGAGCTCGATGCGTATTCTGCTGAGTATCATCGTTCCGCTGTCCAAAGCGACGCTTGCCGTCATCTTCCTCTACTATCTCGTCGGCAACTGGAACTCCTGGTTCAACGCGATGGTGCTGCTGCAGGACCGGGACAAATTCCCGCTCCAGCTTCTATTGAAGGAGATTCTCGTCGCCAACGACACGAGCGCGGCTACGATGGGCAGCTCCGGCGGCGTGGTGATCGACAGCGCGGGCAGCGCCACCGCCCACCGCGAGTTGGTCAAATACTGTACGATCGTCGTCTCGACGCTTCCGATCCTGCTCGTGTACCCGTTCCTGCAAAAATATTTCGTCAAAGGCGTATACGTGGGATCGATCAAAGGCTAGCTTCCAGGCAAAATTCCAAGCAAAAAGAGCCGGTCCGAACCCAAACGCCGCAGCAAAAAGCGCCTTTTCTCCCGGCAGGGGAAAAAGGCGCTTTTGCGCGGCGCGGCGCGGCGCGAACGATACGGCCTGCAGCCCGGCTTAATCGTTGTAGCGGCCGAAAGCTTCTTTGTCGGTCGGCACGTTTTCCAGATAGACGATTTTGCCTTCTTCGTTCAGACGGGCGATGTCGATTCCGGTCTTGGCGTAGACTTTGCCTTCGGCGGAACGTCCGCATACGGCCCAGTTCGTGCGGTAACTTCCGTCGGGCTGGCGTTCCCACGCTTCCCACATATGCTTCACGTCGCTGTTATAGGCGTAGAACGCTCGCACGAAGTCTTCGAATCCGGTACGGCTGCTGCCGTTCAGCACGATCTCCGCATCGGGAACGAACAGCGAGAGCAGATCCTGCATCGCCGACTCGTCGGTGCGCGCCGCGTCGAACAGGCGAAAATAAGTATTCAATAAAGGTACGGTTTCCATGGTGATCCTCCTGGCGAAGCGGATAGGGCGGGACGAGTTTGGTTGGCCCGCCGTCCTTAACGTTTCGATATTTTTCGAACTATAGAGAATCCTACCACTTCTTCGCCATCCTGCGCAATCTTTAGTTCGAATTTGATCGAAGTTTGTGTGAAAACGGCGAATATGGTACCCTACAAGCATGAAAACTCCAAATGTTCCGGCCGCTGCCGACCTGAGCCTCACCGTCGTATGCGCCGCGCTCGGCGATCCGGTTCGCATGAAGATTGTGCGGTGCCTGGCCACCTCCGGCGAGAAAAACTGCTCGGGCTTCGAAGTCGACCATATTTCCAAATCGACGCTGTCGCATCATATCAAGATTCTGCGCGAAGCCGGATTGATCCGGCCGCGCTTTCAGGGCAAGGAACACTTCTACTCCCTGCGTGCGGACGAATTGAACCTGCGCTTCCCGGGACTTGTGGATCTGCTGCTTAACGAAAAAGAACAAGGGAACGCCGCGCCGTCCGCGTAATTTCGGATGCGATTTCGGGATAGGCGGCGTTCGAAAGATCGGCTTACCGTCTGACGGATGCAAGATCCGGCAGGCGGTTTTTTGTTTGGCGAGGCGGTGCAGAGCGATGAAATACGGGACGGGGCGGTTGAATTTTAACTTATCCACCTGTGGATAAACGAAATTCAGGCGAAAAAACGGTTATCCACAGGCCAAAAGAAGCCGATCCGGCTTTTGGGGCGCGGATCGGCTCTGTGGATTATTTTAAACGTTCAAACCCTGCATCGCTTCTAAGCGCGTACGTTTTACCCGGACGAGCAGGCCGACGATCCGGACGAGCAGCATGGCACCCGCCATGACGATGAACGCGGGGCCGATCAGGTGCAGATCGAAATGATGCAGCTGCGAATAGCGGAAAGCTTCTTCTCCGTGACCGCTCACCCATTGGACGACGCCCACACGCAGGATGAACATGATCGACAGGACGCCGACACTGGCAGCGCCGGTTGTCACATACGTTTTTTGGCCGTCCTGTTCGACGCGGGACAAAGTCAGCAGCATCAGGCCGATCAGAGCACCGAATGCGGCGGAAGCCGCGAGCAGCATTCCGTTGTTGCCTCCGCCCGGAATGTTTTTCAGATACGCGGCTCCGAAGTAACCGACGACGACAATCGGCAGGATCAGGCGAATCGGATTAAAGGCTTTGCGGCCGAAAGTGCTCCAGGTCAAAAGGGCGAAAATGGCGAGTGTCGAAATCCAGGTTGCGGTTGTCATGGGTGGTGCCTCCTTGTTATTCGTTTTGGGATGCCTTTATCTTATCCCGAACGAGAAGGAGCCGCGTCCACCGGCAGGTGGGTTCTGCCGAATGCCCGTATCCACCTGTAGGTGGACGCGCAGAAGGCAAAAAGCGAAAATTCGCACGCGAAAAAGCCGACCGCGCTTGCGGCGCCGGCCGGCTGTGCGAGCAGGAGGCTTACTCCACCAGCCCGTTTCGAATCGCGTACACGACCGCCTGCGTTCGATCCTGCACATCAAATTTCTGCAAAATCCGGTGCACATGCGTCTTGACCGTACTTTCGCCGACGAACAGTTTGGAGGCGATCTCTTCGTTGCGCAGGCCGTAAGCCATCTGCTGGAGCACTTCCAACTCGCGGGCGGTAAAAGGTTGAAGCAGTCCGGCCGCCAGACCTTCTGGGCGCGGCGCGGTTGCTGCGGCGGACGCTTCATTCCCGCCGGCCCCGGATGCCGAAGCCGCGTCCGCTTTGATCTGACGCTGCAGAGCCTGTCCGATCAGCCGGCCGGCAAGCGCCGTACGGAAGATCACTTCGCCGCGCAGCGCGGCGCGGATCGCGCTCAGCAGTTCCTCCGGCTCGGTATCTTTGAGCAAGTAGCCGATCGCGCCCGCACGCATGCCGTCCAGTACGTATTCCTCCGTATCGAACGTCGTCAGGATCACGATCTTGCAGTCCGGCTGCCGCTCCAAAATTTGCCGGGTAGCTTCGATTCCGTTGAACTGCGGCATTTGCACGTCCATCAAGATGAGCTGCGGCTGCCGCTCCAGCGCCGCTGCGACCGCTTCGGGTCCGCTGCCGGCTTCGCCGGCCACTTCCAGATCAGGCTGCGCCCCGATCACGTACTTCATTCCCTGTCGTACGAGAGGCTGATCGTCCACCAGCAGAATTCCCGCTTTGTACGCCGCAGCCGGGTTCCCGGGCGATTCGCTGTTCGAATCGCCCGACTCGTTCCTGTCGTCCGTCTCTGTCCGCCGATCCATGCCTTCACGCCTCCTCGTTTCTGTCGATTTGCCCGTTCGTCAGCGGAAGCCGGATCTCGATCTCCAGCCCGTGCGGCTCCCGCGCCGCAATGACGCATTCGCCGTCCGCATCCCTGCACCGCTTGCGAATGCCGCCCAGTCCGAAGCCTTCACGCAGCGGGTCGCCCGGCTTCAAGATTCCGTCGTCCACATAATGAAGCGATAGTTCCCGCTTGCTCTGCCCGACCGTGATCTCCACATGTTCCGCCTGCGCATGACGGATCGTATTGGTCAGCGCTTCCTGCAGACAGCGGTACAGAACGGCGGCGATCTCCGGCGGCCATTCCTGCCTTCCCGCCGTCTCCGCGTCGGCCTCTGTCAGCACGATGGCCGGAGCGCCCACCGCAGTATTCGTCTGCTGGACCAGGCTTCGCAGCGACACCAGGCCCGCCCCGCTCTCGTCCGCGCCCATCTCATGCACGACGGAACGGACTTCCTGCATGCAGGAACGCGCCACGTCCAGCACCGTCCGGACGATCCGCCCGGACTCTGCGGGATCGCTTTTCAGCACATAAGGCAGAGCCTGAAGCTGCACGATAACCGAAGTGAGCCGGTGACCGATACTGTCGTGAATATCCCGCGCAATCCGGCTTCGTTCCTCCAACACCGCATAGCGCAGAGACTGCACGGTCGCCTGCTCCAGTTCCTCGTGCGCCTGCTGAAGCCGGGCATGCGTATCCGCCAGCTCGGCATGGATTCTTTTCAACTCCTCGGCATGCTTCTGCTGTTCGTCCTGCTTGGAACGGCTGATCCGAATCATGCGCAGCAGGGCGTACAGACCTACGTAAATAAACGAATCCTGACGCAGCAGTCCTATCCACGCCGCATCTTCATACCGAACCTGCAGCCAAAAAGTCGCCGCTACGATCCCTGCCGCAAGCAAAACGGACGACGGTCCGACGAGCACCAGCGCGATATAACTGACGAGGAACCCTTGAAGAATCATCAGCAGTGACGTATCCTGACCAAAAAACAGCCAGTAGACGACAGACGCCGCATACAGTCCGCCCAGCAGCACAAATCTAATCCGCGAATTTTTCAGACGGGGAGCAACGCCCAATCCGGCGATGTACAGCAGACACAAGGTCGCCGAAGCCCAGCGCTCCTCGTTCGAATCGGGCAGCAGACGAGTGAACAGATACAGCAGCACGATGGCAGTCACGATCCAGCCTCGCTGCAGCGGGAGCGAATTCATCCGCGAATCCCCTTTCGGTATTTCTTCTTCTGTTACGATTCTAGCACAACGCCGGCTCGGTCATGCAGAATGAAGCGTCCGGGAAACCGGATGCGGAACTTTACGCCAGCGTACGGACCATGATCCAGTCAATTTGCTCCTCGTCGCCCATTTGAAAAGTATGTTTGTCGGCCAGAACAAAACCCTGACGCTCGTAAAAAAGAATTGCCGGTTCGTTTTTTTCCCAGACGCCCAACCAGACCCGACGCTTGCCCTGCGCTTTGGCCGTTTCGAACGCGTGCTGCATCAAGCGTCCGCCCAGACCCATGCGCTTGAAGCTCGTGCGGACATACAGGCGCTCGATCTCCAGACTCTCTTCGCCCATACGTTCGGACTGCGCCCCGCCTGTGTTGATTTTCAAAAAACCCGCAAGTTCCTCTTGGCAGTAGATAAAGAAAAACGCCGATTCCGGATGTTTCAGCTCCTGCTCCAACCGCTGTTTGTCAAAAGCCGTTGTCAGATAAGCGTGCAGGTTCTCCGGCTTGTTCTGCGCCGCGAACGTGTCGCTGAACGTCCGGATGCCGATCTCGCGCAGTTCGTCCAGATCTTGTATTCCGCATTTATGGATAGATACCGTCATGGGTGGGTACTTCCTTTCGGTTTGAATTTCGGATGAGACTTCGGCTTGGGGGTTCGGGTTCAGCTTGTGCCACCTCGGCGTCAGTAATCCCGTTTCCCGCCTTTTTTCACAAACTCCCAATCGACTTCGACGTTGCCGCGGATTTTGCGCAGCAGGTGCAGCACCGTCTCTGCTTCTTCCTGCGACAATCCGGCCAGCGCCACCCGGTCGGAATGGTCGTTCTCGCGCCGGATCACAGGCACGACTTCCAGCCCTCGCTGCGTCGGAAACAGCTTCTTGATCTTGCGGTTATATGCGTCGCCTCTTTTCTCGACCAGTCCGTTCGTCTCCAGCTTCTGGATCGCGCGGGCGGCCGTCGTCCGGTCTACTTTGATCATCTCGGCCAGCTTCTCCTGAATGATGCCGGGGTTCTCGCAGATGCGCACGAGGTAGAGATATTGTCCTTTGGTGAGCTGCTGCTCCTTGAATTCGATATTGCTGATCGAGTCGAGCGCCCGGGCGATCATGCCGATCTCGCGCAGAATTTCTGTCATGGGTGGGGGCTCCTTCCTTTTTGCTGAAGTGGGTGACGGCGGGAGCGGATATTTAAAGGGCAAAGGGCAGTGTGAGGGAATCTTGGGTGTACTTAAATCATAATTATTTTTTGTTGCATTTGCAATATTAAACGGAATTTGAAGTTAGCGGAGGCTGGGTCAAACTTGTAAGAAGGTCAAGCTTGTGGAACTCGTATACGTGTAAAAAAGACGTCTTTTCCCCGGTATCGGGAAGAAAGGACGTCTTTTCCGGGGTGCTGAATAGATGGATGCTCCTGCGTCGCTGCTGTATGAATCGAACGGGGGCGTGCACGGGAGGGCGGAACGGCAGGTCTTAATAATCGGCGGTCAGCGGAGGGGCCATTGTCAGCGACAGGTCGAGATTGCCGTTGCGGGTACGGATCGAATCGAGAAAAGCTTTCTGGTTGACGCCCGCGTCCAGCGTAACGGAGTAGACGAGTTCGTACAGGCTGCCGAGTTCGGTCGTGCGGATCTTCTTGAGATCGTGCTGCACGCCGAATTTGCGGAACACTTCTTCGAACGCTTCCTCGTAGCCGAGATTTTCCGGAATCGTCACTTTGAGCGTCTTCTGCTGCGATTTGCGGGCGCCGAATTTGAAGACGTTCAGCGCGAACATGACGACGCAGAGAATCAGGGTGAACAATACGGCGTAGCCGAGAGAGCCGACGCCGCAGGCCAGGCCCGCCGCCATCGTGAACAGGACGTACGTGATGTCTTTCGGATCGCCTGCCGCGCTGCGGAAACGGATAATCGAGAACGCTCCGGCCAGGCTGAACGCGCGGGCCACGTTGCTGCCGATCATCAAGATGATGACGGCGACGACGATCGGGAGAATGACCAGCGTCAGCGTAAATCCCTGCGTATAGGTCGCTTTATTCGTTTTCATATACGTCAAGCTGATGATCAGGCCCAGAACCACCGCGAGGGCGATCGTCATCAGCGTGGTCGTAAGAGTCAGATCGGTCGTGCTTGTCGTGGTGCTATTGAGAATGGAATCAAGCATAGAGCACAGTCTCCTTTTCGTTGGCATGTTCGAAGTCGGGCAGATCGAGGATCGCGCCGACTTGAGTATTCGGGTTCAGGTTCGGACTCGGATTCAGTTCGGACATGGCTTTTCGGTTCTTGAGCAGCTTTTTGTACTCGTTGCCGTATTTGGAAAAGCTCGTCCGGTACAGTCCGTGCTCGGACAGCAGTTTGGACAGCCAGGCCGGTACCGTCTTCTCCGCTTTGACTTCCATCAGCCATTGGCCGGGTTCCAGCAGCGGCTCGCCGTAATCGCCGCGCTCCAACCGGACGTCGTGCCGGCGGCAGCGGATATTCGTATCGAACGTGATACGCAGGTCGCGGCTCGTCTTGTCGAACAGCGCTTTGCGGTCGTAGGACAGATACACTTTCGGTTCCAGCTCGTAGAGGCGCAGGAAATATTCGATCTCGTCGACCACCTGGGCATTCATGTAAGGCTGAAGTTCCGGCGGCCGGCCGGTGCGTACAAAGTCGTAGGCTTCGCTCAGCTTCAGCGCCGTGCGGCGTTTGTTGACCAGACCGAACACTTTTTTCTTGATCTCCAGGTACACTTTCGCGTCTTCGCCAGGCACGCCGTAAGCGCGGAGGCGCAGCTTTTCCTTGTACTTCGGCTTGGCGAGGCTCTGGCGGATCAGCGAGTCGTGCGGCGTGTCGAAGTACAGATTGCTGATGCAGTAAAATTCGTTTTTGTTATATTCGTCTTTTTCCATATATTCCAGCAGCGCCGTGTAAATCCTGAGGTAAGCGGCGTGATCCATCACATATTTGCTCTCGTACCGGTTGAAGACTTCGATTGCCATGATTCATCGTTCCTTTCGCTGTGGGGTCGGCGTCGTCTTGCCCTATCCGTATCTTAGGCCGGTAACCTTTAGCGAATCTTAAACAAATCGAGAGTTTTGTAAAAGGCATGCGAGAAGATCTGTTTGTACATTTCTTTATAAAAGAAGGTCTTTCATTGTTGAAATATGATATCACAAGCGATATCATATTGAGTGGAGGTGATGATATGGCGGCGGTACACAAGATCATCGAAAAGATGAGAAGCCAGCCGCACGGGATTCGCTATGAAGAAGCCGTAAAAGTCTTGAATCATTATGACTATACGCTTGTTCGAAAACGCGGAACGTCCCATCGGATATTTAAGAATACAAGAGGAGACGTTTTTGTATTGAAAGATGCCTCTCCTGTGAAAATTTCTTACATAACCGAGATTCTGGCGATGGTAGAAGGGGAATAACCCCGTTCTACCTGCCAAGCTCGGTATGAATCAAAGGCTCTTACATAATCGGTACGTTGGCCGTAGCGAATTCGGGAAGGAATACCTGCGGCACCCGCAACTTCTCTTTTCCTATCGGTCAAGGTACTGGGTAAAATCCAATTAAACGAGGGAGGTTTTTCGATAGATGAACGAGCCTATTAAAGACCTTGAATACTACATGAATTTACCTTACACCACCTCTATTCAAAAAGTGGAAAACGATGCTGCCCCTTATTTTTTCGCCAAGATCGAAGAACTGCCGGGATGCCATACCGACGGTCGAACTCAAATAGAAGCCTTACAGGAACTTGAAGAAATCAAGCGCGATTACCTTGAGATCAAACTCGAGGCAGGTGTCGAAATCCCGGAACCGAACGACCTCCCTTCCGGAAAGCTGCTTTTGCGGCTTCCCAAGTCTTTGCACAAACAAATCTTGCAAGACGCCCAAAAAGAATCGACATCCGTCAACCAATTAATCGTATACCGCTTAGCCCGCCAGACCGGATATGAAGAAGCCGTTCACAACGCCGATTGACACAAAGCTCCCGCAGGGGAGCTTTTTATTTTGCCTGAATCGCTTAAGGTTCACTAAAGCCTTTCCCGATATAATGAAAGAAATTCAGCGCCAAGCGGCGAACGCACTCAACCAAACTCAAACAGAGGGTGACTACAGATGAGAATCCTGATCGTGGAAGACGAAGAACACCTGGCGGAAGCCTTGTCCCAAATTTTGAAAAAAAACAATTATTCGGTCGATGTCGTGCACGACGGCGAAGACGGCCTGGATTACGCGCTCAGCGGCATTTACGATCTGCTGCTGCTCGATATCATGCTGCCGGGCATGGACGGGATTAGCATTCTCCAAACGGTGCGCAGCCAGAACATGGCCGTGCCGGTGATCCTGCTGACGGCCAAAGGCGAGATTCCCGACAAAATCGCGGGGCTCGATCACGGGGCGGACGACTATGTGGCGAAGCCTTTTTCCTCGGACGAGCTGCTGGCGCGCATCCGGGCGGCCATGCGGCGCAAAGGCGAGGTCATGCCCGAAGACGCGCTGAAATACGGGGATCTGGAACTGAACGCGACCAATCCGAAGCTGACCGTGCGCGGCAAAGAGATCAAGCTCAATCCGAAGGAAAGCGAGCTGCTGGAGCTGCTGATTTTGCGCAAGCAGGCCGTGACGTCCAAAGAGCAAATCATCGAGAAGCTGTGGGGGTTCGATTCGGAAGCGGAGCATAATAACGTGGAAGTGTATATTTCTTTTTTGCGCAAAAAATTGAATTTTCTCGGCTCGGACACGCGCATCTCGACGATCCGGGGCGTAGGCTACGTGCTGGAGGAGGGTAAGGGCTAATGGAAAAAAGCATCCGCTCGAACGGCCGGCACGACCTGTCGAATCCGCTGTTCAAAAAACTGCGCGACCGCTTCCTGATCGTCAATCTGGTCACGATCGTCCTCCTGATGCTGGCGGCGTTCGCGACCATCTACACGATCACCTACCGGCAGGTGCAGGGCGAGATCAACATGGATCTTGCGCGCACGATCAATATGTACCGCGACGGCTTGAACGGCGGCATTCCCCGGGACGACGGCGGGGGGAACGGCGGCGGGGCGGGGGCGGGGGCTGGTGCGGGCGCAAGTGCGGGCGCGAATGCGGGTGCGGACGCGGGCAAGAATGCAGGCGCGGGCGATAGTGCAGGCGCGAATGCGGGCGCAAGTGAGGGTGCGAACGCGGGTGCGGGCAGCGGGGCTTTTGAAGGCGGGATGGGCGGGCCGCCCGAGGACGGCGGCTTCGGCGCGAACGGTACGCCGCCGCAGCGTTCCGTGTCGTTCATGCTGCGTACCGATTCGACGGGAACGCTGACGGAGACGGAGTCCCGTTTCAGCATGACCGACGAATTTTATGCCGCGGCGCTGGCGGAAGCTGCCGCGGCCGACCGCGAACGCGGCAGCTTCGTGCTGGACGACAGCCGCTGGACGTTCGGCCGGATTCAATCCGCAGACGGCACGATGTACGTCTTCATCGATACGACGGCCCGCCAGGAAATTCTGAAGACGCTGATCTACGCGTTTTCGGCCGTCGGTCTCGTCATGCTCGTCGTGCTGTTCTTCTTCAGCCGCTTCTTCGCGAACCGCTCGATTGCGCCGGTGCGCGAAGCGTTCGAGAAGCAGAAGCAGTTTATCGGCGATGCTTCGCACGAGCTCAAGACGCCGCTTGCGGTCATCAACACGAACGCCGACGTGCTGCTAGCGAACCGCGACGAGAGCATCCGCAGCCAGGAGAAATGGCTGCTGTACATCAAGTCGGAGACCGAGCGCATGGCGAAGCTGACCGGCGACCTGCTCTATTTGACCGAGATGGACGACTCGCGGACCGGCATGGTCCAGTCGCGCTTCGACCTAAGCGACGCGGTCGAGAACGTCATGCTGACAATGGAAGCCGTCATTTTCGAAAAGGATCTGTCGCTCGATTACGATATCGAGCCCGACCTTGCGATCGTCGGCAGCCGCGAGCAGATCGTGCAGGTGACGATGATCCTGCTCGACAACGCGATCAAATACGCCGATCCGCGCGGCGCCGTGACGCTCTCGCTCAAGCGCGGCCAGGGCGAGATCGCGCTCGCGATCCGCAACACCGGCGCGGGCATTCCCGCCGAACAGCTGCCGCGGGTATTCGACCGCTTCTACCGCACCGACCAGTCCCGCACCCGTTCCCAGGGCGGGCACGGCCTGGGTCTCGCGATCGCCAAATCGATCGTCGATCAGCACAAAGGCCGCATTTCCGCCGCCAGCACGCCCGGCGAACAGACGACGTTTACCGTGGAGCTGCCTGCTTGAAGCGGCTTCTTCAACGGATTCGCCAAGCTGTTAGCGGGCTGTGGCGAACCAAGCGGTTCGCTTCCCCCGCGCGCCGGCCCGTCGGCCCGTCGACGCTTCGCCAAGCCGAGTCCCTAACTGCGATAGATGCAGTCAGGGACTTTCTTCGGATGCAGTCCGCCTAAACGGCTGCGTCCGAACCCTTATCGGCGCTGCCTTCGCTGCTTTCACCCAAATAACTGCGAAAATACACTTATTCCTCCCATCCGCGCCGCCTTCGCTCAAATAACTGCCTGACAACACTTATTTCCACCCTTTCTGCCGAAACCGCCGGCTTGAAGGCGAAATAGCTGTATTCTCGCAGCTATTCCCGCTTTTCATCCAAACTGCGGCAAATTAAATGCATTCTCGCCGTTAATTTGCCGCCCGCCGCGAAAATTCCGCAGCTGCCGCCGAAGTTCCGCACGCGCCGCCGCAAAAGCGGCGTACCTCCTGGCGCCTTGGTGCTGTCACCCGAATAACCGCGCGAGGAGGCTTATTCGCACTATCGGATCGGCACCGCCTCCTATCCGTCCCGCCCTTCGTTCGTCCTTCGTTCGCCCTTCCGTTCTCCCTTGCAGGCTTCCTTCGCCGGCTCCCCGAACGCAAAAATACCGCAAGCCTCTATCCGGTCGATCCGCGAATCGGTCGGAACGGATAGAGAGTCGCAGCATTTTTTGGGCGGAATTCAGGTGGCTGTACTTGGGAAGCTCCCTTCCCTTACGCCTTGTGCGTCTTGATCAATCGATCGGACGAGGCGTTTTCGGAGCCGTAATTACGCCTTGTTCGCCTTGGATGGCCGAGCCGTCTCCGTTCGACGCGAAATCGAAGCCGTATCCGTAGGTCGCGGACGCTTTGAACGATTTCAACTGCTCGGCCGTAAGCACGGCCGCGATGTACGTGTAGTCCGCCTTTTCCCGGTCGCCCCGGTAGGTCCAGGCTTTGGCGTAGTCGATATCGTAGCCCAGCCGTTGAAGGCGTTCGAGTTCCGCCGCTCCTGCGGCGCTTTCGGCGTCGATCGGCAGGCCGTTTTGGAACAGCGTCACGGACACCCGATACCGTACGTTTTCGCCGGTATGCTCGTCGAGTGCCCGGCTCAAGCCGCCGACCGCGAAAAACTTGCCGTTGCCCGGCGAAGCATAGCTGCCAGATCCCGCAGTCTCGCTCGGCAGGACGCCGCCTTGATCTCGATCGGCGTCAGCATGCTCCAGATTGTCTACCGCGTTGTACAAAATGACGGCGGCTTCGGCACGCGTGATCGGCTGAGCCGGATTGAACTTTTTGCCCGGACCCGGCTTTGCGATGCCCAACGTGACGGCCAACTGTACGGAGTCGAGATAGGCCGGATTGACCTTGCCGAGATCGGCGATGTCCGGAGCGGCCACGTCGATCGCCGGCATTTTGCCGACGGCCTGCAGGCCGGTCATGACGTAATCGATATACTGCTCGCGGGTGATCTTGGCGGACGGATTCACGTTTTGCGGAATGTCCACGCCGCTGTTATGCGCGTAGCCGAACGCATTCGCGTACCAGGCGCTTTCTTGGACCGACGGGAACAGCGTGTTCAGCGCGACCAAGGCATCGGTTTGCTCTTTTTCGTCCAGTTTGAAGCCTTTGACAATCAGTTGAAGCGCTTCGGCCTGCGTAAGCGGCGACTGCGGCGCGAAGGAAACGGCGCTGACGCCGTTTACGATGTTTTTTTCGTGCAGCGCGAGGATCTTGGCTTGGCCAGGTACGTTTTCGAGATCTTTGAACCCTGCGGAAGCGGCGGCCGCGTAACCGTTCAACGAAGCGGCGATCAGGGAAGCGGACAGGACGGCGATTGCGATTTTTGAATTCATGGTAAGTTCCTCCCGGGAAAATTCGAATGGGTCATGCTTGGTTTGCGCTTGGGTCGTGCTACCCTACACAACGGATTTTTTCGATTTCGGTTATTTTTTATTTTTATTTCTGTTTTTACTTTTGTTTTTTCCTCAATTCAAATCGGTCCGAATTCCAGCTTCCGCCGATACCGGCGAGCCGTCGCCGTTAACCGCGAAGCGCACCGCATAGCCGTACGGCTGCGCAGGCGTCAATCGCGCGAGCTGCTCCGCCGTCAGGAAGCCCGCCGCGTAACGGTACGTTTCGCGCTCGCCCGCACCGGCGTAGGTCCACGCTTCGGCATAGCCGACGTTCAGCCCCAGCTCGCGCAGGCGCTTCAGCTCGGCCTTCGTGCCGTCGCTGCCCGCATCGAGCGGAACGCCGTTCGCGAATATGTCGATCGCGACGAAATATTCCGTTCGCGGATCGACGTTCGCGTCGATCGCGCTTCGCACGTCTTCGTCGTAGACGGTCTCTCCGCCGCGCGGAGCGGCCGTCATTCCGGATGCGGGACCGCCCGGAGCGGCATCCGCCGGACGGTCGACGACCGGACCGGAAGCGGTATAGACCGCCTCTCGCCCCGGATCGAACGGAATCCCGTTCACGACCCACAGAATCGCCGCCGCGAAGACCAGCGAAGCCGCGACCGCGCTCCAACGCTTGCGCCGCTTGGTGTGCCCCGCTCTCGGCGCTGACAACTGCGGGTCCGGCGCTCCCGCATCCGCCGACTGCCTTGCGGCCAGCACCCGCTCCAGGCGCTCCAGCAGCTCGTCGTCCGCTTCGCCGATTGCCCGATACAAGCGTTCTTCGTCCTCTGCGTCCTTCATGGCCGCATCCCTTCTTTCTTCAAGTATTCTTTCAGTTTGCTCCTCGTGCGAAACAAGGATGCTTTGATATTGTTTTCTTTGATGCCGAATACTTCGGACATCTCGGCCAACGGCATGCTGTGCCAATAACGGGCCAAAAACAGATTGCAGGCCGGCTCGGGCAGCGTGCGCAAAAAGCTGTTGACGACACCTTCCAGCTCTTTGCCCAGCACGATACTCTCCGTATCGGAGACGCCCGGGATCGCTTCGCTCAATTCTTCCAAGATGGGAGCCATCTCTCCGCCGCGCCGCTTGGCTTTTTTGCTGCGGAACTTGTCCAGCGACAAATTCCGGACGATGCGGCCGACGAAAAACGCGAGTTTGCCGGGCCGCTGCGGCGGAATGGCGTTCCAGGCGCGCAGCCATGTATCGTTGACGCACTCTTCCGCGTCTTCCCGGCTTCGCAGGATATTGTAGGAAATGGCCTGGCAGTAGCGTCCGTATTCGCGCGCGGCCTCGCCGATCGCCGATTCACTGCGGTTCCAGAAAAGGTCGATGATTTTCTCGTCCTGCGAGACGCTGTCCAAGCTTGAAGGTTCGTGGGGTCCGTTCACTGTAAGGCTCCTTTCCCGGTACGCATGTCTTTCACTTCTACAGACGGAAGAAACGGAGATCGGTTATTCGGGAAACGCCTCTTTTTTTATTTTTCGAAAAAAATGCGACGACCCAACAGACGGACGACAAAAAAAGCCGCCCGGAAGGCGGCTTTGTTCACTTGGTGCCTGCTTTTCATCAATGCGCGGATCGCTTTTCGCCAAGGCCGTTTCCCTTCAAGCCTCGGCCTTCTCCGTCCGCACGTCCAGCTCGAATCCGTCCGGCTCTGCCCCGTCTTCGCCCGGCGTCAGCCCCCAGCGCAGCAGATTGCCGTCCGCATCCGCGACCAGCCGCGCGCCCGCCGTCGGCGGCGTCTCGCCGAATCCGGCGGTCAGCGCTGCCGCGGCAAAAGCCGTCAGGGCGCGCAGCACGTCCTGCTCCTGGAAGCCGCCAAGCACGAGGCCGCCCCAGATCCGGTTCGCCAGCTCCTGCAGCAGGCGGCGTTCCGACGGGCGGAAGCCTTCGCCGTAACGGGTGAACGCGTGCAGGCGTCCGCTGTCCAGATCGTCCAGCAGGTCGCCGGCAAGCGTCATCAGCTCGGACTCCAGCTCCTCCGTGCGCTTTTCACTCTGCAAACGGGCGTCGAGCCCGGCGATCCGGTCTACGTAGTAGCGGCGCGGCGCGAACGCCGGGTCGGACTTTTGCAGCTCCGCGAACTTCGCGGAATCCGTGAAGGCGACTTCTTTGCCGATGCAGCATTTTTTGTACTTTTTGCCCGAACCGCAGTAGCACGGGTCGTTTCTTCCGATTTTCACAATCGACCTCTCCTTTTTGGCATGAATGCCTGTGCGTCCGTTCTATTTCGGCTCCGCGCCTTCGACCGCCGGTTCGTCCGGCGAAGCCGCGTGCTTATATTCGTTCAGCCGCCCTTCGTAGACCAGTTCCAGGCGCGGATTCTGGCGAAAATCGTCCGGCGTCACGAGCGCGGGCAGTTTGTTCCAGATCTTGATGCCCGACCGGTGCAAAATTTCCGCCACGAACTGCGAGCAAAAATACGAGTTGCTGAACTCCACCGGCTCTTTGAACGCCACGCCGACGATTCCGAGCAGGTTGTAGAGATATTTTTCCCGGCTGCGGATAAACACGTTCAGCACCCGGCGCATCTTCTCCACCTCGCGCGGGCTGACCTGCAGTTCGTAGATGACGCAGGTCGTGTTCGGATAGCGGCTGAACGTGCCCGTGCGGATGTCTTCGCGGACGAAGCCGCCGTCGATCGGATTGTACGGATTTTTGCGGCCGAAGCTGTACAGCTCCGTCAGTTCGCGGTTGAACGCGATCGAGGCATGATTGTACGGCGCCCGCGTGTACGTCCGGATCATTTTCGTGAAAATCGTCCCCGTATTCGTCAGCAAAATGTACACGGACCGTTGATCCGTCATCGCAAAGGTCCCCTTCCGGCACGGCGTCAAGCGCGTAAAATCGCGTTCCTGCCCAAGCAGGTCGCCCCGCTTCGATTCGGCGTTCGCCGAGGAGTGCGGACCGGGCCGATTTTCGCCTTGCGCCTTTTTCCATGATTCCTTTATGATAGCATAGTCAAGCGGACTCGACTGCTACTTTAACCCTAAGTTGGTGATGATTTGTTCAGCTCCTATATCGTGCTTCTGCTCGTGCTCGCCGTGCTGATCGCGGCCAATCTCGTGTACGCGTTCGTCAGCCGTCGGCACCGCGACAAAGATTATGCATCTATCGGCGTCCGGATCAAGACGTGGTGGGGCATGTTCTTCATCTTCTGCCTTGCCACGCTGTTCACGCCCGCCGTGTCGCTCGTCTCGCTTATGATTCTGTGCTTTTTCGCGCTCAAAGAATACTTCTCCATGATCCGCGGCACGCGCAAAGCGGACCGGCGGCTGTTCCTGTGGGCGTATCTCGCCATTCCGGTGCAATTCTACTGGATCTATACCGGCTGGTACGGGATGTTCATCGTGTTCATTCCGCTGTATGTGTTCCTCGTGCTGCCGATTCCGCGCCTGATGGGCAAAGGTACGTTCGGATTTCTGCGCAGCGTCAGCTCGACCCAGTGGGGCCTCATGCTCATGGTGTTCGGTCTCAGCCATCTGGCGTATTTCCAGTTCGCGACGCCGGAATTCGGAGGCGGGCTCGTGCTGTTCCTCGTCGTGCTCACCCAACTGAACGACGTGATCCACACTGTCGTGTCGCTCTACTTCGGCAAAAGAAAAGTGGTGCCGACCGCCAATCCGAACCTGACGTGGGAAGGGTTTGTCTGCGCGCTGCTTGCGACGACGGGCGCTTCGCTTGCGCTCGCTCCCTACCTGACCCCGTTCGGTCCCGGCGCGGCCGCGTGGTTCGGCGTGCTGCTGGCGCTCGCGGGCTTCTTCGGCAGCCTGACCGTCTCCGTGCTCAAGCGCGACCTGCTCGTCGGCGACGAAGACAAAGCGTCCACGCTCAAGAAAAGCTACCTCAGCCAGATCGACAGCCTGACGTACACGGCGCCGGTATTTTTCCACGTCGTCCGGTATTTCTTCGATTTTATGTAAAAGAGTGCCGGACAAGCGAGCGCCAAAAAACCGCCGACCCCGATCGTTCCCGATCGGTCAGCGGTTTTTTTCATCTGTCTATCTGCCGATCTGCCTACAGCGTACCCCAGTAAATCTCCGTCTCATACTCGAAAAAGACCTGGCCGTCTTGCTCCGTCCGATCGAAAAGGCGGCGCAGCTCTTCCATCATCGGTTCGTACCGGGGATGTCCCGGCGCGGGCGCGTACGACGAAGAATTCAACCGGCCGCTCAGCCCTTCGAAATCGAACACCTGACGGTTGCCGAACTTGGAGAGCGTCATCGGGTTGTCCCCGAAAAAGTGCTGCAGGTCATCCGGCGAAATCCGGCTGTGGTTCACCTCGGTGTAATCGGTGCCGTACGTCTGCAGCAGCTCTTCGTACCCTTCAAGAAACGGGGAACCGTGCGTCAGGCGGTTGTTCCAGATCAGCGCGACGGGACCGCCGGGCTTCAGAATCCGCTTGAACTCCGCCCGCGCCGCGGCCCGGTCGAACCAGTGGAACGCCTGCGCGCAGACGATCGCTCCCGCAGCGTGCTCCGGCAGTCCGGTCTGCTCGGCCGAACCTTCGATCGCCCGGAAGCCGGGGTGTCCGCCGAGTTCTTGGGCCGCCGCTGCCCGCATGTCCGCGTTCGGTTCCACCGCCGCGACGCGGCTGCCCCGCTCCAGCAGAAGCTTGGAGAAGATACCCGTGCCTGCTCCGACGTCCGCAATCTCTTCCGCTTGATCCAACCCTACCTCGCCGTACAAATAATCGAGCGCCGCCTGCGGATAATCGGGGCGGTAT
This sequence comes from Saccharibacillus sp. WB 17, assembly GCF_008634075.2. NCBI lineage: Bacteria > Bacillati > Bacillota > Bacilli > Caryophanales > Paenibacillaceae > Saccharibacillus > Saccharibacillus sp. WB 17. The sequence goes on along the minus strand of NZ_VPFK02000010.1, from coordinate 172,006 downwards.
TTGATATAGGCTTCTACCCGTTCGGAAAAACGCTGTTTGCTGTCCATGCTCCATCACGCTCCTTTCCTCTATTTTACCCAATGAAACCGGGTTTCGTAATCAGAGCCATACGGCTGCCGCGCTGTAGAGCATCAGCAGGGCCATGACCGCATTGAAACTCCGCTCGTGCCGCAGCAGAAAAGGCTGGAACAGCGCGCCGAACAGCGCCCAGCAACCCGACGAAGCGAGCGCGACCGTTCCGAGCAGCAGCGAAGTCCCGAGCAGGCCGGCCGGGGACGGTTCGTACGGCATGACGAAGGTCGAGATGGCCGTAATCCCGTACATCAGCAGCTTGGGATTGATGAACTGAAGCAGAAATCCGGTACGCCAGGAGTAGATCTGCCGCGCTTTTCCTTTGTCCGCGCCGCCCGGGCCCTGCACGATTCTGAACGCCAGCCACAGCATATAAGCGGTGCCGAGCAGCCCCATCGCAATCCGGATCCCCGGAAGCCAGCGGTACAGCATCAAATTCAGCAGGCAGGAGAGCAGGATCACGCCGAAGCAGCCGACCGATACGCCGAGCACGAACGACCGCATACCGCGAAACCCGAATCTTCTCGCTCCGTCGAGCGCCATTAGATTGTTCGGTCCCGGCGTGAAGCTGGCAGCAAAAGCATAAGACAACAACGGCAAAAGCATCATTCATCCCAACCTCCCGTATGTTATAATGGATCAAATTGTACGTTGTAACGTACGTTAGATTCGTATTATAGACTTGTACGCTAAAAAGATCAATACAGACCTTTTAGCGCACAAAATACTTGGGAGGAATACCGATATGGAACCGATCAATCTGATCCTTAGCCAAAATCTCAAACGCCTGCGCGCCGAGCGCAAACTGAGCCTCGACAAACTCGCCGACCTGACGGGCATCAGCAAAACGATGCTCGGCCAGATCGAACGCGGCGAATCCAGTCCTTCGCTGACGACCGTGTGGAAGATCGCCAACGGCTTGAAGATTTCTTTTACCTCGCTGATCGTCGAACCTCCGGCGGAAGCCGTGGTAGTGCGCCGGCACGATACGCAGATGATGCAAGATCCGGAGCTGCAATACCGGCTGTACCCGATGTTTCCGTACGACGCGGAGACCGGATTTGAAGTGTACACGGTCGAGATCGATCCCGGCGGAACGCTTGGATCGCAGCCGCACCGCGCAGGTACGGAAGAGTGGATTACGCTGTTTGCGGGCGCGCTCGAACTGGAAGTCGGCAGCGAGACGTACCGGCTGGAGAGCGGCGACGCGATCCGGTTCAAAGCGGATCGTCCGCATCGTTACCGCAGCGCAGGTACGGACACGGTGCGCCTCAGCATGACGATCCGGTATCGGGATTGAGTGCAAGCGGCCTGGGCGGCCAACCCTCTTCAGCCCTCGCCGCGCGGCCGGGGACGCTCCCGCACGCTCAAGGCGACGCCCAGGATGACGATCAGGCCGCCGATCCAGTCGCCCGGACGCAGGCTCTCGCCGAGCAGGCCGATCGACAGCGCCACGCCAATGATCGGGACGAGGTTCATCAGCGCCATCGCGGTGCCGGCCGTCAGTCCCCGCAGGCCGAAATTGTACAGCATAAACGCCGCGACCGAGCAGAAGACGCCCAGATACAGCAGTATCCACAGCGATTCCGTCGTTGGAACGCGCCACTGCGGCGCCTCGATCAGCGCAAGCGGGACAAAAGCGATCGTGCCCGCGACGGTCTGGTAGAACGACACCGTCACCATCGAGTAGCGGCCGACGACCTGTCGCGTAGCAAAATTGTAGAGCGCGAACACGAAGCCGGCCGCGATCAGCAGCAGGTTGCCGGTCAGCTCGTGCGGGCCTCCCTGCTCCGCGCCGCCGCCCGAAATCCGGTATACGCCGAAGATCGCAAGCGCGATGCCGAGCCCCCGCATCCACGAGATTCTCGTCCGGTAGAAAAACAATTCCAGCAGCGCCGTCACGGCCGGATACGAAGCGACGATCAGCGCGGCGCTCGACGCCGTCGTCAGCTGCACCCCGATATTTTCCAGCGCAAAATAGACCGTCGTCCCGAGCAGCCCGCTCAGCGCCATCAAGCCGAGGTCGCGGGGAGCGGGACGCACGAACTCGCGGCGCAGCAGCACGATGCCGCCCAAAATAAGCGACGCGATCGCGAACCTTGCGGCGCCGAGCGTCAGCGGGGGAAACGAAGCGTAGGCGATCTTCGTGCCCACAAAAGAAGTGCTCCAAAACACGATAGCGATTAACGCGGCGATCAAGTAAAGCGTGCGGCCGCGCCGAAGAGAGTCCGCCGGTTCGGCGCTTGTATGCGCTGCGCCGATTGCTGACGCCGGCCGTTTTCTAACGATAATTCCCATTCTGCACCTCCATAATTGGACCGATCGATGTCTGTTTATGTAGTCGCTACTCTAGTAGTCACTAGTATACAGATATATCATCGGCGCTATACGGTGTCAAGCGGGATGTGGGATAATGGGGTCAGCTACCTTCGATGAAGAAGGGGAAGACGCAAGATCAATCGCTGGGAGGCTCACGCATGAAACCCGAGATTATCAAACTGCTCCAGGATCTGAATTTTACCGAATACGAAGCCAAGGCCTACCTTGCGCTGCTGGATAAATCGCCGCTGTCGGGCTATGCCGTGTCGCTCGGTTCGGGCGTTCCGCGCTCCAAAATTTACGAAGTGCTGAACGGCCTCGTCGAACGCGGGGAAGTGCTGATCAGCCACGAAGAACCTTCGCTCTATACGCCGCTGCCGCCGCAGGAACTGGTCCGGTTGAAAAAAAAGCGCGCCGAATCGTCGTTCGAAGCGGCGGAGACGGCGCTGGACCATTATGCGTTCGTCTCGTCCAACCGCGAGAACATCTGGAACATTACGGGCGCGGACGCCATTCTTGCGCGGGCGGCCGATACGATCGAGCGGGCCGAGACCCGCGTGCTGCTGGAGATCTGGCCCGAGGAAGCGCGGCTGCTGGAACCGCGGCTGCGCGCCGCCGCGCAGCGCGGGCTGGACGTGCTGCTCGTCGTCTACGGCGAGCTGGATTTCGACTTTGCGCAGGTGTATCCGCACGATTCAAGCGACGAGATCACGCGCGAATACGGCGGCCGCTGGATCGTCGTCAGCGCCGACGACCGCGAAGTCGTCGCGGGTATCGTATCGCTGGGCGCGGACAGCCGCGCGGCGTGGACGCTGCACCCGGGACTGGTCATGCCCATCACGGAAGTGATCGTGCACGACCTGTACATCTATGAGCTGATGCAGGCGCATCGCGAGACGCTGGAAGCGACGTTCGGGCCGAACCTGATCGAGCTGCGCCGGCGCTACAACGCCGGGCCGACCGGCTACAGCATGGCGGCCCGGCTCGGCTTGGGCGGCTAGCGGGGACTTGTCCGCGGCCGGACGCAGGTCCGCCGGCGCCTGGCCGCAGGAGACCTGCCGTAGGGACTAGTCGTAGAGGCATGTCCGCCTAATGCGGACGTTCGCTGTCCATCAGCCGAGGACACCAAGCGTCGCCCGCGGTCGGCGGACTACGCCGCTTCCGAACGCAGCAAAAAGGCCCGTCATCCTGGAGGATGACGGGCCTTTGGCGTGCGGAAGGAGCGATTGAAGCGAATCGGTTCGCGCGAAGCGGCGAAGCGGGGGACCGGCGCCGCGCCCGTTCGGGCGTTCCCGGGGAACGCCGAAAGCGGCTGCGCGGCGCCGGGTCAAACCGTGATCCATTCATTCAGGATCGATTAATCCTCGATCACGTTGCCGAACAAATTCATGTTCGGGATGGAAGTTCCCGGCGTCAGGCGGTAACCGCCGCTTTGGGCGCCGTCGCCGAGCATGCCGGAGCTTCCGGAGCCCCACGACATGACGCGTCCGTCGGCCATCAGGGCGAACGTCGTGTTGCTGCCTCCGCCGCTGATTGCCACGATCTTCGATAGATTATAGTTGATCGCTTGCGGCACGGGATTGGAGTAATTCGTGTTACCGAGTCCCATTTGGCCGGTGTAGCCGGCACCCCAAACGTACACTTTGCCGTCCACGCCTTTGGCGAACGTGCTGTAGTTGCCGGTACCGATCAGCGTAATCTTGGGCAGACCCTCGACCTTGATCGCGTGCAGACTGTTCGTCAGCGTGCCGTTGCCGAGTTGGCCCATCTCGTTCAAGCCCCAGGCATACACGTCTCCGTCTTCCGTCAGCGCGACGCCGTGCTGGTTGCCTCCGCGAATCTCCGCCACATTGGTCGGCAGGCCGAGTACGCGCACGGGGATCTGGCTGCCTGTCGTCGTGTCATTGCCGAGCTGTCCGTTGTCGTTATAACTGCCCCATGCCCATACCGTTCCGTCCGTTTTCAGTGCATAGGCGGAAGAGTATGTGCCGACGATCGCTTTGACGTCGGTCAGTTCCATATTTTTGCGCGTGCCGTAAGATTCCATGTACAAGACGGTGCCGTCGCTTTTCAGCGCGACTTCAAGCGTTCCGCCTTCGGAGCCGATCGCGACGATATGGTCGAGTCCCGAGACCTGGGCCGGAAGCGCGCCCGCTCCGCGGCCCCATTTCCATACTTTGCCGTCCTGCGTCAGAATCATCGTATGGTCGAAGCCGGCCTGCACCGCAATGATGCCTGTCGGCAGACCCGGTACGTCGTAGATCGCCGGATGGATCGTGGTCGTGCCGTCGCCGATCTGTCCGGCATTGTTATAGCCCCACGTGTAGACCGACCCGGTTACCGACAGGGTAACTCCGTGCATCGAACCTGCGCTGATCTGGGAAGCCGGCCGGATAGCGGCCGGCAGCGCTTCGTAATTCAGGACGTTCGAACCGATCGCGGACGGCATACTGCCGTTCGTGACCTGAACGGTCAGCGCATGCATGCCCGGCGTCAGATAATCCACGCTGACGGAAGCGGTAGGGCCGTTCGAGTTCGCGGAACCGATCTGCTTCTGGCCGTCGTAGACGAGAATACGGTTCGCGCCTGCCGGCAGTTCGGTCACGCGGATCATCGGAAGGCCAGAAGAGAGCGAACTTTCCGCCTGGATATTCACTTTTACGATGACCGAGGCCTTGAAGTCCTGATCGGCTTTGGCCAGCGCGGCGACAAACGCATCGACCTGGGCCTGTGTCGAAGCCGGCGAGGTCAATGCCCGGTTGGCCTGCTCCAGCACCGCGCGCATTGCTTCAGCGGCGGAAGCCGGAACTTCGCCGTTCGCTTCGCCGACTGCATGCTGGCCGAGCAGCTTCGCCGAAGCGTTGAAGCGCTGCTTCAGTTCTTCCAGGTTCACGATCACGTATTGGCCCTGGAACGCCGATTGGGCGACCGCCAGACGGTCCAGCGCTTCATAGACGTTCGGCTGCGTCGAGGCCGGGCTGCCGAGCACGACGGCCGCAAGCTGCACGGCCGATTCGAAGTCGGCATAGACCTCGTCCGTCACGTTGCCGTTCGCTTCGCCGACCGGATGCTCGACCAGCAGTTGGCGGGCGGACATTACCGCTTCGTTCAGCGCCTTCGTATCGACGACGATGATCGAGCCTTCTCCCTGGAAGACCGCGACCGCTTTGGCCAGCTCGTCCAGCGCCGCTTGTACCCGGCCCTGGGTCAGATTGGGAGCGTCCAGCAGAACGGAATCGGCCGCTTTGATCGCCGAAGCGAGAGCGTCATGCGTGTCTTGGCTGACGTTGCCGTTCGCTTCGCCGACCGGATGGGCGCCGAGCAGCATGCCGGCTTCCGCAATCGCGGCGCTCAGCGCGCTCGTATCGACGACGATGAAGGAAGCGCGGAACACGTTCGTGGCCGAGGATAACGCTTCAACGGCCGCATTGATTTGGGCTTGCGTCGATGCGGTATTGCCCAGCACCCCGCGAGCCGCCTGAACGGCGTTCTTGTAGGCGTCGTAAGCTTCGACCGCCACGCTGCCGTTCGTCTCGCCGGACGGATGGGCCTGCAGCAGTTCGCCGCCTGCCGCGATTGCGGCACTCAGCGCGCCCGTATCGACAGCCGGGACGCTTGGCGTCGTCGGAGTCGTCGGGTTGGTCGGAGCCGGATTGGAAGGCACCGACGGGGCCGGGTTCGGCGTAACCGGAGCGGGAACGGCCGGAGTCGAAGCGCCCGAACCACTGGAAGTCTGCGGCGGCGTCTGGAACGTCGATCCGCCCGTGTTCATGACGGCGGCGACGATCGTGCCGCGGCCGAGCACTTTGACGATCGCGTTCAGCACGAGCGAGTTGACCGTCGTACCCGCGTTCAGGTTCAGCGACAGGTCCGACGCGGTCGCAGCCGCGTTCAGGTTCTTGACCGTGCCTTCCGGCAGGTCGACCTGAATCTGCTTGGCGCTGACGTTCAGCGTCTCGAACGAGCCCTGCAGCGTGACTTTGGAGCCGGCCGGGAGCGAAGCGTTGACATTGACGTTGCCGAAGCCCGCCGCCGTGGAACCCGCTTCCTGAATAACGGCCGGGGAATTCACGATGACCATCGCGACCGTGGTCGTGCCTTCGGACACGATGCGGACCGTTCCGAAGCCGGAAGCTTTGTCGATAATGACGTCGACCAGCACCGAATCGTTGAAGTGGATACTGTTCTCGCCGCCGCCGTGAACGAGTACGCGGCCTTTGACTTCGATGCCGTCGAGGAACGCGTCGCCGGAGCCGATGCCTTCGCCGAGGATCAGGTCGCCTTCGATGACCATGTTCTTCAGCGTTACGCCCGGCACGTTCACCGATACGCTGCCCGCCACCGTCTCTTTGCCGGAAGCCGGACCGTACGTGCCGGCCGCGTCATACTTGCGGTTCGCCTGCGAAGCCGCGTAGGCGAGGCCCGCGCGGTCCAGCGTTACGACCGCTTCGCCGCGGGTGATAAGCAGGCCGGGACTGAAACGGCCGCTCGAACCGCGCATGATGTCCGAAGCCGATACGGCCCGGATCGCCTGATCGGCCCAGCTCGCGAACTTGTCGGCATCGGAGAAGTCCGCGCCGGCCGCGTCGCCCTTCAGGTCGAGCAGGCGGGCCACGATAACCGCCGCTTCCTGCCGGCTGATCGGATCGGCCGCGCCGACGCTGCCGTTGCCGTAACCGGATACGTAGCCGGCTTTGACCGCTTTGGACACTTCGTCGTAAGCCCAACTGCCCGCGGGCAGGTCGCCGAATTTTACGTTTTCTTTTTCGGTAAACCCGAACGAACGGTTGATCAAGGCGAAAAACTCCGCGCGCGTAATTTGTCCGTTCGGCTTGAAGCTGCCGTCCGTGTATCCGGTCACGAGTCCCCGGCTCATCCAATCCGCGATTTGGCTCTCCGCCCAATGTCCCTTAATATCCGATTTAGCCTGTCCGGCGGCCGGCGCCTCCGCGCCAAAAGCCGTTCCGTACGACGAAAACAGCACCAACGCCGCCATCGCGGACGCCGTCCATTTTCCACCCCTCATTTTAACCAAAACCATTCCCCCTCAGTTATGAATTCGCTGCCTGTTATTGAATACCAAGCAAGTATAAACGGCCTCAATGACAAACCAATGACAAAATACCTCCCCTTTCGACCTATAAATCCGCGACAAAAGGCTTGTTCCATGACAAAAATCGCTTTTTTGTTTATTTTTTCGACAAAAAAACGCTTCGGACGTCCTATCCGGCGGCTTGGGCCGACGACAGGAGTTCCGAGCGTTTGTGGGCTTTCATACTTTAGAGACTTTAGAGACTTTCAGGCGTCAGGAGTCAGGTCAGGCCGCCTAGCAGTTTGCGGTACCGGGCAGCCAGCGGCGGCGACGGATCGACGCCCAGTTCGCGGCGCAGCGCCCGGGCGTAGTCTTCGTACTGCCGCACGAGTCCCGCCCGGTCATGCTGCATCGCCGAAGCTTCCAGCAGCAGCAGTCTGGGCGCTTCGTCCAGATCGCTGCGCCCGATCAGCTTGACCGCCAGGTCGGCGGCCGCCGAAGCTTCTCCCCGATCCAGCAGTTCTTCGCCCAGCCGGCGGCCGAGCGCGAGATACATCCGGTCCAGACGTTCCGCTTCCCCGGACGCCCAGACGAAATCGCGCTCGCCGAACAGCGGCCCGGCGTACAGTTCTTCAAGGGCCGCCGCCCGCGGCAGGTCGAAAGCGGCCGCAGGCGCAAGCACTTCCCGGCAGCCGGCTTCGAACTCCAGCAGGTCGACCGAGTCCGAGGCTCCCGGTTCCAGCGCGTAGTGGAGATTGTCGGAAGTGAGCATGTCTTTGCGTCCGAAACCTTCGAGCAGTTTGCGCAGCTGGTAGGCGGTCGTGTTGAGGTACGTCTCGGCGTTTTTTTGCGGCATGCTGCCGAACAGGTCTTCGACGAGCCGCTCGCGGGAACAATGCCGGCCGCGGCGCAGCAGCAGGTACGCGAACAGCTCGGCGCTTTTGCGGGATTTCCATTTGGCGCGCACGTCGCCCGGCCCGAACAGCTCGATGCCGCCGAACACGCGCACCGTCAAGCCGGCCGCAGCCGGCGGCGGGTGCTCGGCGGGCCTCGGCGGTTCGGCGAAAGTTCGTTCCGAGGCGGCGCGCAGCAGCGTCCGGTGCAGCTTCTCGCGCACGACGGGCTTGATCAGGTAGTCGAACGCATACACGTCGAACGCGTCCAGCGCGTATTCCTTGTGCGAGGTGAGAAACACGAGCCGGATCTGCCGGCCTTCGGCGCGCAGGCGCGCGGCGAATTCCAGCCCGCTCTCCCGCGGCATGCTGATGTCCAGCAGGATCAGGTCCGCGTCCTGCGTTTGCAGGTAGGCATGGGCCGAAGCGGTATCGGAAAAAGCGCCCGCTACTTCAAAGCCGCCCAGCTTCGACAGCATGCGGGTCAAGACGAGGTGCATGGCGGGTTCGTCGTCGATCAAAATGACTTTCATGGCTCTCCCCCTTCCTGGTCTTCCGCGGGCGATACGGGCAGCGAGAAGTAAAACGTACTGCCGAGATCAAGCTGGCTGTCGAACCAGATGTCGCCGCCGTTCAACCGCAGGAAAGAGCGGCACAGCGACAGTCCCAGCCCGATGCCGCGTTCGCCCGCGGTGCCTGTCTCCGATACCGGATACGTCTCGCGCAGCAGGGCGGCGGCCCGTTCCGGCGGCATGCCCGAGCCCGTATCGCGGACGTACACGACGCAGCGATCCGCTTCGAGGCGCGCGCCGACTTCGATCGTGCCGCCTTCTTCCGTGAACTTGATCGCGTTGGACAGCAGGTTGCGCAGGACCAGGTCCAGCATCTCCTTGTCCGCGTACACGAGCGTTCCGGCGCGGACCGAAGAACGCAGCGTCAGGCGCTTGCTCTCGCCGCGATGCCGCAGCCGGTCGAAATGCCGCTCCACCGTGCGCGGCAGATCCCGCTGCATCGGGTGGAAAGCCATGCCGCCGCCCTGGCTGCGCAGCCAGTCCAGCAGCCCTTCGATCAGCGCGAACGTTCCGCGGATCTGCCGCCCGATCTCGTCCGCGACCTCGCTCCGGCTCCCGCGGTCCTCGCTTTCTTCTTCCAGCAGTTCGGCGAGGTTGACCAGCACCGCCAGCGGATCGCGCAGGTCGTGCGCCACGACCTGGAACATTTTGTCCTTGAACGTGTTGAGCTGTTCCAGCTTCGCGGAATCGTCGAGGATTCTACGTTCGGCGCGCACCGCTTCGCCGATATCCGTCAGCAGCACCATGCTGCCGGCCGGCCGCTGAAGCCGGTCGCGAAGCGTCGAGAAGCGGACGTCGTAATGCCCGTCGCCGCCGTCCGCGGCCCGCTGCCGGAAATCGGCCGCTCCCGTCCGGACGATGCCGGACAAGGCCGGCATCGCGGCCAGTACCTCTTCCGGGGACAGCCCGATCTGGTGTCCCCCGAGCCCGGGCAGCATCTGCCGCGCGGACGGGTTGAAGCCGATCAGCCGGTCGTCGGGCCCGAACAGCAGCACGGCATCCGGCATCGACGCGAACACCCGGCGCAGCGCGAGCGGCGCGAGCCGGAGCAGGTTGAACTGGTAGATGCCCCACAGGTAGAAGATCCCGGCGACGACCAGCCCGAACGGGGAAAGATCGATCGACAGCGGCAAAAAGCCGACCACGTACACGAACGAAGGGATATAGGCGATAAGCGAACCGAAGATCATGAACACGATCGGTTTGCGGGTACCGGGCTTCGCCCGCAGCAGCATCTGCACGAGCAGCAGTATCCCGGCGACGATCAGCGCGTAATTGTACGCGATATGCAGCTTGTACAGCGGTCCTTTTTCCGTGGCGATCAGCGCCAGGCCGTCTACGTGGACCAGCGATACGGACGAATAGAACCAGCCGGTCCACGGATTCGTGTAGTGGGCGACGAACGTGAGCAGAGGCACGAGCAGCAGCGGCAGCACGATGCGGGCGCGCAGCCGGCCGACGGAGCCCGTATACTGCATGACCATCATGATCCACAGCGCAGTGCCGAACGCGATGCCGACGTACTCGACCCGCAGCCAGAACCGAATATCGTCCAGACGGTCGGCCAGCAGCTCGAATGCGTAGCCGAATGTATAGAAAGAGCTGGCCAGCATGCTGAGTCCGTAACTGACGGCGATCGGGAACTCCCTGCGCCGCCAGGACAAAGCGACCATCGCCAGCGAACAGCCGGTTGCCGCGATCAGCAGGGCAAACAAAAGCATTTCGTATTTCATGGCGCGCAGCTCCCGGACCCAATTTGAATTTGAAATTCGTCGTGGCCTCTATCATACGGCACGCCCGGCGAAATCACACGATATTTTCCGCCCCGAACGCAATCGCTGATATACTGGCTGTAACCGCCCGGCTAAACTTCCAAAGAAAGGATGCGTGGCTTCCATTTCGTCTATCGCGCACAAAAAAGTAACCTGGCTCGAACTGTTCTACGATCTGATTTACGTCGCGGCCATCTCGATCACCGCGCACGTGCTGTCCCATTCGCATCACGGCGCTATCGCGCCGGACCTTCTCCTGAAATACATACTGATCTTCGTGCCTCTGTGGTGGGCTTGGACCGGCTTCACCGTCTACGTCAACCGCTTCGGCCGGGACGATACCGTTCAACGGATCGCCTATTTCCTTCAAATGGCGTTCGTAATCGTCATGGCGGCCAGCATCAACCCCGACTTCGACGCGTATTTCCTCGCGTTCATGCTCGGGTACGTCGGCATCCGTCTGTCCACCGCGGCGATGTACGTGCGAACCTGGCTGGAAAAAGACGGCGAACCGCGGCGCATCGCCCGCTTTCTCGCCCTCGGCTTCACGGGCGGCGCCCTGGTCAGCTTCAGCTCCGTCTTCGTGCCGGGAGACGCCAAGTTCTTCGTTCTCTATCTCGGCATCTTCGCCGATATTGTGCTGCCGCTGCTGGCGCGCCGCCGCGTGCTCGGGCATCTGCCCGTCCATCATCCGCATCTGCTCGAACGCTACGGCCTCGCGACGATCATCCTGCTGGGCGAGCTGATTCTCGTCATCGTGAACGGGCTGCGGGAAGGACATGCCGGCGCGCCGCTGATCTTCCCGGCGCTGGTCGGCTTCGGCATCGCCGCGTCGATCTGGTGGCACTATTTCGAATCGTCGGAACATATCGCCGGCGAAGAACGCCAGAGCTCCGGCCAGTCGGTCATCTACGGACATCTGCTGACCTTCATGTCGCTCGGCCTCGTGGCGAACGTCGTCCACTACGGCTTCCACCACGAGCTGGCCGTCCGCAATTTCGCCTGGCTGTCGCTGGCCGGCTTCGCGCTGTACGCCGCGTCGTCCGCGATCGTCTTCCTGCCGGGGCACAGCCCGGCCCATGTCCGGCGTTCGCTGCTGCGCACGGCCGCGTTCGTACTGGTCGCGGCTGTCGCCCTGCCGCTGCTGCCTTCGACCGACGCCGTGTACGTCATGCTGCTGGCGTTGTTCGCCGCCTATGCGCTGGCGGAAGGTCTCGTCCGTCGGCGGCGCAAATCCGCCGCCCGGGCCGCCTGATCGAAGAGGCGCGGCCTGACGGGCCGATATGCCGCCGGCGGCCCGCCGCACGGACAAAAAGCTCCTTCCCGTTATGGGAAGGAGCTTTTTGCCGCGCCTATGCTTGCGGCTGCGCGCCGGCTTCTCCCGGCCTCCCGGCGCAGCCCGCCGCCGCACTCGCGGCCGGACCGGCCGCGAGCCCCGGCGCCCTACAGCGGCAGCTTCACCGTCACGTCGTACGACTCGCCCGCCTGTACGCCGCGCACGATGCCGCCTTCGATCCGCTCGCCGCCGGCCGTGCCGCCGAGATACACTTCCGTCTCGCTCACGCCCGCTTCGCGCCGGATCGCGATCCGGAATTCCGCGCCCCGGAAAGTCCGGACCGCCGAAGCTTCGTTCCAGTCCGCCGGCAGCTGCGGCGCGATGCGCAGGCCGTCCGGCGTGCCCTGCACCCCGAACAATCCGTCGATGACGCAGCGGTACACCCACGGCACCGTGCCCGTGTTGAACAGATGGCTCGACCGTCCCGCCGTGCGCGGGAACTGGCGGTAAGCGCCCCGGTAATAGTTCGGGATGAATACCGGCAGTTGGCCGCGCTGCTTGATGTCGGCCGGATCGGTGCCCGGCAGCATTTTGCGCAGCAGCCGGTAGGCGTTCTCTTTCTCGCCGACCGCGTACAGCGCGTAGATGTAGAAAGCCGCCGCGTGGTTGTACACCGCCCCATTCTCCGCCGAACCCGGATGCTTCTGCGTCACCCGGCCGACGTCTTCGCGCATCGCCGTATACGAAGGCGCCAGTTTCTCGACTCCGTAAGGACTTTCGAGCTGCTCTTCCACCGCGCGGATCAGCTTCTCCTTTTTCTCCGCGTCCGCCGCGCCGCTCAGCAGCGACCAGCCCTGCGGATTGATGAAGATGCGCCCTTCCTCGTCCGCGCTGATGCCGAACGGCACGCCGTCGTCGGTAATGCCGCGGGCATACCAGTCGCCGTCCCACAGATGGCGGTTGACCGCGCCGTTGATCTCTTCGGCCTGCTGCCGGTAGTTCGCCGCTTCTTCCGTTCGGCCGTACTGCTCGCACATATCCGCCCAGATCCGGCAGGCGTACGCCGTCGCGATCGTCAGCCAGCCGGACACACCGCGGCCTTTGTGGCCGACCATGTTCATCGGGTCGCACCAGTCGCCCTGATTGATATAGTTCAGTCCGCGTTCGTCGCGGTCGCCGATCAGCCATTGGACCGCCAGATCGATATGCTCGAACACGGTACCCGTCTTGTCTCCGCCGGCGTACGCCACTTCTTCGCCGAGCAGCGCGTAATCGTTCGTCTCGTCGAGATACGTGCTCAGGCAGACCGGCAGCCAGACGCAGTGGTCGGTGTGCGGCACCTGATTGATGTATTTCAATTGCGCGCCTTCGTACAGCACGATGCCGTCCGGCATCGAACCGTCGGGACGCTGCTGGGACAACGCGGTGAGAAAAGCTTTCCTTGTCGTACCCGGATCGATATAACTCATGCCCATATGGTCCTGCAGGTAATTGCGCGTCTGCGGATCGGTCGACAGCCGGTTGGTCACGCCGTGGTAGTAGACCTGGCGCGGCAGCCACTGGTTGACGAAGTTGTCGAGCCCTTTGTCCGGCGTGTCGATCGTCAGGCAGCCGCGGCCTTCGGCGACGTACGCCGCATAGGCACTTGCCGCTGCGTCGAAACCGTATTCGGTAGAAGCCGCGCCGGACTCTTTTTCCGTGCCGAAGTACAGTTCCCGAATGTCCGCGATCTCGGCTTCGTCCCTGGCGGGCCCGAACACGAAGCGGTACTCCAGTTCTTCGCCCGCTTCCGGTTGAATCCGGTACTGCATAGCCGCGGTCGGCATCTCGTAGCGGGCGTCGCCGCACGCCAGCAGGCCGCTCTCCAGCGCCGACGGACGCATGATGCCGCCTTCGCCTTCAAACGCTTCCTGGCTCACTTCCCACGCGTCCGGTTTTTTTTCCGCGAGCAGATACGTCTTGTCTTTCAGGTTCTTGATGGCCGGATAATCCTGCACTTTCTGGTACGGCGTAATCGCAGAGCAGACAATGGCTCCAAGCTTCTCGTCGTAGACGCCGGACTGGTTCATCCACGACATGTAGCCGACGCTGAAATACGGATACAGGCTGATCTTGCGCTTGCGCGCGCCCGTGTTTTTGACTTTGATCTTCCACAGCTCGGCCACGCCGTCCTTCGGAAGCGTCAGCGTCATCTCGATGCGCAGGTTCCAGTGCTCGATCGTCCAGCGGATATCGTGCTTGCCCGCGGCGAACGTGTATTTCTCGGGCAGCTGGCGGGTCGGCTCGTACGGCGCAGAGAAAATGTAACCGCTCTCCTCATCTTTGATAAAAAGAAAACGGCCGGGATGATGCGCGTAATACGGCTGTTCCGGCTGCATAAACGTTTTGGCTTCCAGGTTCGGCGCATACGAATACTTGGCCGGCTCCGGCTGCATGAATTGGGACACCGCGTATCCGCGGCAGTTCATATGGATCATCATCTGGTTATTCCACAGAAATCCGGACGCTTTGGGCAGCTCGGTCGGGCTTGTCAGTTCGTAATACTGCTGGTCTTCGGTCGGTCTGATCATGATCGTCGTACCCTCTTTTCGGAGAAATTTCGCCGGGTCGGCTGTTCTTCGCAAACGCTTTCGGAAAATAGCGGACCCGGGCGGCGGCAATCGTCCCGTCCATTATATCCCGGATCTGCGGCGGCGTGGGCGGATCGACGAAAAAAAGCAGGAAGAGGATATCGGGAATCCTCTCCCTGCTTGGCCAATGCGTGCCAATCACGTGCCGCAGAACGTCCGGTAGCCTGCGTGATCGTCGGGCGCAAGCTGCGCGTACGGCGCCTGCCGGGCGGAATGCGCGTACGGATCGGCCAGCGCGGCGACCAGCCGGTGCAGCGGCTCGTAATCGCCTTCGCTTGAAGCGGCGGCCAGCGCTTCTTCCACGCGGTGGTTGCGCGGGATGATCGCCGGGTTGCGGCGGCGCATAAGCGCTTCCGCTTCTGCGCGGGATTCCGTCTGGCGCTCCAGCCGCTGCTGCCAGCGCTCGCGCCACACGCGGTATTCGCCGCTTGACAGCAGCGCGTCCGCGCCGGGGAAATTCGCCGGGCGGTCTTCGCCGCCTTCCGCGTCGATACCGGCGTAGTCAAGTTCGGCGTTGCCCGCTTCGTCGTCGAACGCCGGCACGCCGAACGTCAGGCCGACGAACGTGTTCGTATAGTCGGCCCGGAACGCTTTCATCAGATCGAGCAGATCGGCGATCAGCTGCTCGTCTTCGTCTTCGCGGCCGAACAGGCCGAGCTTGCCGCGCATGCCGTCGAACCAGGCGTCCAGATACAGCCGTTCGAAGCGGCCGAGGATGCCCTGCGCGATCTCGACCGCGCGTTCGGTGTCTTCGTCCAGCAGCGGAATGAGCGTCTCGGCCAGCCGCGTCAGGTTCCACAGCGCGATCGGCGGCTGGTTGCCGTAGGCGTAGCGGCCGCCCGTGTCGATCGAGCTGAATACGGTCGCCGGGTCGTAGGCGTCGAGGAACGCGCACGGCCCGTAGTCGATCGATTCGCCGCTGATCGTCATGTTGTCGGTGTTCATGACGCCGTGAATGAAGCCGGCCAGCATCCACTGCGCGATCAGCGCGGCCTGGCGCTCCACGACGCCGCGCAGGAAGGCCGCATAGCGCTCGCCGTCCGCACCGGCGACCGGATCGCCGACCGGATTGGCTGCCTCGATCTCCGGGTAGTGGCGTTCGATCGCGTAGTCCGCAAGCGTCCGGACCGCGTCCGGTCCGCCCCACTGCGCCGCGTACTGGAACGTGCCGACGCGCAGATGGCTGGCCGCCGTGCGCGTCAGCACCGCGCCGGGCAGCTCCGTTTCGCGCCGGATCGGCTCGCCGGTCGCGGTGACGGCGAGGCTGCGCGTCGTCGGGATATTCAGGGCGTGCATCGCTTCGCTGATGATATATTCGCGCAGCATCGGGCCGAGCGCGGCGCGGCCGTCGCCTCCGCGCGAGAACGGCGTGCGCCCGGAGCCTTTGAGCTGGATATCGACGCGGCGGCCGCCTGGCGTCAGCTGTTCGCCGAGCAGCACCGCGCGGCCGTCGCCCAGGCGGTTGAAGCCGCCGAACTGATGGCCCGCGTAAGCCTGCGCCAGCGGGTACGCCCCTTCCGGCAGCGTATTGCCGCCGAATACGGACGCGGCTTCTTCGCCGTGCAGCCACTCGGGATTCAATCCGAGTTCGGCGGCCAGGGCGTCGTTCAAGATTACGGCCTCCGGCTTGCGGACCGGCACGGGCGGCAGCGAACTGTAGAACGTCTCGGGCAATTTGGCATAGCTGTTATCAAAATTCCATCCGGCGGTCGGGTTGGCGGAAATATCGGTCATGGAAAAGGCCTCCTTGTTGAGCTTATGCTCTTTTTTACGGCATGGGGCAGGATCAATATAAACCGGTAGAATCAATAAATTCATTGGATTGAATCCGATCAAGTCCGTTTACGGCTGCACGGCGCGCAAGGTCCGGGTACGGAAGATATGCCCTGCGGCACACTTTCTATTTACCCGCCCTGCTCGTCGCCTTTTCTTTTTCTTGTTAACGGCCGGCTCTTCCGCACGTGTATTCCCATTCCGGCCAAGGCAGGATGCCGAGTTCCGGCTTCGGCTCGTCGCCGAGCATGGCCAGCAGCTCGACCGAATGGCCGTCCGGATCACTGAAGTAGACCGATACCGCCGGCATAAAAGAAAATACGCTGAGCGGAGCTTCTTTTTCCCCAAAAAAATTCGTCGTCTCCACACCGCGCTCCTCCAATCGGGCCCGCGCCGTCTCCAGGTCCTTCAACGCAACGCGGAACGCAAAATGCTGGCGCTGTACGAGCGGCGACGGATCATGCTCGCGAATGCCGAACATCGCTTCGCCGGGACGGCCGATCCAGTAAAATTTCGATTTGCGCGCCGGGTCTTCATGCAGCGGGATCAAGTCCAGCACCCGTTCGTAAAACTCGGCCGAAACTTCATAATTGCTCACGTTGATATGGGTCTCGAATAGTCCTTGGATCATTGGCTTCGATTGTCCTCCTTCCGCTCCGGCTCCACTCTAAATCTCCGAAGCTTCGAATATTTTGTAAAAATACAGCGTCGTGCCGATCTCCGGGTTGAACGCCTGCTTGAGCGTGTCGACGCCGCCGAGAATCAGGCCGTGCTTCAGGTAAAAGCGGCAGGCCGCCAGATTGTCGTCCTGCGCTTCGAGCGACAGCCCGTGCAGTTCCTGCTCGCGCGCCCAGCGTTCCGCCCGCTCAAGCAGCAGGGCGGCCGTGCCGCTTCCGCGGTGCGAGCCGCGAACGGCGATGTTCTCGACGTACGCGTAGCCCGTCCAATCCTGCACCAACCGGACCTGGCCGATGCAGCGGTCGCCGCGGAACGCGAGGAAGATCGCTTTGCGGTCGCTGCCGACATAGCTCTCCCAGTCCAGGCGGTCGTCGGGAAAGCTAAGAAACGATGGGCGCTCGAACCGCTCTTCCGTATAGGTCCATACGCCGCCTTCGAAGCTCGGCACGAGGCGGCCGAAGATCGGGAACGCTTCGTTCATGTCGTTGACGTACGGGATATGTTCGGCTTCGAACGGGACGATGCGGATTTCGGTTTGGTTTGGTTGTCCGGGTTGGCTCTGTTGTTTGGATGCGTCTTGGATCGGTTCCATTTGTTCCTCTTTTCTGCGGGTGTGAGTCGTCTGTCTTTTATTATAAAGAGTATAAAGCAAAAAAGCCTTTCCGGCCTCGTCCGCGTTATCGAAAAATTTGATTTAAATTTGATCTAAATCGAATTGTTTATTGGGTGGGCATGAGATAAGCTTGCGGAAGCTACCAAGAAGTAACAGGTATCCATTACTTGAAGAGATGGGGAAACAGAATGAAAAACATGAAAAAAGCAATTTTCGCTTCGGCTTTCGCGGCCGTGGCAGCAGTCTCGATCGTGGCTCCGGCTTCCGCGACGACCGTGAACGGCACGGGCGGAATGACTTCGGTCAATATGCAAAATATCCAGTCGATGGATATCGAAACGGCTCTCATGATGGTACAGTCGGAGCGTTCGCGCCTGCTGGAACAGCAGCTTCAGGCGCAGCTCACAGCCGTTCAAGACCGCAACGCGCAGATCGCTCTGCTGAACTCGCAGTTGGCTTCGGCCAAACAGAGCGGAGACGCGGAGACGGCTGCGGCTCGCCAAGCGCAGATCGACGCGGCCAGCAATTCCCAGCAGATGGATATGCTTCGCCTGCAGTCGATGAGCAACAAGCGCAATGAAGCGTTCGACGTAATGACGAACTTCGTCAAGAAGATGCAGGACTCGAGATCTTCGATCATCGGGAACATGAGATAAGATCTCCTTCTTCAGAGCCTGCTTTTCAAAAAGCTTGCTTGCCCAAGCGAAAATCCGGACATGTGCTGTCCGGATTTTCGCTTTTTGGCGTGTTCGGAATGTTCGTTTCCGGCCCCGGCGGAGGACAGCCCGCGCTATACGCCTATAACCCATACGCCAAACAGCCCGATTCTCCACTTGGAGAACCGGGCTGCCCGACAAGCAGGCTCCCGCTAACCGGGAACCTTCCCATAGGATCATTTACGCAAAACGGATACTGCTGACGGAGACTTTGCCGTTCAGCATGACGTAGACGTCCTGACGGCCGCTTACGTCCGCGAGGCTGATCGTCACGTCATTCCACTGCTGCACGCCGCTCGCTTCGACGGAAGCGGTACCGGCCAATTGGCCTTCCGGTCCGCCGAGGCGGACGTCGAGCGTGCCGCCTTCCGCGCTTGCGGCGCGGATCGTCACGGAAGCGGCGCCGGAGCCGAATTCGGCATCTTTGAACGAGATCCAGCCTTCGCTGCCGGTCACTTCGATCGCGCTGCCGCCTTCGTGGCATTCGCCGAGAATGACGCCTGCGTAAGCGTCGTAATTGACCGCGCGGGTGAGCTGCGTCAGATCGCGCGGCGGAATAGTCTCGCCGGACACTTCAAGCGCCGCGCTGACCGGCAGTTCGCCGGAAGACGGGCCGGCCGACAGCGTGTAGGCGCCGTTCTCGATCACGAAGCGATCGCGGGTGACGTCCCATACGGCCAGTTCCGACAGCGGAATGTCGAAAGACACTTCGGTCGTCTCGCCCGCGGCCAGCTTGATGCGGCGGAACGCGAGCAGCTGCTTGAGCGGACGCTTCACGCGGGATTGATCCACGCGGCCGTAGACCTGCACGACTTCTTCGCCGTCCAGCTCGCCCGCATTGGTCACTGTAACCGTCAGCGAAATCGTCGCTTCGGCGGAACCTTCGAGGCTCGGGCTGCCGAGCGTCAGGCCGTCGTAGCGGAACGTCGTGTACGAGAGGCCGTAGCCGAACGGATACAGCGCGTCGCCTTCGAAGTAGCGGTAGGTACGATTGCCCTGGATGATATCGTAATCCATGAATTCTGGCAGCTGTTCGACCGATTTGTACCAGGTCATGCTCAGGCGGCCGGCCGGATTTTCTTCGCCGAACAGCACGTCCGCGATCGCGCGGCCCACTTCCTGGCCGGCATGCGTCGAATAGAGCACGGCCGGCACGTTGTCGTTCACCCAGTTCAGGGCGTACGGATAGCTGCCGACCACGACGACGATCGTGTTCGGATTGACGGACATGACTTCCTTAATCAGCTGCTCCTGCGACTCCGGCAGCGTGATGTCCGGACGGTCGACCGTCTCTTTGCCGTTGATCAGCGGATGGTTGCCGACGAAGACGACGGCGACTTCCGCATTGCGGGCTGCGATGCGGGCCGCTTCGAACTTGTCCGTGACGGTCTCCACGTCGAAAGCATCCGCCTGCAGCGCTTCGGCCGCGGAATTGTCGAGCGCGGACGTACCGCCCGCGTCGATCTCGTTCGACGTTTCTTCGGCCCGGCCGTCGCCCGACAGCAGTTCGCCGCTGTCGCCTACCGTGACCGGCGTGTCTTTCCACGTCGAGAACGTGATCGAAGCCGCATCCTGCGACGCTGCGCCGTTCTCGGGACGAACGAGGAACACTTCCTTCGTGAACCATTCCCAGATGCGGTTCGCCGAAGCTTTGACGATCCGGTCGTCGGTCGTCACATACAGGCCGTTCTCTTCGGCGATCAGCGTCGCGTTGTCCCAGCCCCAATCGGTCAGCTCGAATACCGACGCTTCGTCCGCCGATTCGGCCGATGCCGCAAGCGGCGCTTCTTCCGCAGTTTGCAGCTTGACGTATTTGCCGTTCTTTTTCGACTTCAGCTTGATGCGGTCCGTTCCCCCGGCAAACTGCACCTGTCCGCCCTGCCCCGCGCCGTCCAGCTTCTGCCGGATGCCTTCGAGCGGCGTGATCGCGTACGGCAGCTCGCCGCTGTACCAGTCGCGGTAGACGGTGCCGCCGAGCGGTCCGATGACGGCGACTTTACTGAGCTTGTCCGCCTGCAGCGGCAGCGTTTTGTTGTCGTTTTTGAGCAGCACGATCGCTTTGCGCGCCGCGGTGCGGGCCAGTTCTTCATGCTTCTTGTTCATGATGACGGATTCGTCGATCGACGCGTACGGATTGCCTTCTTCCGGATCGAATTCGCCCAGACGGAACCGCACGCGGAACGTGTTGCGCAGCGCGACGTCGAGATCGGCTTCCGTAATCTGTCCGTCTTTGAGCGCTTCGCGCAGCGAACTTTTCATCAATTCGCCGTCGTCGGTGAGGCTGTCGATGCCGCCTTCCTTGACCGAGCGGGCGACCGCTTCCGTATGCGACTCCAGGTAGCCGTGGTCGCGCACCGTGCCGGACACGTCGAACGCGTCGCTGACGACGAAGCCGTCCATGCCCCATTCTTCCTTGACGATGCCGTTCACGTCCGGGTTCAGGTTGGCCGGCACGCCGTTGACGGCGTTGTACGACGTCATCATCGACTGCGCGCCGCCTTCCTTGAACGGAATCTCGAACGCTTTGAGGTAATATTCGCGCATATTGCGCGGATCGATGCTGACCGAAGCGTCGCCGCGGCCCACTTCGTTATTGTTGCCGATAAAATGCTTCAGCGTCGCAACCGCTTTCAGATACTTGGGATGGTCGCCCTGAATGCCTTTGACGAGGGCGGACGAGAGCTTGCCGGCCAGAACCGGGTCTTCGCCGTACGCTTCTTCGGTCCGTCCCCAGCGCGGATCGCGCTCCATATCGACGGTCGGCGCCCACAGCGTCAAGCCGTTGATTTCGGGATCTCTTTTGTAAAAGCCGCGGGCTTCGTCGCCGATCGCGCTGCCGATCTCCCGGAGCAGTTCTTCGTCCCAGATGCTCGACAGGCCGATCGGCTGCGGATAACCGGTCGCTTCGCCGAGCCAGGCCATGCCGTGGGCAGCTTCCGTGCCGTGTTTGTAAGGTTTGACGCCAAGCCGTTCGACGGCGGTCTGGTATTGGATCATCAGGTCGACTTTCTCGTCTTGCGTGAAGCGGGAGACGAGGTCGTTTACGCGCTCCTCAAGCGGAAGCGATGTATTCTGAAACGGATAGTTGGTTTCGGCAGACATGGTGATCCTCCTTATTTAATGCGCTTTCTTCTCTATATTTTATGATAGACCGGGGCTTCGGCACTACCGGGATAATTGGAGGCGTTTTCATGCGAGATTCGGGGATCGCGGCTTTTCGTGTGGAATCGTGCATACATTCCGCTTCCGAATTCATTCCGGGCCGGCGTGTTCTTTTTTATACTGGAAAAAAAGATCGCCCCCCATCCCACACCCAAACAGGAGGACCCCATGCCCATCAACCTTGATCAAGGCCCCGACTTCCTCACGGACCGCATCCTGCCCGGCGACGCGCAGCGCGAACCGGCGGAACCCGGCATTTTGCAAGGCTCCCTCGTCTCTCTGATCCCGATCGAAGAACACCACCGCGAAGGTCTGTACCGGGTGCTGCAAAGGCCCGAAATCTGGCAAGACACCTGGCTGAACGTTCCTTCCGGCGCCGAACTCGAACGAAGCTTCGACGACATGCTCGCCCGGCGCGCCGATCGGAGCCGTCTCCCGTTCGTCATCGAAGATCGCCGGACCGGCGCCGTCCTCGGCACGACGAGCATCGGCGACATCGACGCTTTCCACCGCAACGCCGAGATCGGCTGGACGTTCCTGTCTCCGGACTACTGGCGCACCGGCGTCAACACGGAATGCAAATATTTGCTGCTGCGATACGGCTTCGAACGCATGGACACGATCCGCATCCAGCTCTCCGTCAGCAGCCTCAACCTGCGTTCGCAGCAGGCCGTCGAGCGGATCGGTGCTGTCCGCGAAGGCGTCTTCCGCCGCCACCGCATCGAACCCGGCGGCCTCGTCCACGACAATATTTTCTACAGCATCCTCGATACGGAATGGCCGTCCGTGCGCCAGCGGCTGCTCGGCCTGATGGCGAAAAAGTACGAGTAGGGCGGTTGGGCGGAGCGATGGGCGGGGCGGCATTCCAATGCCTCGGTCCCCGGCACCCGAACGAATCCTGATCACGCTATTCGGCTGTTTTCGCGGGTTTTCCAAAACTAACGAATCGTCAGAACGCTATAGGGCCAAAAAAGCCGGTTTGACGCTAAAATCGGCGGCATAACGATAGGACGATTCGTTGGATTTGCTGCGGCGGTCAAAATGTCGTTTTAGCGTGCTGACGATTCGTTGTACTCGTCGCCGCGCCTTTTTTTCGCCGATTCCGCCTCCCCAAAAACCCAACAAAAAGAAGGCCGCTTTGTAACAAAGCCGCCTTCTTTTTTTCTAGGCAGAGGCTTGAAGCCCGGCGAATTACGCGTTTTCCAACTGCCGCACCTCAAGCCCTTCCGGAAAAGCCAGTGCCCGCACATCCCCGATCAGCTCGTCGATCTCCGCTTCCGTCGTGCCCCAGCTCGTGCAGAAGCGCACGGCGGTGTGTCCGGCGTCGACTTTGGCCCAGGTCGAAAACGTATGCTGCTTCCGCAGTCCGTTCAGCAGCGCATCCGGCAGAATCGGGAACTGTTGGTTGGTCGGCGAAGCGTGCAGGAACCCGAAGCCCATGCCGCCCAGCGCGTCTCTCAGCTTGACCGCAAGATTGACCGCATTGCGCGAAATGTCGAAATACAGCCCGTCTTCGAACAGCGTCTCGAACTGGATGCCGAGCAGCCGCCCTTTGGCCAGCAGGCCGCCGCGCTGCTTGATCAGATAGCGAAAATCGCGCTTGAGCGCTTCGTTCGAGATCACGACGGCTTCGCCCATCAGCGCGCCGAGCTTGGTGCCGCCGATGTAGAACACGTCGGTGAGCCGCGCCAGGTCGGCCAGCGTCACGTTGCTGCCTTCGGCGGCCAGCGCGTAACCGAGCCGCGCGCCGTCGACGAACAGCGGCAGGCCGTATTCGCGGCAGACCTGGCTGAGCGCTTCGAGTTCCGCAAGGCTGTAGACGGTTCCGTTCTCCGTCGACTGCGAAATATAGACCATGCCCGGCTGCACCGTATGCTGGCGCGCGTCGTCGGTCCAGTGGTCGAGGCAGGCTTGACGCACCTGCTGCGCGGTAATCTTGCCGTCTTGATGCGGCAGCGTCAACACTTTGTGCCCGGTCGATTCGATCGCGCCGGTCTCGTGCCCCGCGATATGCCCCGTGTCCGCGGACAGCACGCCCTGATACGGGCGCAGCAGCGCGGCGATCACGGTCGTGTTCGTCTGCGTGCCGCCGACGAGGAAATGGACGTCCGCCTGCTCCGACCGGCACTCCCGGCGGATCAGCGCGCGGGCGCGGTCGCAGTATTCGTCGGTGCCGTAGCCGCTCGTCTGGTCCATATTGGTCTCAAGCAGTCGCTGCAGGATGCGCGGGTGGGCGCCTTGGGTATAATCGCTCTCAAATCGGGTCATGGGTCATCTCTCCGTTTTCTGTATGGATATAAGCCGATGCCTCCATCATACTCTCTCCGGCGAGAAATTTGTATATTTATGCGTTAAATTTTATCGAACTTGTTTGCCTGGTGCGGACGAATCGATCACCAACCTGCATACCCAGAGCACTACCTCCGCGAAAAATAGAACCGACAGCATCCATACCCCGCCAACCAGTATCCACTCACGAAGGACACTGAGTCCATGCTGTGCATTTTCCGGGAACAAGCGTCCGCCCTGCTGCGTGAAGAAGTAGAACATCCCGAGCGTAAACAGTCTGGACCACTGCGCCGGAGCATACACGCCGATCCCTTCGGCCCAGCCGTATTGGCGGACGCGCAGCACGCCGCGCACGATCTCCGCGCTTTCCACGAGCAGCAGAAGCAGCAGGGCGAAGATCCAGATGCCCAACAGCACGCCGTCCGGGAAGACGGACGATTTCAGCGCCGCGGCGCCCGTAATGGCGACGGCTCCGTACAGGATGCAGTTCGTCTCCGGCCAATCGTCGGCCAGCGTCCAGTCTTTGCGCGCATAGCGCAGCACGAGCAGCGCCGCCGCGGCCAGATAGAACAGGATACCGAGCAGCACGAGCACCCGGTAGACCATATACTCTGTGGCCCCGAACAGCTCGTGCAGCATGAGCGAGACCGACTGGATCGCGACGGCCGTCAGCAAAATAACGCCGTGCAGCTTCAGGTTCCGCCACTGCCCGGCGATCTCGCCCGCCGCCAGCGAAGCGGCGAACAGGTAGAAGATCAGCAGGCCGGCGTTCAGGATGCCGAGCGGCACGAGCACCGGATGCAGCTCGGGGAAGTTGACGTGGGCCGCCGTCAGCGCCGACGACGTGCCCGCGACCCACGTGCCGATCGCGAAGCGCCCGACCGGCTCGTCCCAGTGGCGGCTCCGGAAGCTGCGGTCGCGCACGCTGCCCAGATAAGCGGCCAGCAGGCCCAGCCAGAGCAGCAGCGTCAGCCCGGCGGCAATCTGCGCTCCGATCGAGCCTTTCCCGGCAAAATGGACCACGACCCCCTGCGTGAAAATGGCGCACGCCATCACGCTTGCGGCGGACGCGGTCGGAATTTCGGGCATGCGGACCGTCCAGGCCAATACGCAGGCCAGCAGCAGTCCGATCCCGAAAAGGGTGATCAGCATACACATTCTCCTTTCGCGCTTCGGCTTCCCGACAGCGGGCGTTCTCTGTAAATAGAAGGACCGGATCGCGGCTTTTGAAACAGGTTGCGGCCTCAAGGCGGGATTGCGGCAGCCGTCTTCGCACGCAGCGTGCATAGCGATTCCCAAACCTATCCCCACGCAGGAAAAGCCTTGACTTAAGTCAAGGCTTTTCCTGCGTCCGCCCTCTACAATGAAGACAAGACCAAGCACCCAAAAGGAGAGAAATCCATGCAAAACACGACTCATCCCCACACCACGACGCAGCGGGGCGCGGCATTGACGGCGGGCGTATCGCTGCTGCTGATGGCCGCAATCGCCGGGCTCGGCTACGGCTGGATTCACGGCATGCTTGTCGTGCCGGACGACGCTGCCGCCACCGCGGCCAATCTGCGCTCCGCATCGGGTTGGTTCAGGGCGGAAATATTCGGCTGGCTGCTCATTCTGATCTGCGACGCGGCGGCCGCCTGGGCGCTGTATGTGTTCTTCAAACCGGTCCACCGCGGCGGGTCGCTGCTCGGCGCCTGGCTCCGCCTGACCTACACCGCGCTGCTCGGCACCGCGATCGCGGCTCTCGTCGCCGCTCTGCTGCTGGCCGGCCAAGCCGGCCCGCTACCGGGTGCTGCCGGCTCGAACGCCGCCCTCGTCAAGCTGGCGCTGGACGCTTTCGACCTGATCTGGTCGATCGGCCTGGTCGTGTTCGGCCTGCATCTGCTGACGCTCGGCCTGCTGGCGCTGCGCGCCGCGTCGATGCCGCGCTGGATCGGCTTCCTGCTGCTCCTCGCGTCGTTCGGCTACATCGTCGTCCATTCGCTGCGCATCCTGCTGCCCGAAGGAACCGAAGCGCTCGGACTGCTCGAAGCGATCCTTGCCGTTCCGATGGCGGCAGGCGAACTGGGGCTCGCCCTCTGGCTGCTGGCACGCGGCGGCAAAGAACAGGCTCCCCGGACGGTTACGCGTCCTGAAGCCGTTTCTTGATCCGGCTCAGCGACTCGGGCGTCATGCCCAAATAGCTGGCCAGCTGATGCTGCGGTACGCGGCCCGGCAGGTCCGGGCGGCTGCGCAGCATGTCGCGGTAGCGTTCTTCCGGCGAAGAAGCGGCAAACGCGGCGAATTCCCGCTGGACTTTGCCCAGATGCTCTTCCATCATGCGCCGGGCCATCGATTCCAGCTGTCCGTGCCGGCCGAACATCGCCTGCTCTTCCGCAAAGTCTCCGACGACCACGACGCAATCTTCCACGCACGCCACGAAGCAGTCCGACCCTTCGGCCGGCGCATAGCGGCTGAAGCCGGCGACAGCCTGTTCTTCCGTATAGAAATTGGACGTATGCTCCCGGCCATGCTCGTCGATCGCGTACTGCCGGAGGCAGCCCTGCAGCACGAAATAGCATTTGCCCGACACTTCGCCCTGCTCCAGCAGCAGCGTGCCCCGGGCATATTTGCGGATATTCAGCTCGTCCAGAATGTCTTGGCGTTCCCGCTCCCCGAGCGAAGTGAGCCGGGTCAGGTACCGGTCGAGAATAGGCTGCATCGCTTTCCGCTCCCTTCGCCTACGATTCTGTGACCTCTATACGGTGTGGATGCGTTCATAGATAGGGCCGCAGATTGTCCCATACGACTTTGTAGCCGTTCGCGTACATGTGGATGCCGTCCATCGTATACTCGGCCCGCAGATTGCCGGCGTCGTCCGCAAGCCCGTCGTTCAGGTCGAGATGCTCGATGCCGAGCCGGCGCGACAGGGCGGCGACCGCTTCGTTCGCTTCGCGGATCGCCCGGTTGCTGCGGCGCGAGAACAGATCCGCTGCGGCCGCCCGGTCCACGCCGTCAAAAACGTCGTCCGCGTTGACCGGATAATACGCCAGCGCCACGATCCGGCAGTCCGGCAGACGCTCCCGCACCCGCCGCAAAATCTCTTCGTAGCGGGCGATCAGCCCCGGCAGCTCGTAATCCGGTTCGCCGATGTCATTGGTGCCGATGTTGATCAACAGCCGCGACGGCGCAAGGTCCAGCACGCATTCGTCCAGGGCAGCCAGCAGCTCGCGCGTCACGAAGCCGGCCACGCCGCGATTGCAGCAGGCAAACGATGGCCCGAACGCCTGCTGCAGCTCATGGATCGGGAAAAATTCCATCAGGGACGAGCCGGCAAACACCGTTTGTCCCCGGGCGGCATAGCCGTTGAGGATACGGTACGCTTGCACTTTGGCTCGTTTGTCGGGCGGCAGTTCGGGTTCGTCAAGATGACGGTCGGGATTGGCGGTCATGCTTCATTCCTCCTTCAATAGGGAAAGTCCGAATCGCGCACACCGATCCGGGAAAGGTCCGCTCGGACCTCTTCTTGTCCATTTATCTTAGCGAAAAAAAGGGCAAATCGCCATGTCCGCCGCAACCTTTTCCGAAAACGCTTCGTCTGGGTAGGCAAGAAGCGGAATCCGACGATTCCCGTATCCGAACAGTTCCTTAGGAGGTTATATCGATGAAAAAGAAATTCGCGGCATCTCTCATGTCCGTCTCCCTGCTGACCGCTTCGCTCGGCGGCTCGCTGCTTGCGGCAGCTCCGGCGTTCAAAGATCTGGGCAGCGTGGCCGGACAGCAAAAGATCGAAGCGCTCCAGCAAAAAGGTATCGTCAAAGGTGTCGGCGCGCAGTCTTTCGCTCCGGGCGCGGCGTTGACGCAGGCCCAGGCGCTGCAGTTCATCTCGAACGGCCTCGGCCTGTCGGCGCTTGAGACGCCGGATGCCGATCCGTCCAAGACCGCTCACGACCTGTTCCCCGCCGTCAAGAACGACGCGTGGTACGCCCAGGCTTTCCTCGATGCCGCCCACAGCGGCGTGAGCATTCCGGGCGCGGTCGATCCGTCTGCCAAAATGACGCGCGAAGACTACGTGGACTACCTGATGGACGCGCTCAAGACGGCCGGCAATCTGCCGATGATCAACATCCTCGTTCCGGAGATCGCCGATCAGGATCTATTCGACACCGACAAGCTCGGCTCCACGCAGCTCGCTATCGCGCTTGAGATCGCGGAGCTGGATGCGGACCAAAAGTTCGATCCGCAGGCGGAGATCACGCGCGCCGAAGCGGCCGTTCTGCTCTACAACGCGGTCGATTATTTCAACGGGCTGAAGCTGCCCGCGACTATTCTGCCGATCGAAGAATAAGAGACGCTTGGCAGCGACTTTCCCGTATGACCAATACGCATGACGCAAAAACAGCCCGGGCGATCCCCCCACCCTTGCCCGGGCTGTTTTTTGTGCGTTCCGTTCATATGTTCTACAATGAAGTCGACGATCCCCATTACGGAGAAAGGCGGAACCCCGATCATGAAAACTTACCGTTCGTCCGCCGCGCTCGGCGAATTTATCCGCTCCCGGCGGCAGCGGCTGAAGCCGGAAGACTGCGGCATCGACCCGCTGCCGGGCCGGCGGCGCACACCCGGTCTGCGCCGGGAAGAAGTCGCCTATCTGGCCAATATGAGCGTCACGTATTACACGTGGCTGGAGCAGGGCAAAGACCTGAATCCGTCGCCCGATATCCTGCTCGGCATCGGCCGGGCGCTGCAGCTCGGCGATTCCGAGCGCAGCTATATGCTGTCGCTCGCGGAGACCGATCTTGCGGACGAGCCGCTCTCCGCGGCTCCGATCGACCTGCCGCTGCTGCGGACGCTCGCCGGGCAGATGCGCTACCCCAGCTTCATCACCGACGACGACACGAACGTGCTGGCCTGGAACCGGGCCGCCGAGCTGACGCTCGCGGACTTCGGCCGCATGCCCGAGCGGGACCGGCATATGATGCAGCTGGCGTTTCTCGACGCGGATTACCGGCAGCGGCTCGTCAACTGGGAAGAGTTCGGGCGCTACACCGCCGCGTGGCTGCGCACCCTGTTCGAGCGTGCCAAGCACAGCCCGGTCTACATGGAGCGATTCGAGCAACTGAACCGCGAAAGCGAACACTTCCGCCGCTGCTGGGACCTGTACGAGATCAAGCAGAACCACGCCTTCGCCGCCGAGCTCCGCCTGCCGAACGGCACGGAGATGCACTTCGATATCCGCTCCGCCGGCTGCGTCGACCATAACCCGGCGCTGATCTGGACGATTCTCGTGCCTCAAGCCGGCAGCGGGACGGAAGAACGCCTGACTCGGCTGCTGGCCGAAGAGGCGGCGGGCGAGCGGGAAGGGTGAGGGCGGGTTGAGCTAAAAGAGAGCGGTAAGAAAGACCCAGTTACCCGTTTACGAAAATCTCGAACTCAACATTTATCCCTTTGGCCGTCTTCTTTCAAATAGCTGCGTGAGAGCAGTTATTTCCCCTTAATCGTCACTTAACCCCCCTTTTCCTGCAAAATAAGTGGATCTGTGCAGCTATTTGCGATCCCGTTCGCTTGTTGTCCATAATAAGTGTCCGCCTGTCGTTAATTAGGACTGCTTCTCGCAAAGGCTCTAATCTTCCGGATCTTCACGCCCGTATTGGTCGAAAAAAATGCGCACCCTGTATGCAAATAAGCATACAGGGTGCGCATTTTCGAGCATCAAGAACCCCTCTTCTAGCGGAAAGAACCCCCGGCGGCGGCTTCGATATCCGCGAGTGCCCAGTGTCCCGCCGGCACGTCCGGCCAGCGCGAAGCGTCCGGCGCAGCCGGCAGGGTCCGGCCCAGGACCCGGTTGAACACGGCCGCGGCTTCGGCGCGGCTCAGGGCCCGGTCCGGCTCGAAGCGGCCGTCCGGCAGGCCGCGCAGATAGCCGGCCTGCCGCGCGCGGGCCAGATCGCCCGCGGCCCAGTGCCCGGCGGTATCGGAGAATTCCGCCGATTCAAGCCCGGCGCCGCCCGCCGCAGGCAGCGCCTTCCAGCGCGCCAGTACGGCGGCCATCTCGGCCCGGGTCACGGGCCGGTTCGGGCCGAAAGCGTCTGCGCCGGTGCCGCGCATCCAGCCGGACTCCGTCACGGCCCGAACCGCTTCCGCGGCCCAACTGTCGGCCGCCACGTCGGCGTAGCCGACGCCGGCACTCGCTGCCGCAAACGGCGCGCCCGCAGCGCCGGTCGCGCCTCCGAATGCGGATGCCCCCGCATTCGCGCTCGACGCGGCTGCCGGGCCGCCGCTCACCCGCAGCAGCATCGCGGCAAGTTCCGCCCGCG
The DNA here is from genome assembly GCF_008634075.2 of Saccharibacillus sp. WB 17. Taxonomy (NCBI): domain Bacteria; kingdom Bacillati; phylum Bacillota; class Bacilli; order Caryophanales; family Paenibacillaceae; genus Saccharibacillus; species Saccharibacillus sp. WB 17. Next base: position 141,913 of record NZ_VPFK02000010.1, on the reverse strand, counting down.
AGACCGCTTTGGCCGGACGGAACGTGCCGTCCGGATAGCCCTGCATGTACGGCTGCGCAGCCGCCGACGGCTCCCTGCCCGGCTGCGCAGGTACGCCGGGCTCATTGCCGGGCACCGCCGGCTGCGCCGGAACCGGCGTGACGACCGGCGAAGGCGGCAAGGTCGGCGTCGGATTCGCCGGTACGGCCGGCTGCGGCGCTTCCGGCACCGAAGGCGCCGGATCGGTCGGCGCACCGACGTCCGGCGAAGGCGTCGGCGTCTCCAGTTCGCGTGCGAACGTCAGGTAGAAATCGTCCAGCGTGCCCCACGCGCCGGCATTCGCATAGACGGAAGCTCCGACCGTGATGCGGCCGTCTTCGACGCGGATGCCGGAGATCTTCGGCTCGTTCCACTGCTGCCAGCCATTGACCGCGGCGGACGCTTCGCGTGTGTTCCCCCCGCTCGAAGCCAGCAGCTTCAGGTCGCCCTGCGTAAAGTCTCCGCCCTGGATCGACATGGACAGGTCGTAGTAGCCCGGCGCAAGCCCGCTGACCGTCTGCTCGACCCGGAAGTCCGTGCCTTCGGACGAATAGAAGTGCAGCGAATACCGGCCCGATTTGGCGTCGGATTCTTTGTTCGGATAAGCCGTATGCGGAATACGGCCTTCGCCGTACGCGATATGCCACATGCTGCGGTCCGCCTGCTCGAAGCTTCCGTTCGACAGCAGGTTCGCAAGCTTGATCTCAAGCACAGCCGACACCGGATGTCCCCCTTCCGCCGTGCCGCCGATGACGTAGCGGCCCGGTCCTTGTTGCGTAGCCGCATTCAGGGCGGCTTCGTCCCATGCGGCAGGCAGCGGACGGACGCTGCCGTCGTTGTAGACCGCTTCGACCGTCGCCGGCAGCGTGACCGGTTCGCCGGCATTGACCGACAAGCCGACCGGACGCACCACATCGACTTTGAGCGGAGCGACGGCTCCCGTGTCGACGTACTTGAACACGTTCAGCGAAGGCAGCGGCCGCCCGGCAAAATCGAACAGCGCCTGATTGTCGACCGCGCTGCCTCCGTACCAGACGCCGGCGTCGTGCGGATCGTATTCGGCCGCGTAGCTGGACGCCCAGCCGGAACCGTACCGCTCCCACAGCGCTTTGTTGCCCGCGAGATCGGCGGCCGGTCCGACCGGCAGCCAGGCCGGTTCCCAATAGAACACGCCGATGCCCGCTTCGCCGACCTGCGCGACCGCATCGATCACGCCGCGTACCGACGTCGCCTGTCCCTGCACGCTGATCGGATAATCGAGCGTCTGCCCCGATTCTTTTGGCGCCGTATTGCCGTGGCCGTCGCCGTCTTCCGCCGTGTAGGCGTACGACGTCTCGGCCACCATTACTTTTTTGCCGTACGTATCCGCGACCTGCTTGAGTACGGCGGTCAGATTGCCCAGCGACCCGTGCCAGAACGGATAATAGGAGCTGGCGAACACGTCGTAATCGACGTTATGCTTCGCCAATTCGGCCGCGTAATTCGTGTAGCGGCCCGACGATTCCGGATTGGTAAAATGCAGGGCGACAAGGATCGACGGATCGGTCTCGCGCACCGCGCGGCTGCCCTGGGCGAACATCCCGGCGATCGCCTTCCACTCTTTTTCCCCGACAAAAAAGCCGTTCGTCTCGTTGCCGATCTGCACCATGCCGACGTCGACGCCCGCGGCGCGCATCTGCTGCAGGCTATTTTTCGTATAAGCGTAGATCGCTTCGCCTTTTTGCTCCGGCGTGTAGCCGGCCCAGGCTTTCGGCGTCTGCTGCTTGGCCGGATCGGCCCAGAAGTCCGAATAGTGGAAATCGACCAGCACTTTCATGCCGTTTGCGGTCGCTCTGCGGCCGATGTCGATCGCCGTGGCGAGATCGTTGTCTCCGCCGCCGTAGCCTTGCCCGTCCGCCGTATACGGATCGTTCCAGACGCGCACCCGCACGTAATTGACGCCCGATTGGTGCAGCGTCGCGAACAGGTCCGTCGGCGTTCCCGCCGCATCGCGGAACACGACGCCGCTGCGCTCAAGCGCCGTTACGCTGGAGACGTCGACCCCTTTGATGAAGCCGCTGCCGAGCCCTTCGACCTTTTGCACGAAAATATCCGCCTGCACCGGCTGAACCGTATCCGCGCCGATCCGCGTCAGCCGCAGGTCGTCCAGATAACCCCACGCTTTGGCCTGCCCGGAGACGTAGACGCCCAGCCGCAGTTCGGACACCGGTTCGCCCAACGTGAATTCCAGCGACCGCTTGTTCCAGCCGTTATAGCCGGTCGTGACTTGTTCGGTGCCTGCTTCCGTGCCGGCGAACAGTCGCACCTGACCCGCTTCGGTGCCCGCGCCGCCCATCGACTGCGCGGTCAGCTCGTACCGGCCCGCCGGCAGATCGTACACGCTTTGGCTGACCGTGACGCTTCGCGTCGAGACGGCGGCGTCTTTGATCCAATATTTGAGCGCGTGCCCGCCTTCGCTTTTCGTGATCCACGAATCGGCCGCGTACCCAAAACGGCTCACTTCCGCCTGATCCCAATCGTCTGTCGCGACGTTCCACGAACGATCGGCCCAGAAGTCGGTCTCGAATCCTCCGTTCACGATCTGCGGTGCGGCCGCCGAAGCGGCAGGCTCGGCCGAAGCCTGTCCGGCTGCCGTCGGCAGCGTACCGAGCAGCGTGACCAACGCCAGCATGAGCGGCCATACCCGTCTTTTTCTGTTCATTGCGATCGATCCCCTCTCTTCTTATGAAGCGGTTACATTTTGACTGTGCTCAATATAACAATCGCCGAACGCCAGAGATACGGGATTATTGCAACATTTCGTGTGTTTCGGAAAGGGATTGTCATCGTTCGCCAGGCGGGCGGTCCGAAATTTGAAGCGAGCGTTCGAATCCGTTTAAAATAAAGCCGAAGCACGTATCGAATCCGTAACGAACAGGAGGCTTCGTCCATGAAAGTCACGCTTCGCATGATCGATCGGCAGCTGCGGCTCAAAGGTCTCTTCATGAAAACTCTCACGCAAAAATCGACCGAAGCGAAGTATATCGCTTCGGCCAAAAGCGCCGGCAAAGCGCTGCAAGGACGCAAAGGCAAAAATATCGACGGGCTTCGCTGCGACGAAAGGTGGATTCCGGCGCGCGGCGGCCGGCAGATTCGCGTCCGCATCTACCGTCCGCGACGCGAAGTCTCGCAGGTGCCCGGCATCTTGTGGCTGCACGGCGGCGGCTATTCGCTCGGCCTGCCCGAACTGAACGCCGACATGTACAAGAACCTGATCGGCACGCGGGACTGCGTGATCGTCGCGCCGGATTACCGGCTGTCGGTCGAAGCGCCTTATCCGGCGGCGCTGCATGACAGCTACGACGCGCTGCTCTGGATGAAAGAGCACGCCGCGGAACTTGGCATCCGTACCGACCAGCTCATGGTCGGCGGAGAAAGCGCCGGCGGCGGATTGAGCGCGGCGCTGGCGCTGTACGCCCGCGATCTGAACGAAGTGAAGCTGGCGTTCCAGATGCCGCTCTACCCGATGATCGACGATCGGATGCAGGGCGAATCTGCGCAGGGCAACAACGCCCCGATCTGGGATTCCAATTCCAACGGATGGGCCTGGCAGTTGTATCTGGGCGAGCTGCACGGCCGCGAAGACGTTCCGCCCTATGCCGCCGCGGCCCGGGCGACCGACTACTGCGGCCTGCCTCCGGCCGTCACGTTCGTCGGCGAGCTGGAGCCGTTCCGCGACGAGACGGTCGCCTACGTCGAGAACCTGCGCGCCGCCGGCGTGCCGGTACGGTTCGAGCGGTACGCCGGCTGTTATCATGCGTTCGACATGATATGCCCCCGAGCGGACGTCAGCCGCCGGGCGACGGCTTTCCTGATGCAGGCATTCGGGGAAGCCGCGGATCGGTATTTCGCGGCGCAGCCGGAGGAGACGCGCGCGGACTAAGCGAGCGGCGGCGGCAAAGCGGAGAAAAGCACGCTTGCGCTTAGGCGGCAAAAAGCCGCTTTTCCTGCCAGACGAACCTTTTTCCGTTAAAAGGTCCGATTCGCCGGGCGTGCCTCTGCTCCGTCTGCCTCTGCTCGCCCTGCCGCCTGAAGCCGCCCCGACCGCACGACAAAAAGCCTCCGATCCCCATAGGGATCGAAGGCTTTATCCGCTTGGCGCTGCGGCCCACATCGTGCTGGCCGACTTCTCGGCCGGGCCAGAGAGGCGGGTCCGGACAGATCGGTCCAGAAGCCCGGTATACGCTCGCCTAGCGCCGGACCGCCGCGATCTTCTCAAGCTTCAGCGCGTCCGCCGTCGTATCGAACAACTCCTGGAACAGCTCCGGGTGGTCCGACAGGCGCTTGCCGTAAGACGGGATCATCTCTTTGATCTTCGGCTCCCACTGCGGCATCTGCTGCGGGAAGCAGCGCTGCATCAGCTCAAGCATGACGTGCACCGCGGTCGAAGCGCCCGGCGAAGCGCCGAGCAGCGCGGCGACGGAACCGTCGGCGGCGCTGACCACTTCTGTGCCGAACTGCAGCGTGCCTTTGCCCTGAGGCGTGTCCTTGATGACCTGCACGCGCTGGCCGGCCGTGACGACTTCCCAATCTTCGTCCTTCACGTCCGGAATAAACTCGCGCAGTTCGCTGATCCGCTGGGCGTTCGAGAGCATGACCTGCTGGACGAGGTACTTGGTCAGGCCCATTTCCTTGGCGCCGGCCGCGAGCATCGTGAACAGATTGCTCGGCTTGACCGAACCGATCAGGTCCATGTTCGAGCCGGTCTTCAGGAACTTGGGCGTAAAGCCCGCGAACGGACCGAACAGCAGCGCTTTTTTGCCGTCGATGTAGCGCGTATCCAGATGGGGAACCGACATCGGCGGTGCGCCCAGCTTGGCTTTGCCGTACACTTTCGCATGATGCTTCTCGGCGACTTCCGGTTTTTTGCACACCATGAACAGGCCGCTGACCGGGAAACCGCCGATATGCCGCGATTCCGGAATGCCCGTTTTTTGCAGCAAAGGCAGACTGCCTCCGCCCGCCCCGATAAAGACGAACTTGGCATGATGCCGCTCGACCCTATTGTTGTCCAGGTTCTGCACTTTGACGATCCAGCCGCCGTCCGGCGCGCGCTTGATATCCTTGATGCTGTGACGGTAATTCACCTCGACGCCCTTCGTCTTGAGGTGATCGAACAGCAGCCGCGTCAGCGCGCCGAAATTAACGTCCGTACCGGAGTCGATCTTGGTCGCCGCTACCGGCTCTTTCTCGTCGCGGCCCTGCATCATGAGCGGAATCCACTCTTTGAGCCGGCTTTTGTCTTCCGAATATTCCATGCCCTGGAACAGCGGATTTTGTGATAGCGCTTTAAATCGCTTATTGAGGAAATCGACGTCTTTCTCGCCGGTCACCCAGCTCATGTGCGGAATCGGGCGGATGAATTGGTCCGGATTCGAGATCAGGCCGCGCCGGACGAGGTCCGCCCAGAATTGCCGCGACAGCTGAAACTGCTCGTTGATATTGACGGCCTTGCTGATATCGATCGAACCGTCCGCTTTTTCCGTCGTATAATTGAGTTCGCACAGGGCCGCATGGCCCGTACCCGCGTTATTCCACTCGTTGGAACTTTCTTCTCCGGCGCTTGCCAGCTTCTCGAATGTTTTGATTTCCCATTCCGGCGCCAGTTCTTTCAGCAAGGTTCCGAGCGTCGCGCTCATGACTCCGGCCCCGATTAAGATCACGTCTGTTTTTTTGAGTACGCTGCTCATAACAAAACCTGCCTTATCCCGTATATTTGCAAAAAGTAAGGCTCCACTCCGGAACTATCGACCCTTCTATGTCTATATCGTGTCTACTTTTACTATAAACCAAAATCCATGCAATTCCTATTTCCTTTTCGTTTCGCGCGTGCTTTCGCGTGCTTTGTTGAAACCCTTTGCGCTTTTTCGCGTAGCTAGACGATACCGTTTAAATTCAAAGGAGAATGATCGATTTTGATGAAATACAAGCGTTCCCTGATTCGTTTCGTGCTCGCCGCGATCATGTTCGTCACCGGCATCCTGATGCTGGACAATCTCGTCGCCGGCATCTTCGTCCTGTTCGTGGGCGTATACGCGCTCGTCAGCGGCATTTTGTGGCTGCGGGTGGAACGTCGGCCGCCGGGCACCGAGCCCGCCAACGTCAAGCCGGGCACGCGCCGCGGCAAATAATCGGACGCAAGGATCGATTTTGATGGAAAAGAAACTTTATAAAAAAAGAAAACCGGACGCAGCGCAGCGGATCTCCCGCCGTGCCGCGTCCGGTTTTGCGTATGGGCTTGGGCGGCCGCTGCCGTCTGCCGCGGATCGAACGCGGCGGACGATAGATGCGCACCGCTGCGCTCAGCCCACGACCCGGAAGGTGTCTCCCGTATCTTCCATCTCGTAAAGATAGCCGCGCGATTCCGGCATGCTGAACGGACGATGCAGGATCAGCAGCAAGCGGCCGTCGAACGCGCGGAACAGCATGCCGTGTCCGCTGTCGCCTCTGACGAGCGGATCAAGCTGCTCCCACGGGCCTTCGAGGCGGCCGCTCGTCGAGCGCGCGATCGTCTGCACGTATCTGCCCTGCTCGTAGCTCGACCAGAGCATGACGAGGCTGCCGTTCGACGTCCGGTAGAGCTGGCAGCCGTCGGTCACGTAGACGGCGGCTTCGCCGGCGGAGGCCTCCGGGGCACGCGCGGTATCCGCCGCGGGCGCCGAGCCAAGCCACGGCGCGGACGAAGCCCGCAGCAGCAAGATCGGCTCGCCGGCGGCGGACGACAGATCTTCCGTCAGCCGCGCCGCTTCGATCGTGCCGTCCAACGTCTGAATCCATTCGTGGCAGTAGACCATCCACGGCGCGCCGGCTTCGTCGACGTACAGCGTGCCGTCGAGCGTCATCCGCTCGAACGGTACTACCGGCGAGTCCGGCTTCAGCAGCTCGAACGGCCCTTCGGGCGTATCGCTCACCGCGGTCGCCGTACCCCGCCAATGCTTGGCGTAGCCCTGCACCGGCTCGCCTTCAAGCGGGCGTTCCTCGTTGTGCAGCGTCACGAACAGATAATACTTGCCGCCGTATTCATGTACTTCCGGCGCCCAGGCGCCGTGCTGCGGATGGGCCCAGACGCTGTCCGGAACGGCGAATACGGCGTACGGCCCTTCCCATTCGTCCAGATCCGTGCTTTTGTACACCAACACCCCGTGGCGATCCACGCCGTTCAGCGTCGGCGACGCTCCGCTGTACAGATAGTAGGTTCCGCTGCGGAAATCGGCGAGCACGAACGGATCATGGACAGGCATATCGGACAGGCGATGGCCTGTTCGCGGATGCCGGATATCGGAAGCTTCATTGTAGGCAGGCGGGACGGACATGGAATCAGCTCCTTTTGAATACGGTTACATGCTGATTCCACTATAACGGCGCCTGTTCCCGGAACGCAAGCCCGTTCAGTCTGCCGGGCTGCCCGGCTTAAGCATCCGGGCCGATCAACCGCTCCGTCAGATCGACGAATCCGCCGCCCGGCGCCGGATCGCGCAGCGCTTCGAGCACGACCTGCGCGTTGTAGCCGTCGCGGAAATCGTACGCGGTGCCCGGTTCGCCGCGCAGCAGGCGCAGCACCTGCTTGAAGATCGGCAGTTCGCCGTCTTCTTCCGGCACTTCGACGGGCTGCGGCTCCTCGCCGGCCGCGCCGGCGTACAGGCTGCCCCAGTTCTCCAGCGCCACGGTGCCGCCGGAACCCTGCACGACGAGCGATACGCGCTCTTCGCCGTGTCGGCGGTCCGTGCCGGACAGATGAATCTCCGCGCCGCTCTGCAGCCGCAGCACGGCACGGGTCACGCTCTCGCTCAGCCCCGGGTCCGCCGGGAACTCCACGTCGCTGCGCACGGCGACGATCGGGCCGAACGCCTGCTGGATCATCTGGATCCAGTGGATGCCCACTTCGAGCAGGTAGCCGCCTTCGCGCCGCGTCGCGATCCAGTCGTTCTGCTGCCACGCGCGCGGCCACTGCGGAAATTCCAGGTACAGGTCGATCCGCCGGATCTCCCCGGCATCGCCGCGTTCCAGGCGCCGCCGGAATTCCAGCACCGCCGCCTCCAGTGGGAACGAGAAATGGACCACGTTCAGCAGGCCGTCCGCCTGCCGCGCGAGTTCCAGCATCTGTTTCGCTTCTTCGAGACTGTTCGCGAGCGGCTTTTCGCAGAAGACGTGAATGCCCCGCGCAAAAGCCTCCCGAGCCACTTCGTCATGCATGGACGGCGGCACCGCGATATAGACCAGATCCGGTTCGTTCTGCTCAAACAGTTCGCGGTAATCCGTATGCAGGTTCAGGCCGCCGCCCGCCGCTTCGCTCTCGCGCCGCAGGCTGTCCGCGCTGCTGTCGCACAGCGCGATTAATTGTACCTGCTCCGCATACTGCGGAACGAGGCGGTGAACCATATTGCAGCCCATATTGCCGAGGCCGATCACGGCCAGTCTGATTTTTGCCATGCGCTTATGAATCCTCCTTGTTCGTTCGCGGCTCTTCCCTGATCGCGCTCTATGGATAGAGCGTCAGGATCAGGCCGCCTTTGTTGTCGCCCGACAGCGCGTATTCGCGCCCTTCGGGCACGCGCAGCTGCGGAATCTCGCCGGAATCGTAGTATCGAATCTCGTACGAACGGCCGTCCACCGTAGTCGAGACCGCTTTTTTGTCCCGCAGCAGCTCCACGTATTCTTCCAGCGCCAGATTGCTCCGCTTCATGATCAGGCTGTGCGGCAGACCGACGTACCGAAAATGCCACGGTTCGAACGAAATGCCGGTCACGTCGGTCTTGTCCGCCGGATAGCGCAGCACGAAGCCGTACCGGGCCGCGTTCTGCTCCAGCCATTTGCCTTCTTCGGCGTCGGCCATCCGGCCGCGCGTCGAGCCGATATCGAGCGCAAGCCCCATATTATGCTCGCTATAGCCGGCCGGCAGCGCGTAATCCGCCCCTTTTTCCTTGTACAGCCGGCTCTGCTCCGCCCGGTCGCGGTAGCCGCTGCTGATCATGAAGCGGTTCACGCCTTCCTGCGCCGCCGCTTCCGCCATGACGGCGAACTTCAGCGCCACCCCGCGCGACAAGCGGATATCGTTATCGAGCAGCACGGCTCCGCCCGTCAGTTCCGGACGGCCGCTTAGCTCGACCACGTCCGGCGCTTCGCTCTCCGGATGCATCGGATATTCGCCGTTCACGAGCAGCAGATCGCCTTCGTACAGCTGCTCCTCGCTCGCCAGCAGCTTCTCCCCGCTGCTTCGCAGCGCGATCTCCTGAATCAGTCCTTCCGCCGCGCCGTACCCGTCGTCCCCCCGCTGCATGCCTTTGACGATCGCAGCCGCAAGCAGCAGGGCGATGACCAAGACCAGAAACCCGCGCCTTTTCATGCCTGTGTCCTCCCTCTGTTTCTTTTCTGCTTTTAGCATAGAAGAGACAGCTTAAGAAAAAAGGCGGCAAAGTTTAAGTTTCTCTTAAATCGGTTTCGACTCGCGCAGGGCGGAAGCTTCTGCCGGCACGCCGCTGTCTGCCCTTGGCAGCCGCACCTCGAACGACGTCCGCACGACATCGCTGCTCGCGACGATGACCCCTTGATGGCGTTCCACGATATTTTTCGCGATAAACAGTCCCAGGCCCGTGCCTCCGCCCTGCTGATCCTGCACGCGCGCCCGGTCGCCGGTGTAGAACATCTCGAACAGATGCGGCAGATCGCTTTCGGGGATCGAATCGCCGTAATTGGTCACGCGCACGACGGCGTCGCCGCCTTCGATCCGGCAGTCGATATCGAGGTAGCGGCCGTCCCGGCCGTAGCGTGCGCCGTTGATGAGCAGATTCTCGAACACCCGCGCGAGCATTTCCCCGTCGCCCTGGATGCGTACGCCGGGATCGATCCCGAGCCGCGCCGTCAGCCCGTTCTGCTCGAATACCGGATACAGTTCTTCGTTCATCTGCACCAGCAGTTCCCCGAGATCCAGCTCCCGCGTGTCGAGCGTCAGCATGCCGTAATTCATGCGCGTGATCTCGAACAGCTCGTCGATCAACTTTTCCAGCCGCCGGGATTTGGTAAAAGCGATCGTGGTGTAGTGCTTGATCTGCTCCGGCGTCAGTTCTTCGTTGCGCAAAATGAAATCCAGATACCCGAGCACGGACGTCAGCGGGGTGCGCAGATCGTGGGCCAGGTTCAGTACGAGCTGGTCTTTGCTGCTCTCGGCGAAGTCGCCGCGTTCCACCGCTTTCTTCAACTTTTCGCCCGCCGCGTTCATGTCCGCCGCGATGCTGCCGAACTCGTCGCTCGACCGAATCTCCACGCGCCCTTCGAAATCGCCGTTGGCCAGCCGGTGGATACCGGTCGAAATCTCGCGAAAATAGCGGGAGTACGGCTTGGTCAGCCAGAAGAAGAACAAAATGGCCAGCGGCACGAAAAAGATCAGGAAAAAGTTCAAATCGCCGAAATCCCGGATGAACGTGCGGAACCGGCTGAGCGGATCGCCGAATTTGGCGTTCTCCACGTAGTACACCTGCAGCCCTTTGTAGATCGCGTACGTGACGCCGCCGGACAGCAGCATGCTCAAGCCGAGCAGCAGAATCATGCGGAAGCGGAAGCTGCTCGCCACTCTAGCCATTGAACGCGTACCCGACGCCCCAGACCGTTTTGATCCATTTGTTTTTGTCGTCGTCCTCTCCGAGCTTGCGGCGCAGCGTGCGGATATGGACCATCACGGTGTTGCCGCTCTCATAGTAATCGTCTTCCCACACGTGCCTGAAAATATTTTCCGCGCTGAACACTTTTTTCGGATGTCCGGCGAGCAGGTGGAGAATATCGAATTCCTTCGGCGTGAGTTCGACCACCCGGCCGTACACGGTCACTTCGCGCTGCTCGGGATCGATCGTCAGGCCGCCCGCTTCGAGCACGGCGCTGCGCTTCTCCGGCACGTTTAGCTGAGTGGACCGGCGCATCTGCGCATTGACCCGGGCGACCAGTTCCATCGGGTTGAACGGCTTGGTCATGTAATCGTCCGCGCCGATCACAAGTCCCGTGATTTTGTCCAGATCCGACGTCTTCGCGCTGAGAAAAATGATCGGCATCCGGTGCTGCTCGCCCCGAATCTGCCGCGTCACTTCGTATCCGTCCAGCTCCGGCATCATAATATCCAAAATGATCAGGTCGACCGGCTGCGATTGCACGAACCGCACCGCTTCGCGGCCGTCCGCCGCCGTAAGCGTGCGATATCCTTCTTTTTGCAAATGCAGCGCGACGAGGTCGGCAATCTCCCGCTCGTCGTCGGCGATCAGAATCGTGGCGCTTTTCATCGTGCGACCCCCTCCTTGTATGCAGACCTGTTTGGTTTCTATTTTACGCGGAAAAGAAAAAAGCGCCAATGAGGCGGTCGCACGTCAAAAAACCCGGTCCGCCCCGAGGGGCAAACCGGATCTTTCGCTTCATGTTACAGACTTTTGAACGTGCGCCACATGCCGTTTTCCTGCATGGACGGATGGGACAAATGCTTTTGCATGAAGGCCCGCATGTCGGCATTGTCGCCTTCGACGCAGAAAATGCCTTCGGTATACCGTTCGTCCGTCAGAAAACGCCGGAACGCTTCCGCCATCAGGGCGATGCCGCGTCCTTTGCGGCGGTACGTCTCATGCACGAACATCGAGGTAAACGTGAGCGTGCGCTCGTCGAACGGCTCCACGATCATCCAGCCGACGACCCGCTGACCGTCCCGAAGCAGCAGACTGCGTTCGCGGTCCACCTCTTCGGTATCGATCAGCGGCGACAGGATCGCCGGATACCAATCGCCTTCGCCGGAGCGAACGGCGGCATGCTGCTCCGGCGTCAACGCCGACCACGGTTCGACGGACAACCGGCTCGGCAGCGGCATGCGCCGGATCCACGGCAGATCGCTGAAAATGTTCAGCGGTCCGTTCCAGACCGCCACGCCAAGTATCGGCGGAGCAAATCCGGCCGCTTGCAGGAACGAGCCGACATCGCCCGGATCGTTGTCGCCGGCCATGTACTCCACAGCCAGAAAACGGATTCCGTTCGCCGCCAGCAGATTGCCGAGCCCCGCCAGCAGATGCCGGCCGATCCCGCTGCGCCGGACCTCTTCCGCCACCACAAGCGAGACGACGTGCGCCGTCTCGTCTCCGGCGGCGCGGCGGACGATGACCAGACCGAGCGGCCGTTCCCCGTCCGCCGCGCCGACTGCCAGGCAGTCATGCGCAAGCGCGGGCACGAGCGCCTTCGCTTCGGGAAGCACGAACTTCGTCCAGCTCTCCGGCAGAGTGCCTTGAAAAGCCTGCAGCTTCATGGGTTAAGGCGCGATCGGGAGCGGAGGACCGGCGTTTATGGTGACGGTCGAATTGACGGCCGCGTTGTCTCCATAGTCTTTGAAGTTTTGCAGCTCGGCGCGGAACTTGCTGCCCGGCTTCATGTCCGGATGGCTGCTTACCCACGCATCGCTCAACTCGATCACCACGGTTTTGCCAAAAGCATAGGTTTTTTTTATGTCGCTGCTATAGGTAAGCACTACCGTATCGCTGCTATCGGAAAAGCCGGAAGCGGAATAAGCCAGATACGGAACCTCGGCCGTGTAACTCGCAACCTTTTCGGTGCTGGTAAAGGTCAATTTTCCGTTTGCGTACGTGCCGCCCGTCCATGTCGGCGCGACACGGTCGACCTTGACCGGCACTTTCACGTCCGAAATTTCGGTGCTGCCGTTCATCAGATTGAATTCGATCACGGCCGTCGTGTCGTCCTGCAGGTTGTTCTGCTTGACGAATGCTCCGCTGCCGTCGCGGGTTATGTTCAGTTCGGGAGACGTCGACGAGAGCGTAATCGATCTGCCGGTGTCTCTCTGACCTTGCGGCGTTTGGGCGTAGATCCTGAACGTTTGGGTACCCGAATCGTACTTGATGATCTCTTTCTCGCTGCCGCTTGTCACTTTGATATAATTCAAAATGCTGCGTTTGCCATACTCGTAACTCGTTTCCCCCTCTGTCAGCGCGCTGGCGTTTATTTTCACTTGATCTGACGGCTTGGTATTATTGAGAATAAAGTCCGCGTCCGGCTGCAGCGTAATCGTGAGCTCCGGCGTTATGGACTGCCCGAACTTCACGATCGCCTGCGCCAATTCGGCGGCAGCCGCATCGACTGCGGACTGTTTGGCGTTGGAAGTGCCGCGAACCCCCTGCGCTTTTTGCAGCGCCAGATTCAGTTCAAGCTCCGCGCCGGGCTTGATGTTGCCCGGCACATAGCCCACGGTTGCGGTACCCAGAGCCGAGTAGCCGCTATCGATTTGGACAATCAGGCCGCTGAAATCGGCCGTAACGATCGCATCCCGGGCGGCTTGAACTTTCAGGTCCAGTTCCGACACGGCCGCGTCGACTTCTGTCTGGTCGGCGGAATCCTTGTTGTAGACGGAAGAGGCCGAAGCGATCGCGGCTTCCAGGTTCAGATACTCGGATTCGGCGATCTGTCCCTGAGCCGTTCCGATTTTAAGGCTGTTGAACAGAAGCGTCGCTTCATCCAATTTCGCGGACAAAATCTGTTTGTTGACGGCGGCGGATTCCTGCGCTTTGACGATAAAGTCGAAATTTTTGGAAGTAACGGCGCTGCCTTTGGTCAGCGTCGCCGTCAAGGTCACCGGCGTATCGCCGGAGCCGTACACGGCGCGGGTCACCGTTCCGTTGGAAGACAACGTCTCTTCTTTGTTCGACATCCAGGAGACCATCGAACCCTGCGCGCCCGTAAGCGGCAGCAGGATCGACTGCGTCACCCGGTCCGCGGTATCGCCGTTCAGGTAGCCGATCGCGAGGTTGGCCGAATCCTGTTCGACCGCAAGCTTGTTCGAATCGACCGGAGGGGTGACCGGGGGCGTGACCGGAACGGAAGGCGTCGGCGCGGCGTCCGAGACGGCAGGCGTCAGCGCGACCGGCGGAGCGACGACCGGCGGCGTCAGCGGCAGATTGACGCCGGCCGTCGATACGGCCTGCTTGATCTGCGTGCTGACCTGCGCCAGGTTCGCGATGACCGAGCCCGGCGCGACGTTAACCGGAAGGACGATTTGATTGATCCGCACGTTCGAGCCGATCGTGACTTTGACGGCCGGGTTCGAGATTCGAACTTCTTCGAACGCCGCGGTGCCCGTCAAATCGAGGGCGCCGGCGTTATCGACTTGAAGCTTGCCTACGTTGGCGTTCAGTTCGATATGCGCCGCCGCTTTTTGCAGCTTGACGTTCGGGATCGAAGATCCGTTCACGGCGATCTGGTCGCCCGACAGCGCAAGCGTCGCGGAAGACGGCAGGCCCGAAGCGTTCAGCTTCAATTTTTGCGAGTTCGTGCCGGAAGCGACGATCTCCAGCTCGCTGATGTCGCTGACGCTGTGGCGGGCCGATTTGAACTTGAGCACGGCACCTTCAAGCGCCTGGGCGTTACCGCCGTTCAGCAGAAGCTGCTTCAGCGATTCCGTTACGAGCAGCGGTTGATTGTTGATCATGATCGTGTCGCCGTCCACGGAAGTAACGGTAGCGGTCACTTCTTTGGCCGGGAAAATGTCGACCAGAAGCGGCGCGATGTCTGCACGCGTCACGCTCCCTTTGAGGTTGGCGCCGGCGAACTGCGCGTCGAACAGGCCGAGCCGCAGGGCCGACTCCACCGAGCCTTGCGCCCAACGGCTCACCGGGCCGATGCTGCCGGCGTCAACCGCCAGTCCGCCGCGGGTGTTCTGTCCTTCGATCGCGCGCACCAAGACCGAAGCGAGCTCTTCGTTCGATACGGGAGCCTGCGGCCGGAAGTTCGCGCCGCTGCCCGTCATCAGTCCCGCCGCGCGGGCCGCTTCGATATAAGGCGCTCCCCAACTGGAAGATTTGATATCTCCGAACGAAGAGACATTCGAGGCAGGGAGAGGAAGATCCAACGATTTGACGAGCAGAATCGCGAACTCTTGGCGCGTCAGCACCTGATCGGGTCGGTATTCGTTGTTCGGGAAGCCCGTAATCAATCCGAGGCGGGCCGCTTCGCGTACCGCTTCCGCTTTCTCGGGCGACAACCCCGCAAGATCCGTAAACGCGGTATCCGAACCCGGGGCTGCCGGCGTGGCGGCCGATGCGTGATTCACTCCTGCTGCTGCCGTCAAAACGGCACTTGCGACCAGCCATACTTTCCAATTAATCTCCATTAACAAGTCTCCTCTAGGTGGGTTGGGATATCGTACACTTTAACATCGACAAAACGTGGGCAAGCTTGAAGCCTCGCCGTTTAAGGCTGCGAAGGGTTTGAACCGGAAGAAGCCGCATCAAAGTCGAACGTCTGGATATCGGCTTCATTGTAAGCGTAGTCGGTGATATCGTTCAGGATCACGCGGAATTTACTGCCCGCCGGTCGGTTCAGTTTTTTCAACTCAGGGTTCAGCAAGAACGTAAGCTGATTGCCGTTGATGACGGGGATCGCGCTGGTGCGCACGATATCTCCATCTTCAAAGGTTCCTTTTGGTGAGTACTGGAAATCTATTCTTGCGGATTTGGTGCCACCGGTCTGTCCGTAATTCGAGTTCGGAGCGGACACGCGTTCGCTGCTGGTCAGCGTAAACTGCGTCGTACTCGGATCGTATACGGTACTCGTCCATACCGGTTTGTCATGATCGACCGTAACGGGAAGTTTCACGTCGGAAATCTCGCGGCCTTCTTTGATCAGATTGATCTCGATTTCCGCCTTCGTGTTGTCCGACAGATTGATTTGCGAGATCTGAGCCCCTTTGGACGCTGCGATGATCCGCAGCTCCGGAGAAACGCTGGTGACCGTCAATGTGCGGCCGGTATATTTTTGGAAATTGGAGTCATCGTATATTTTGAAATTTCCCAGCTGCGCATCGTATTTAAGGAACTGCTCCTGATCGCCTTTTTTTACCCGTACCAGATCCAAAATGTTTCTTTTGGTGTATTGGTATGTCTTATCGTAGTTTTTGCCTTCCAGATCGGAAATATGCACTTTTTCACTGGTAACATTGTTCAAGACGAACTCTGCGTTCGGCGCGAGCGAGATCGTCAGCTCCGGCACTCGGGACTGTTCGAATGCCGCCAAAGCCAGAGTCAGCGAGTCGATCGCGGCCGTGATCTGCGTCGCGGTAGAAGCCGGTTCATCGCTCACTTCGATCGCAGCCAGCCTCGCATAAGTCAAAGCATTCACTCCCGGAACTGTTGCGTTCCACGGCTCGGTGCCGATCACCGCATACTGCACCATCAGCTCTGCTTCGCGGATTTTCAATCTCAGGAATTCAATATCGGTCAGCGCGATCGAATCTTTCAGCGCCTGGATTTTCCCGCCCAATTCCGCGATACGGTTGTTGATCGTTTGCTGCGAAACGGTCTCGTCGCTGTAGGTTGCTTGGGCTGCTTGGAGCGCTGTGCCCAATTCCTGATAAGGAACTGGTGCGACTTGTCCCTGGCGTATACCGACCTTCAGATCGCTCAGCAGGAATGCCGCTTCGTCGATTCTGCCCGACAGCGCCTTTTTGTCGACAACGATCTTGGACCCATTGAATGTATCCATCGCCTGCGACAAAGCGATTCGGGCCGCGATCATCGCCTGCTTGCCCGAATTCGAATCGCTTATCACGCCCTGCGCACTCGTCAGGGAGAGCTGGAACGCCTGCTTCGCTTCTTCCGGGACGCTGCCATTTCTGTCGCCTACCGGGGTATTGAACAACAGCGCCTGCGCGTCGTAAATCTTCTGCAGCAGCAGCTGCGTGCTTACGCCGTCAACCACTTGCTCGAAGTCGGTAATCGCCGACCCCAGCACGACTTCCGCCAGATTGATTTCGTCCTGCGAGGCAAATCGATTGTCGATCACCTGCTCGGCATTTCGAATAGACGAAGCAAACGCGACAGAGACATTTTCGGGCGCTTGGCCGTCATCGCTGCCTACCGGCGTAATCTCTAGCACAAGCCNTAACCGGGAATTCCGCCGCTTTCACCGTCAACGTAAAGTCGCGCGATTGCGTCACGTTTCCTTTGATCAGCGTCGCCGCCAGTGTGACGACCGAATCGCCGGAACCGTACACCGCGCGGGTCACCGTCCCGTTCGAAGACAAAAGGCTTTCGTTGTCGGATATCCAGGAAATGGCGGAACCCTGCTCGCCCATACGAGACAGTTGAACTGAACTCGTTACGGAGTCCGCGTCGTCGCCTGCCTGGAACCCGATCGCCAAGCTTGCGCGATCCTGCTCGACGGCCAGTCGATTCGAATCGACTGGCGGCGTGACGATTACGGGATCGGAAGGTGTAGGCGTAGGAGCGGGAGCAGGGGTAGACAGCGGCGCGGCCGTTGGCGTCGGAACCGAAGGTTGAGCCGCTGCCGCTTGACCCGGCAGATTAACCGGAGTCCCCGAAGTCGTGACT
>NZ_VPFK02000010.1:121417-124496 GCF_008634075.2 Saccharibacillus sp. WB 17 | reverse complement strand
CCATGATCTCGATTTCGCTGATTCCGCCCACGCTGTGACGCGACGTTTTGAACATCAATTTCGCGCCTTCGAGAGCTTGAACGTTGTCGCTTCCGAGCAGCAGTCGTTTGAGCGAATCCGTCACGAGGAGAGGGCGGCCGTCGATCATGATCGTATCGCCGCTTACGGACGTTACGGTAGCCGTCACTTCTTTTTCAGGGAAGATGTTGACGAGGAACAGCGCGATGTCCGCACGGGTCACGCGTCCTTTGAGGTTGAGGTTCGCGAACGAAGATTCGATCAATCCGAGGCGGGCGGCCGCTTCGACCGAGTCACGCGCCCAGCTGCTAACCGGTCCGATCGAGGAGGAGTTGACGGTCAATCCGCCGGATGTATTTTGCCCGTTTACGGCGCGGAGCAGCACGGAAGCCATTTCTTCGCGGGACACGAAAGATTGCGGCCGGAAAGCCGATCCGCTTCCGTTCATCAGACCCGCCCGGCGAGCCGCTTCGATATAAGGAACGCTCCAGCTTGCCGCGGTGACGTCTGTAAAAGAAGAAGTCGTGCCGCTCGCAAGCGGCAGCTCCAATGCTTTGACCAGCAGGATCGCAAACTCTTGGCGCGTCAGTGCCTGTTCCGGTCTGTATTCGTTGTTCGGAAAGCCCTTGATTAACCCGAGACGGGCCGCTTCCCGGATCGCCTCTGTCTGTTCCGGCGATACGCCGGTCAGGTCATTGAACGATACGTCCGTACTCGGGGCCGCCGCCGCAAACGCAGATGTACTGCTTGTTCCTGCTGCTGCTGTCAAAATGGCGCTTGCGAACAGCCAGGCTTTCCAATTGATCTCCATTAACAAGTCTCCTCTAGGTGGGTTGGGATATCGTACACTTTAACATCGATAAAACGTGGACAAGCTTGAAGCCTCGCCGTTTAAGGCTGCGAAGGGTTCGAAATTATTGAGGCACATCGAAGTCAAACTTCTGGATATCGGCTTCGTTGTAGGCACGGTCGGTGATATCGTTCAGGATCACGCGGAACAGGCTGCCTTCAGGCCGGTACTTCCCTTTCAAATTAGGATCTAGCAGCACCGTAAGCTGATTGCCGTTGACCTCGAATTTTACATCAAGGTATTCCTCGAAATATCCACGTTCGAACCAGCCCGTTTGCGAATATTGGAGAGTCACGCTTGAGGATTTGACCTCGCTCGGCTCCATGTAACCCCTTTTAGCAAGAGCAATCGGTTTGCTGCTGGTCAGTACAAACTTCGTCGTGCTCGGATCGTATACGGCGCTCGTCCATACCGGTTTATCGTGATTGATCGTAACGGGAATCTTCACGCCGGAAATTTCGACGCCTTGTTTGAACAGATTGATCTCGATGTTCGCTTTTGTGTTGTCCGACAGATTGATTTGCGAGATTTCAGTCCCCTTAAACGCTCCGACGATTCGCAGTTCCGGATCAACGCTGGTGATCGTCAAAGTGCGGCCCGTCTCATATTGGAAAGCGGCGTCATCGTATATCATGTACTCCCCTGATCCCTGCTGGTATTTAAGGAACTGCTCCTGATCGCCTTTTTTCACCCGTACCAGATCCAAAATGTCTCTCATGGTGTATTGGTAGGTCGTATCGTTATTTGTGCCTGCCAGATTGGAAATATATACTTTTGCACTCTCGGTATTGTTCAAGACGAACTCCGCGTTCGGCGCGAGCGAGATCGTCAGCTCCGGCACTCGGGCCTGCTCGAATGCCACCACCGCCAGATTCAGCGAGTCGATCGCGGCCGTGATCTGCGCCGCGGTAGAAGCCGGTTCGTCACGCACTACGATCGCAACGTGCTTCGCATAAGTCAAAGCATTCGCTCCCGACATCGTTACTTTTCCCGGATCGGTGCCGACTACCGTATTCTGCAGCATCAGCTCTGCCGCATAGATTGTGGACTTCAGCAGTTCGATATCGGTCAGAACGATCGAATCTTTCAACGCCTGGATTTTCCCGCTCAATTCCGCGACACGGTTGTTGATCGTTTGCTGCGAAACGGTCTCGTCGTTGTAGGTTGCCCGGGCTGTTTGGAGCGCCGTGCCCAATTCCTGATAAGGAGCTTGCGCGACTTGTCCCTGGCGTATACCGACCTTCAGATCGCTCAGCAGGAATGCCGCTTCGTCGATTCTACCCGACAGCGCCTTTTTGTCGGTGACGATCTTGGATGCGTTAAACGTATCAATCGCCTGCGACAAAGCGATTCGGGCCGCGATCACCGCCTGCTTGCCCGGATTAGGATTGCTCGCCACGCCCTGCGCGCTCGTCAGGGAGAGCTGGAACGCCTGCTTCGCTTCTTCCGGGACGCTGCCGTTTCCGTCGCCGACCGGGGTATTGGCCAACAGCGCCTGCGCATCATAAATCTTTTGCGTCAGCAGCTGCGTGTTCACCCCGTCAAAGACTTGTTCAAAGCCGGTAATCGCCGATCCCAGCACGACTGCCGCCAGATCGACTTCGGCCTGCGAGGCAAAACGATTGTCGATGACCTGCTCGGCAGCCCGAACCGCCAAAGCAAGCGCGGTTGCGGCTTGTTCGGGCGCTTGGCCTTCACCGCTGCCTACCGGCGTAAGCTCCAGCACAAGCTNTAACCGGGAATTCCGCCGCTTTCACCGTCAACGTAAAGTCGCGCGATTGCGTCACGTTTCCTTTGATCAGCGTCGCCGCCAGTGTGACGACCGAATCGCCGGAACCGTACACCGCGCGGGTCACCGTTCCGTTCGAAGACAAAAGGCTTTCGTTGTCGGATATCCAGGAAATGGCGGAACCCTGCTCGCCCATACGAGGCAGTTGAACCGAACTCGTTACGGAGTCCGCGTCGTCGCCTGACTGGAACCCGATCGCCAAGCTTGCGCGGTCCTGCTCGACGGCCAGTCGATTCGAATCGACCGGCGGCGTGACGATTACGGGATCGGAAGGTGTAGGCGTAGGAACAGGCGTGGGAGTGGGAACAGGTGTCGGAGTGGGAGCAGGGGTAGACACCGGCGCGGCCGTTGGCGTCGGAACCGAAGGTTGAGCCGCGGCCGCTTGACCCGGCAGATTAACCGGAGTCCCCGAAGTCGTGACC
>NZ_VPFK02000010.1:116342-121402 GCF_008634075.2 Saccharibacillus sp. WB 17 | reverse complement strand
CCATGATCTCGATTTCGCTGATTCCGCCCACGCTGTGACGCGACGTTTTGAACATCAATTTCGCGCCTTCGAGAGCTTGAACGTTGTCGCTTCCGAGCAGCAGTCGTTTGAGCGAATCCGTCACGAGCAGAGGGCGGCCGTCGATCATGATCGTATCGCCGCTTACGGACGTTACGGTAGCCGTTACTTCTTTTTCAGGGAAGATGTTGACGAGGAACGGCGCGATGTCCGCGCGGGTCACGCGTCCTTTGAGGTTGAGGTTCGCGAACGAAGATTCGATCAATCCAAGGCGGGCGGCCGCTTCGACCGAGCCGCGCGCCCAGCTGCTGACCGCTCCGATCGAGGAGGGGTTAACGGTCAATCCGCCGGATGTATTTTGCCCGTTTACGGCGCGGAGCAGGACGGAAGCCATTTCTTCGCGGGACACGAAAGATTGCGGCCGGAAAGCCGATCCGCTTCCGTTCATCAGACCCGCCCGGCGAGCCGCTTCAATATAAGGAAGGCTCCAGCTTGCCACGGTGACGTCTGTAAAAGAAGAAGTCGTGCCGCTCGCAAGCGGCAGCTCCAATGCTTTGACCAGCAGGATCGCAAACTCTTGGCGCGTCAGCGCCTGCCCCGGTCTGTATTCGTTGTTCGGAAAGCCCTTGATTAACCCGAGACGGGCCGCTTCCCGGATCGCCTCTGTCTGTTCCGGCGATACGCCGGCCAGGTCATTGAACGATACGTCCGTACTCGGGGCCGCCGCAAACGCAGATGTGCTGCCTGTTCCTGCTGCTGCTGTCAAAATGGCGCTTGCGACCAGCCAGGCTTTCCAATTAATCTCCATTATTTATGATCTCCTCTGAATTCGCCGAATATCCTACCTTGTTGACATCGACCGGAGCCCACGCTTTCATAATGAAAATATTGAAATTTGAAGTAAATTTGAGGTTGGCCGGAACCCGGCCTCACTTTGCCGGGTTCCAGCCGAACCGTTCCGGCCGAAAAGCGTGCTGCCAAGGCTCCGCTTCCCGTCCTTCGGCGCAGTCCGCGACCCTCTTCGCCGTCACCGGGCTCAGCAGGATGCCGTTGCGGTAATGGCCCGCCGCGAAGATCACGCGCTCCGCGCCCGGCAGCCGCCCGATCAGCGGCCGGCCGTCGAGCGTCGCCGGGCGCAGCCCCGCCCAGCGGTGAAACGGCTGCGCCTTTTCCAGCGCGGGCAGCATCCGCTTGTTCCAGCGCGTCAATCGCGCGATGCCGCGCTCCGTCACGCTCGTATCGAAGCCCGCGACGTCTTCGGACGCGCCGCAGACGAGCGTTCCGTTCGCTTTTTGCACCAGATAGCCCTGGCTGCCGAACACCATGTGCCGCAGCGGCACCTGCTCCGCGCCCCAGGCGTACGCGCAGATCTGCCCGCGGATCGGCTGCACGGGCAGGCGCAGCCCGAAGCGGCCGGCCCATCCGCCGGCCCAGGCCCCCGTGCAGACCACGAGCCGGTCCGCCCGGAAGGTCGCGCCGGAAGCTCCGGCCGCGTCCGCCGGGCTGCGTTCGGCTGCCCAGCCTTCACGCGCGCCCTGCCCGCCTGTCTGCATCGCCGGCTGCCGCTCCCCGCCCGATTCCGCGCCGGCGTTCCGCGCGCCAAGCCCGGATGCCCCGTCTTCGCCCCGGCCGCTCGCCCGGACTTCCACGCCGCGTGCCCACTGCGTCGGCTCCAGCTCGCCGAGCCGTTCGCGGATCTGCACGCCGATCTTCACGCAGGCGCTTTTCAGCGCTTCGACGAAGTCCGGCGCGTAAATATGGCTCTCTTCCGGCGTATGCAGCGCCGCGACCACGTCCGGCGACAAGCCCGGCTCGGCCGCCCGCAGTTCGCCGCCGCGCAGGATCGTGCCGCTCGATCCGCGGCTGCGCTGCCAGTCCAGCCGGCGCTCGAGCGCCGCCAGATCCGCTTCGTGGTAAGCGGCGTACAGGCTGCCGCACTCCGTATATTCGAAGTCCCGGCCGGACAGCTCCCGGACCTGCCGCTGCCAGGCCGGATACAGGTCGAGGCTTGCGCGGCACAGCGCGAAGAACTCGTCCGGCGAATCCGGATTTTCGGAATACGGCGCGAGCATGCCGGCCGCCGCGCCGGACGCCTGCCCGCCGCAGGGGCCGGCTTCGAGCAGCGTTACGTCCGCGCCGCGCAGCCGAAGTTCCAGCGCGCAGGACAAGCCGACGATGCCTCCGCCGAGCACGAGAAACGAATCGTTCATCGCCGCTCTCCCGCTCATTCCACGATCAGCGACTCGAAGCCGCTGCTGGCCGACGCGTACCGCTTCTTCGGCATCCGCCCCGACAGGTAGGCGAGCCGGCCGCCTTCGATCGCAAGGCGCATCGCCCGCGCCATGCCGACAGGGTCCTGCGCTTTGGCGACCGGCGTGTTCATCAGAATCGCCGAAGCGCCGAGTTCCATCGCCAGCGCCGCGTCGCTGGCCGTGCCGAGGCCCGCGTCGACGATAACCGGCACGTTCGACCGCTCGACAATCAGGCTGATATTGTAGGGATTCAAGATGCCGAGGCCGGTGCCGATCGGCGCGCCGCCCGGCATGATCGCCGCCGCGCCCGCTTCTTCCAGGCGCCGGCACATGACCGGATCGTCCGAGATGTACGGCAGCACCGTAAAGCCTTCCCTGACGAGAATCTCGGTCGCCCGCAGCGTCTCGATCGGATCGGGCAGCAGCGTCCGCTCGTCGGCGCAGATCTCCACCTTGATCCAATCGCTAAGTCCCGACGCGCGCGCAAGCCGCGCGATCCGCACCGCTTCTTCCGCCGTGCGCGAGCCCGACGTGTTCGGGAGAAATTGGTAAGCGCCCTGCTCCAGATGCTGGAGAATCGAATCGTCTTCCGCCGCTTCCAGATCGACGCGCCGGATCGCGAACGTCAGCACTTCCGTGCCGGACGCGGCGATCGCTTCGGTCTGCACGAACGGGTTCGGGAACAATCCCGTCCCGAGGAAAAAGCGCGACTGCATGTTCAGGCCGCCGAGACTCCAGCCGTCGCCTCCGGGTTCGATCCGTTCTGCCGGCCGCGCCGAGTCGGCGCGAACCTCTGCTCCCGCTGCTGCTTGGCCGTTGTCGTATTCATTTTCATATTCGTTCATCGGTTCAGCCTCCTCCCACAAAATGGACCAATTCGATCTTCATGCCCGGCGTGACCGGCGTCGACGCCCACTGCTCCGACGTCCGCACCTCGCCGTCCACTTCCGCCACGATCGGCCGCCCGGTCAGGCCGAGCCGCTCCACGACGTCCGCCAAAGTGGCGGCTTCCAGCTCTTGCCTGCTTCCGTTTATGATCAATTCCACCATTCGAAGACTCACCCTTTCCTGTCCAGTTTGCGAATAAACGCCCGGCACGCCTCCGCGGGATCGTCGCTGCCGACGATCTCGCTGATCGCGCACAGCCGCGTCGCGCCGGCCGCGATCACGTCGTCCGCGTTGTGCAGCTTGATGCCGCCGATCGCCACGAACGGAATGCCGATCCGCTCGGACACTTCGCGGATATAATCGAGCCCGACCGGCGCGACGACGTCGGCTTTGGTCTGCGTGGCGTACACGGGACCGGCTCCGATATAGTCCGCGCCCTGCTCCTGCGCCAGCAGCGCTTCTTCGATCGCATGCGTCGAGATGCCAACGATTTTGGAGCCCATGCGCCGCCGCGCTTCTTCGAGCGGCACGTCGCCCTGTCCCAGATGCACTCCGTCCGCGTCCACTTCCAGCGCCAGGTCGATATGGTCGTTCACGATAAACGGAACGCCGTAACGCCGGGTCAGTTCCCGCAGCGCTCGCGCTTTGCGCAGCCGCTCCGCCGGATCGCTGTGCTTGTCCCGGAACTGGACGATGTCGGCGCCGCCGATGATCGCCTGCTCCATGACGTACGCAAGTTCGCGTCCCGGATGAAAGTTCTCGCCGGTAATCGCATATAATCTGAATTCCTGCAAAAGATTCGCCTCCCTGTTTTTTCCTATTCGATTTCGATTTCAATTCCGATTCCGATTCCGTTCTATGCTTCTGTCTTCCGTCTGCGTGTTCCCTACCCAGCGACCCGGCCTAATCCCCGATATACCGGTCGTAAATCGTGCGTGCCCGAACGGGATCGTCCGTCCCCTGCACAAGCACCCGCCCGTCCGCAAACAGCACGACCCGCTCGCCGCCCGGCAGCTCGGCGCGGATCAGGTACGGATTCGCTTTGAGGCTGCGCGCCGCCGGCGCAAGGCGCCGCTGCCACGATTCCAGCTCGAACGGCGCGTGCCCCGCGATCTGGATCGAATCCCGGCCGCACAGCGACAGCGTCGTCTCCGCTTCGCGGGCGAGCGCCGGATATTCCCGCAGCCCGCAGCAGGGACAGTCCGGCCGCGCGCGCACCGAACCGAGTTCGTGCTGGCGATTGTTCCAGACGTCGATCGACAGCAGCGTGCCGCGCCGCGCTTCGCGGTCGTCCACGAGATATTTGAGCGCTTCGGCCGCCTGATACGACGCGACGATATCGACGATCGGCGCGATAACGCCGACCGTGTCGCACGTCTCGCCGCCGGAATCGGCGGTCGGGATGAAGCAGCGCAGGCACGGCGTCTCGCCCGGCACGAAGATCGCGCTCATCCCTCTAGATCCGACGGCGCCGCCGTACACGAACGGAATACCGTGCGCGTAGCAGGCGTCGTTGAGCAGAAACCGCGTCCGGAAATTGTCCGTTCCGTCCAGTACCAGGTCGACGCCGTCCAGCAGCTGCGCGATATTGCCGGGCGTCACATCGGCAAACACCGCTTCGATCTCCACGGACGAGTTGATCCGCTTCAGCTTGCTCTCTGCCGCCACCACTTTGGGCAGCGACCGCTCCGCGTCTTCTTCGTCGTACAGCATCTGCCGCTGCAAGTTGCTGCGCTCCACGTAATCGCGGTCCGCCATGCGCACCTTGCCGACGCCGGCGCGGACCATATGGTTCGCGAGCACCGTGCCGAGCGCGCCCATGCCGACGATGCACACGGCGCGTTCCGACAGCTTGCGTTGTCCTTCGGCGCCGATCGGCGCGAACAGCTTCTGCCGGGAGTA
>NZ_VPFK02000010.1:0-116334 GCF_008634075.2 Saccharibacillus sp. WB 17 | reverse complement strand
AAAAAAAAAGCCATTCGGAGAATACACGAATGGCTTGAACAATTCGAATGAGGTTCTCTACGCCAGCATTACCTGGATCAGATTAACGGTCCAGGGCACAAGGCTCCCATCTCAGCCGGACTTCATCCAGCACCCGCATTCATATTCGGTTTGAATTCAGCATAACGAATCGTTCGACGCTTGGCAACGGGGAGATCGGCCGGCGATTCGACTTTTTTTGCGCCAAGCGTACGCGATACCTGTTTAGGAGAAGCCGTTATGAGTTTATAACAGAACATACTTAGTAGAAATCCGTCTTTTTCCGACATTATCCACGTTTATTCGCTCTCTTTTTCATACTCCTATTCCTATTTTACGTAAATATTTTAATAAATGGTTTTCTTTTCTTTGTCCCGAAACGTTTATTTATTTGGAGGTGCGCTTTGCTGAAGACGAGTTATATCGACGTCATGGACGTTTTGTCCGAAAAATTGTACGCCTCGGCCGCCCAAATCGTGGATACGGCCTGCAAGATCATTCCCGCCAACACGTTTTGCATCGCGTTGAGCGACGATTACGAGACCAAAGTGCTCAATACGATCAACCGGAGCGCCGTCATTTTACAGGAAGGACTCGTGATCGACCACACCGATTCCTACTGCCATCTGGTGACCGAGCACGGCCCCGAGCCGCTCGTGATCGACGACAACCGGAACCACCCGCTGACCCGGAATATGGACGTGACCCCTTTTATCGGCGGCTGCTCGTTCATGGGCGTCACGATCAAGGACGGCGACGGCCGCGTGTTCGGCTCGCTGTGCGCGTTCGACGACAACTTTTACGCGTATCAGACCCAGGACGTCGAGCTGCTGCAATCGCTGGCCGCTTTTTTCGAAAATATGCTGACCCTCGACCATACGTATCAGAAATGGCGCGAAGCCGAGCAGGAACGGAAAAAGACGCTCGAAGAAAAAGCGAATCTGCTCGCCATTCTCAGCCACGAGATCCGCACGCCGATGAACGCGATCCTGAACATGGGCGAGATGCTCGAATCGACTCACCTGTCGGAGACGCAGCGGCAGTATTTGCGGCTGATCCATTCCAGCGGCAGTTCCCTCATGACGATCCTCAATCAGATCCTGGATTATTCCAAGCTCGATTCCGGCAAAATGGAAGTCGTGTACGAACCGTTCTCGCTCAGGGGCTGCCTGGTCGAAGTGCTGCAGCTGTTCCGCTCGGAAGCTGCCCGCAAAAACGTCAAGCTGAACGAGGTCATTCCGATGCATATGCCGGATCTCTGGATCGGGGACGAGAACAAAATCCGTCAGATTCTGATCAACCTGCTGTCGAACGCGCTGAAGTTCACGGAAGAAGGCGAGATCCGGATCGAAGCTTACGTCTCCACCGACTCCAGAACGGACCCGGAGACGAGTCTTGCGGCGCTGCCGCTGTCGTCCGCCTCGGGCGCCGCGCTCGAAGACGACCGCGAGGCCAACGTATATCTGACGTTCACCGTCACCGATACCGGCAGCGGCATCTCGGAAGACAAGCAGCCGCTGCTGTTCCAGGCGTTCACGCAGCTGCATACGGCCAACTACGTCAACCGTTACGGCGGCACCGGGCTCGGCCTGTCGATCTGCAAGCAGCTCGTCGACCTGATGAACGGCGAGCTGCGGCTGAAGCATTCGTCGGCGACGGGCAGCTGCTTCTCGTTCAGCCTGCCGGTCGAGCTGCCCGAATCGGCCTGGGGCCGGTAAGCGGGGCGGCCGACCCATCGAACCATCAGAGCATCGAACCATCCGAGCATCGGGCTGTCTGGCGAAACCCAAGCGGCCTGGGCCGGTCGTTCCGCTTCCTGCGCTTTTCGTATAATTCCGTATAAGCATGCATGTTCAAGTCCGGAACTTCAAACCTGCGTGCCGCGAACGTCCGTACTTCAGTACGGACGTTTTTGGTCTGCCCTCTCTGCGAACGTCTGTACTTCAGTACGGGCTTTTTCGTATGCTCTTCCTTCTAAACGTCCGACCTTGGTGCGGCAGGCATTTTTGGTGTGCGTCGCCTGCGAATGTTCGAAAATCGCGACCCGATCCGTTCTTTTTCGCGTTCGATGTCAGGTTTTTCTATGAAAATACGTACGTATTCCCGGCTGAGCGCTCAAATTTGCGATTGACAGCGCTCCCTGTATACCGATATATTTAGTGATGTTGATAATCATTATCAGAATCATATTTCTCATTTTATTGCATTTTTATTCACCGCGTAGAATTTTGCTCCACCCAATAAGCTTTCCACACAGAGAGGGGTTCATCATGAACAGAAAAAGAAAATATTCGCTCCTGACCGCCATGATCTCGATTCTGCTGGTTCTGGCGCTCGTCGGCTGCGGCGCGCAGCCGGCCGCTACGACTCCCGCTCCGGCCGCAGCCGATTCGGCGACGACCGAAACGGCTCCAGCCGCGGACACGACGACAGCTGCCGAAGAAGAACCGGCTGCCGCCGACGCTTCGGCCATGGAATACCCGGTTACGATCAAGGGCGCGCTGGGCGATGCCGTGATCGAGAGCAAGCCTGAACGGATCGTCACGATCCAATGGGGCAACCAGGACGTAGCGCTCGCTTTGGGCGTCGTGCCGGACGGTTTCTCCGCTGCCAACTTCGGCGTGCAGGACGACAGCGGACTGCTGCCGTGGACGAAGGAAAAGCTGGACGAGCTCGGCGCAACCGACCCGAACGTGTTCCAGGACACGGACGGCCTCGACTTCGAAGCGATCTCCGATACCAAGCCGGACGTAATCCTCGCCGCTTATTCCGGCATCACGCAGGAAGATTACGACACGCTGAGCGAGATTGCTCCGGTCGTCGCTTACCCGACGTCCCCTTGGACGACCAAATGGCGCGAACAGGTTCAACTGATCGCACAGGGCATGGGCATGCCGGCCGAAGGCGACCAGCTGATCGCCGATACCGAAACGCTCATTAACGAGAAATTCTCCGCCTACCCGCAGCTCAAAGACAAAAAAATCGCCTGGGTTAACTTCTCCTCAGACGATCTGTCCAAGCTGCACATCTACACGCCGGTCGATACGCGCGTCTCGTTCCTCGAAGAGATGGGCCTGACTTACCCGGAGAGCATCACTTCGCTGATTACCGACCCGGACAGCTACTCGCTGGAATTGAGCGCGGAGAATGCCCAGGCGCTGAACGACGTCGACCTGATCGTCGGCTACGGCGACGACCAGCTGCTCGAAGCGCTGCAGGCCGATCCGCTGCTCGGCAAAATTCCGGCCATCGAACGCGGTTCCGTCGCTTTCATCACGGCGGATACGCCGCTCGTCGCGGCCGGAACGCCGACGCCGCTGTCGATCGCGTACACGATCGACGATTACATGAAGCTGCTCGGCGCTGCCGCCGACAAGGTTAAATAAACAAGATGAACCCGATTACGGTCTCGAGCGATCACCGTCCGAGTCCGCACATCCCGAAGCATTTCCTTACGGTACTGATCGTGAGCCTGATCCTGCTGGGAGCGAGTATTCTCGCCTCCCTCGCATTCGGCTCGCGGGCAGTGCCGTTTCACGATTTGATCGACGGTTTGTTTCGTCCGGAGAACGACTCCTACGAAGCGAACATCGTTCGAAAACGGATCTCCCGGACCGTGTTCAGCCTGTTCTGCGGCGCGGCACTCGGCGTATCCGGCTCGCTGATGCAGGCCGTGACGCGCAATCCGATCGCCGATCCGAGCATACTGGGCGTGAATACGGGAGCTTCTCTGTTCGTGGTGTGCGGCATGGCTTTCCTGAATATGACGACGGCCAGCCAATACATCTGGCTGGCAATGGCCGGCGCCGCGCTCACGGCGGTATTCGTGTTCGGCGTCGGTTCCCTGGGGCGCGGCGGAGCCACGCCTATCAAGCTGATTCTGGCCGGAGCGGCCACGAGCGCGGCTCTCTCCTCGCTCGTCACGGCCATCCTGATCCCGCGTTCCCACGTCATGGACCAGTTCCGCTTCTGGCAGGTCGGCAGCGTCGGGTCGGGCACGTGGAGCAGTATCGGAACGTTCCTCCCGTTCCTGCTCGTCGGCCTGCTGATCGGCTTCCTCACTTCGCCGGCGCTTAACGCGCTGGCGCTCGGCGACGAGACCGCCAAAGGCCTCGGCGTCAAGACCGGCACGCTGCGGCTGATCGCGGCGCTCGCCGGCGTGATCCTGTGCGGCGCGACGACCGCGCTGGCCGGGCCGATCGGCTTCATCGGCCTGCTGGCGACCCATGTGGTCCGCCTCATGGTCGGACCGGACCTGCGCTTCGTCATTCCGCTGTCGGCCGTCGCCGGCGCGATCATCCTGACGGTATCCGACGTCTTCGGCCGGCTGATCGGCAGTCCGGGCGAACTTGAAGTCGGCGTCGTGACCGCCTTCGTCGGCGCTCCGATTCTGATCATTCTGGCGATGAGAGCGAAGGTGCGTTCCTTATGACCCTGACTTCCAAACTCGCCGTTCCGGCGGCGTCCGTCGAATTCATCCGCGCGGGCCGGCGGCAGCGGGCGCGCCGCTGGATGCTCGTGACCGGCATCCTCGCGCTGATCGCCGTCTCGCTGTGCGCCGCCATGCTGATGCTCGGCAATACGATCTACCCGCTCGACCAGGTCGTTCGCGCCCTGGCCGGCGAGAAGATCAAAGGCGTCTCGTTCGCCGTCGGCACGCTGCGCCTGCCACGCATGCTGGCCGGCTTGTTCGCCGGCTTCGCGTTCGGCATCGCCGGCTACACGTTCCAGACGCTGCTGCGCAATCCGCTCGCCAATC
The DNA here is from genome assembly GCF_008634075.2 of Saccharibacillus sp. WB 17. NCBI lineage: Bacteria > Bacillati > Bacillota > Bacilli > Caryophanales > Paenibacillaceae > Saccharibacillus > Saccharibacillus sp. WB 17. The sequence continues at coordinate 111,557 of NZ_VPFK02000010.1, read as the reverse complement.
CGAACGTGATCGGCGTCACGTCCGGCGCAAGCGCGGCCGCCGTCTTCTGCCTGACCGTACTTCAGGCAAGCGGCGCGGTCACGTCCGCGGCGGCCGTAGGCGGCGGACTTGTCACCGTAATCGTCATCTACGTTCTCGCCCGCGGCAAGATCTTCTCGATCGGGCGGCTGATCCTGATCGGCATCGGCATTCAGGCCATGCTCGACTCGGTCATCTCGTATCTGCTGCTGATCAGCTCGGAAAAAGACGTCCCGGCGGCGATCCGCTGGCTGTCGGGCAGCCTGAACGGTTCCAAGATGAGCGAACTGCCGCCGCTCGTCCTCATCGTGCTGATCTGCACGCCGATCCTGATGCTGCTGGGCAAGCATCTGCACGTGCTGGAACTCGGCGAACAGACCGCCTCCTCGCTCGGCGTCAGCACGGACAAGACGCGTATCGCGCTGATCGTCTGCGCGGTGTTCGTCGTCTCGATCGCGACCGCGACGACGGGACCGATCGCTTTTGTCTCGTTTCTGGCCGGACCGATCGCCAAGCGGCTCGTCGGCAGCGGCTTCCACGGCCTCATCCCGGCTGGGCTCGTCGGTATCAATCTCGTGCTGGCCGCCGATCTGATCGGGCAGTTCGCTTTCGTCTACCGATTCCCTGTGGGCGTCATCACCGGCCTGCTCGGAGCGCCGTACCTGATCTTCCTGTTAATCCGCATGAATCAGAAAGGGGAATTGTGATGAAGCCGAACCATATTTTCCGGGCCGAACAGGTCGTCGCGGGCTACGAGCACAAGACGGTCATCAACGGCGTGGACCTGACGATTCCGGGCAGCCGGATCAGCGTCATCATCGGCTCGAACGGCTGCGGCAAATCGACGCTGCTCAAAGCGCTCGCCCGGCTGATCAAGCCGACTTCGGGCAGCATTACGCTTGACGGCAAGCCGATCGCCAAATATCCGTCCAGGCAGCTGGCCCGGATCATCGGGCTGCTGCCGCAGTCCCCGATCGTGCCGGAAGGTATCTCCGTCGCCGATCTCGTCGGCCGTGGACGTTTCCCGCACCAGTCGCTGCTCGGCGGCTGGTCCAAGCAGGACTACGCCGCCGTCGCCGAAGCGATGGAGCTGATGGACATTACGGAGTTCGCCAACCACAACATCGACGAATTGTCGGGCGGCCAGCGTCAGCGCGTCTGGATCGCCATGGCCATGGCGCAGCAGACCGACATCCTGTTTCTCGACGAACCGACGACGTTTCTCGATATCACGTACCAGATCGAGATTCTCGACCTGCTGACCGACCTCAACCGCAAGCACGGCACGACCATCGTCATGGTGCTGCACGACATCAATCTGTCGGCGCGCTACGCCGACCATATCTTCGCGCTTCAGGAAGGACGGCTGGTCGCCGAAGGCACGCCGTCCGAAGTAATCACGAGCGAACGGATCAAGGACGTGTTCGGGCTGGACTGCGAAGTGATCGACGACCCCGTCTCCGGCAGCCCGATGGTCGTGCCCAAAGGGCGGCATCATATGGAGACGAGAGCGGCTTTGTAAGTCTGCCGGTCGCTTAGGTCTCGTACGCTGCTGCGTTTCTGCCCGTACTGTCCCGGCGGCGCCGTTTACGACGCAACGAAAAACCCCCGATCGCGCACCGGCGCGGATCGGGGGTTTTTCGTTGCGATTTTCCGGAATAATAGATCAATTCTTCTTCCCAAGCCCGTCCATAAAAGCGTCAAAGTCGGTCGCAATCTCCTGGGAAAGCGTATGGTGCAAATAATGGTCGCCTTCCATCGGAATCAATTTGCCGTGCGCCGAATGGGCCACCTGCTCTTCGTGCAGGCCGGTCCAGTTCGTCACTTCGACGTCGTCCTTCTTGATGAACAGCAGCAGCGGCAGGTCGGCCGGGAACGTCGCGCCGGCTTCTTTGGCCTGATTGAAGTTTGAAGAGATATGGCTCATCTCGTTCAGCATCGTCTTGTTGTTGCCTTTGCGGTTCGTGATCATGCGCATCTGCTCTTTGGTCGACTCGTCGTAATCGAGCGCCGCGTAGGGATCGCCGCTGATTTTGGTCAGCATCCGCATCAGGCCGGACTGGCGCAGAAATTTGAACGTGCCGATCGGCAGCTCCGTGTCCATGCCGCCCTGCGACGGGACGCTGGTGTCGATACCGGCGAACGCGATCACTTCGTCCGGATAGCGGTTCGCGTACTCCAGGCCGTACAGCCCCGCGATGGAATGGCCCATCAGCACGTAGCGTGTCAGTCCGAGCTGCTGCACCGCTTCATGGACTTCGCCGACGATGTTGTCGGTCGTCCGCTCTTTGTCCGTTCCGTCGCTGAGCCCGTAGCCGAAAGGCTCGACGGTGACGATCCGGTAGTCTTTCGCTTCCAGTTCCCGGATCAGCGGCTCGAAATCGAGCCCCGGCGCCGCCGTGCCGTAGCCCGGCAGCAGCACGATCGTCTCGGCGCCGTCCCCGTCGATCCGCACGTTCATCCGCTTGCCGTCCACTTCGACGAACTGCCCGTACGGCTCGATCCGGGCTTCTTCCATGCTGCCCGCGACTTTGTCCGTCACGAACACGATCGCGAAGAACAGCACGATGATCCCCGCGAAGATGCCCAATACGTTTCTTATGATTCGAAGCGGTTTACGCTTTTTTTTGATTTTGCCCGTCTCTGCCGCGCCGTTTCCGTTCTCGCTTTGTGCTGCCGCCATGTCGATCCACTCCCGTTTCCATTTCTGTATTCCGGCCGCTTCAAGCTGCCGATACACCAAGCATAACCGGTCCGCATGGACGCTTCGTGACGGCAGTATGAACGCAGCATGAACAGGACGTTTAATTCGGCGGGGCGAGCGGCAGGCTCACGACAAACGTCGTGCCCTGTCCCAATTCGCTTTCTACCGCGATCTCTCCGCCCTGCAGCGTGACGATCTGTTTGACGATGGCGAGTCCGAGCCCGCTGCCTTCGTACTTGCGGCTGCGGGCCCGGTCGGCTTTGAAAAAGCGTTCGAAAACGCGTTCCCGGTCTTCCGGCGCGATGCCGATGCCTTGATCGGCTACGCGCACCGTGACGATGCTTTCGTCCGTCTCTACCCGGATAGCGATCTGCCCGCCGTCCGGGGAGAACTTGATCGCGTTGCCGATCAGGTTCGTCCAGACCTGGTCGAGCTGATCGCGGTCGCCCGCAAGCCGCACGTCCGGCAGATCCAGCTCGAACGCGATCTGCCGCTCCTGCCACTGCGGCTGAAGCGCGATGACGACGCGGCGAAGCTGCTCGTCGAGCTGGAACGGTTCGCGGCGGAGCTGCGGCGACTGCGCTTCGAGCGCGCTGAGCTTCAGCAGGCTGTCGCTCATCTTGGAGATGCGCCCCGCCTCCCCGATGATGATGTCGAGATAGCGGATACGCTGCTCCTCGCTCAGTTTGACCTGCTTGAGCGCGACCGCGTACCCGGAAATCGAAGTCAGCGGCGACTGCACTTCGTGCGAGACGTTCGAGACGAAGTCCCGGCGCATCGTCTCAAGCTGCCCCAACTCGCGTATCATCTGCTCGAAGCTGCGCGCAAGCGTGCCCAGCTCGCCTTTTTGCCGAATATCGAGTTTGACGTCGAAGTGGCCTTCCGCGATCCGCCGGGTCGCTCCCGTCAGCTTTTGGATCGGCCGAACGAGGAAATACGCCGCGGCCAAAATGACCAGACTGCCGGCGACCAGCGCATAGACGGAAAAGTTCAGCAGCCATTTCAGCACGAACAGGGACGACGGCGATCCCATCGGATCGATGAAGATTGCCTGGGAGCCGGTTTTCGTCTCGAACGGCAGCCCCACGAGCGATATGGTCAACCCGTTCGGGTTTCTCTGGATCTTTTCGCCGCTCAATACCCGCCGCACTTCTTCGCTCGTAATATCGGCAATCCCTTCTCCGTCAAGTTGCCCGAAAGAGCGGAAAACGTCCGGCGATTCGTAAATGCGTATATGGTAAGAACTGAGCTGGTGCATGCCCGCGACAAAAGCATCCGCTTCGTCCGTCGGCAGCACCTCATAGATTCGGGCCACGTCCTGAGCGAAATGGACGAGCGGAATCTGCAAATTCTCGTTCAACGGCTCCCGGAACGCCCACGTCGCGATAAAAAACGACAGCAGCGTCCCGCCGATGACGGAGACGAGAAAGATCAGGACGACCCGCGTATACAGCGAGCGGATCACTTGGCGGCCTCCAGCCGGTATCCGAGTCCCCGCACCGTCTCGATCGCAAAGTCCGCCGTATCCGCGAAGCGTTCCCGCAGCCGCTTGATATGCACGTCGACCGTCCGGTTATCTCCGGCGTAATCGAGTCCCCAGATGCTCTCGATCAGCTGTTCGCGCGTGTATACCTGACCCGGCGTCTCGGCCAGCTTGTACAGCAGTTCGAACTCTTTGAGCGGCAGGTCGAGCGACGGACCTCCGGCGACCGTCACTTTGTACGTGCTGCGATCCAGCGTAACGCCTCCGAGCTGCACGCTCCGTCCGGCGTTCGTCCGGCTTCGCTTGAGCAGCGAACGCACGCGCACCGTCAGCTCCAGCGGATCGAACGGCTTGGTCAGATAATCGTCCGTGCCCAGCTCGAAACCTTTGACCTTTTCCCACGTCTCGCCTCTTGCGGTCAGCATGAGCAGCGGCAGGTCGGCGCTTCGCTTGCGCAGCTCGCGGCACAATTCCCATCCGTCCAGCACCGGCATCATGATATCGAGCACGACCAGGTCGATCGGCGTCGAATCGTACGCCTCCAGCGCTTCTCTCCCGTCCGCGGCTTCCACCGCCATCCATCCGTCATTGCGCAAAAACAAACAAACGAGCTCGCGAATATTCGCGTCGTCGTCGGCGACCAGTATCGTCGGCATCGCATTCCTCTTTTCCCCGTGCTTGCGGATTGAATCTTCCCGTGACTCGTAACTCGTAACTCGTAACTCGTAACTCATGACTTGCAGGGCCGGTACTCTTCTACGCAGCAAGCGGCCTGTAAGGTTCATTATGCCGGATCTGCCGGATCTTCGCCTCTTTGCGTTTCGTACAGGTCGGCGTCGACATGCGCGAGCAGCGGACTCCATTCGCCCGAGGCCAGCAGCACCAGCCGGTGCATCGCGCGGGTGCAGGCGGTATACAGCAGCTTGCGTTCGCTCTCCCGGCCATAGACCGCGGCGGAAGCGTCGTAGAGAAGCACGGCGTCGAACTCGACCCCTTTGGCGAGGTAGACGGGCAGCACCAGCGCGCCTTGTTCGAACTCCGGCGTATCGCGGGTCACTTCCTTGAGGCCGGCGCAGCCGGCGGCGGCCAGTTTCTCGCAGGCTTCATGCGCTTCGGCCGCGGTGCGCGTCAAGATGCCGATCGAAGCGAAGCCTTCCGCGCGCAGCCGCGCCAGCCGGTCCGCGACGTTCGCGGCATGAAGCTGCGGCGTGTTCGAGCGGATCAGCAGCGGCTTGGCGCCGCCGCGCTCGAACGGTTCGACGCCGGCCGCTTCGGGCAGCAGCGCTGCGGCGAAAGCGACGATCTCGCGCGTCGAGCGGTAGCTGCGGTTCAGGCGGAACACGCGGGTGTCGGCTTCGCCGTACAGACGCAGCAGCGGCGAGTCGGCAGCGGACAGCTCCGTCGACTGCGCGAAGATCGCCTGGCCGAAGTCGCCGAGAATCGTCATGCGGGCGCGCGGGAACATCTTTTTGAGAAAAGCGTACTGAAAAGCCGAATAATCCTGTCCTTCGTCGACGAACACATGCCGCACGTCCGAGTTACTCCGCTGCCCTTCGATCAGTTCTTTCAAATACAGGTACGGCGTCGCGTCTTCGTGGAACAGCTCGCCCCGTCCAAGCTTGTCGCGCGTCTGCCGGCACATCTCGTCCCAGTGCGGAGGCTTGGGGTCGGCAGGCCCGGAAGAGGAAGAGGCAGTCCGATCGGCAAAAGAGTGCGGCGCGGACAAAGAAGACTCCGGCGCACCCGACGGTCCGTTGTCGCGGTCCGCTTCGAAAAACGCCGCGTACAGCCCCGGCATGTCGATAAACGCCATCCGCTTCACGCTGCGCTTCAGCGGCTTGAACGCGTCGCCCACCAGCCTGCGGCGCAGCCAGTCTTCTTCCCGCTGTCCAAAATCGAAATCGCCTTCGTCCGGCCGGTGCCTGCCTTCGATCCGCACGCGGGCCGCCGCATACTCTTCGGAAAAATCGAAGACGTTCCGCTCTTCGTGCAGCTCGCGGTACGCTTCTTCGTACAGGGAGCTGTCGGCGAAATGGATCGCTTCTTCGACCCAGGCCGCTTCGTATTCCGCGTGCTCCAGCCGCTTCAGCTCGCCGAGCAGCCACTCCCGCAGCCTGGCCGCGCGGTTAGCGATCCGCAGCGACGGATCGCAGGCCGCAAGCGCCTCCGCCATCTGTTCCGCGCCGATCAGACGTTTGCCCCGAAAATCCAGATCGACGAACTTCAGGCCCGACCGTTCCAGACCGCCCGCATAATGCTGAAGCTCTGCCAAGAAGCGCTCCGAAGCTTTGTACCGGATACCGCTTAATCGTGCTTCGTAACCCGGAGCCTCCGCCGCAGACAGCACCGCTTCCATTTGGTCGCAAGGATCTTCCACCTTGAACGTCCGGCCGAGCCGGCTGTCGAGATACTCCTGAAACGTTGTCTGCTTCATATTGTCTTCGCCGAGTTCCGGCAGCACGGTCGAGACGTAGCTGTTGAACATCCTGTTGGGTGAAAAAAGTACGATCTGGTCGGCGCCGAGCCGGTCCCGGTGGCTGTACAGCAAATAGGCGACGCGCTGCAGCGCAGCCGACGTCTTGCCGCTGCCGGCCGCTCCCTGCACGATCAGCATGCCGCTTTTGTCGTCGCGGATGATCGCGTTCTGCTCTTTTTGAATCGTGGACACGATCGTCTTCATCCGGTGGTCCGCTTCCCCCGCGAGCACCTGCCGGAGCAGTTCGTCCCCGATCGTCTCGTTCGTGTCGAATGCGCCGAGCAGCTCGTCGCCCCGGATCCGGTACTGCCTTTTGAGCTCCATGCGGCCCGAGATCGGTCCGCCCGGCGTCTCGTAGCCGGCCCGTCCCGGCGAATGGTCGTAATACAGGCTGGCGATCGGCGTGCGCCAATCGTAGATCAGGAACTCCAACCCTTCCGCGTCGACGAAGGAAGAGACGCCGATATAGACCTGTTCCGCGAACCCGGTGCCGTCCTCGCGAAAATCGATTCGCCCAAAATAAGGCGATTCCCGCAGCCGGCCCAGTTTGCGGTACTGCGCCGCTTTTTGCCGGTGGCTGCGCTCGCGTTCGGACAGCAGCGCTTCCTGCTGCTCGATACTGTAGACGCTCTCCTCGAAGTCCTCGTTCGTGCCCGTGCTGACGCTGACTTCTTCCCAGAAGCGCCTGCGCATATCTACCGCCTGCTCCTGCAGCCCGTCCACCTGCGGCGCAAGCTTCTCAAGCGCCTCTTCCAATTGGCGCGCGACGTCCGTCAGCCGCTGCCGTTCCTTCTCCAAGTCTTCGCGTCCGATCATTGCCCGACCCCTCCCTTGTGATACTCCGAGTCATGCTCCGCAAAATCCGATTTGACAGCCCGCCGCAGCCCGTGGTAATATTAAAGTATAAGTAAGATGCAATAATTATGATTTTTTATATCAGCTCACAGCGGTTCTCCCATCGTAGCATGGAAGCCCGCGTTCGAGCAAGGTGATTTTCGATTTTTCCAACCCCGGCGGAGACGCCGGGGTTTTTGTTTTTTGGCGCGGTTTGTCGGGAGTCGGCTGCTGGGAGCGATTCGTCGGGAGCGGTTTTCGTTTTTGAAAAAAAAGCGGTGCGAACGGTTCGCGTCAGCTTTGATCCGCTCCAAATAACTGCGCAGCTGCACTTATTCCGGCTTTATTTTTCGCATTCGGGCAAATAACTGCGCAGAAGCGGTTAATTTTGCTCTTTGTGCGTTTTCGGCTTCTTGGGAGGCGAAATAGTTGTATTCAGGCCGTTATTCGGGCTGCGCTCCCTTCGGCGCCTGAATTAGTTGGATTCAGGCACTTAGGCGGCGCGGGAAGGATCGATCAGCCGCTTCGGCTTGTTCGATCCGGCGCAGACGCGGCGCGAACTCGCTTCTCCGGCGAAAAAAACGCCGAAAAACGGCGAAAACCCCGTCCATAAGGACGGGGTTTTCGCCGTTTGGCAGGAAGCCGGGCCGCTGGCCGCGGAACGAGCCGGCCGACCGGCGCGGAGCGCGGCGCTGGAGCCCGGCAGCCGAACCCGGCAGCGCCGCGGAACTTACAGTCCGGCCAGCAGCGCCTTGACGGACTCGTCCGTCTCCAGCGCACGCACGATCAGCGCGATCGCTTCGGCGCGGCTGGCGTTTTGGTCCGGCGCGAAAGCCGACGCCGACGAGCCGTTCAGCAGGCCGGCAGACGCGGCCTGCTTGATGACGCCGGCGGCCCAATGGTCGCCGCGGACGTCGCCGAAGTTGGCCGGCGCCGACGTGCCCGGCAGGGCGCCCAGGTTCACGACGCGGGCGATGATCGCGGCCATTTCGGCGCGCGAGATCGTCGCGTTCGGCTTGAAGCTGCCGTCGCCGTAGCCGGCGACGACGCCGAGGTTCGACAGGGCGCCGATATAACCGGCGGCCCAGCTCGAACGCGTATCGCCGAACGCGGCGGCGGAAGTGGCCGGCTGGATACCGAAGCCGCGGGCGATCATGGCCGTGAACTCGGCACGTGTGACCGGCGCGTTCGGACGGAACGTGCCGTTCGCGTAGCCGCCTACGATGCCAAGCTTGGCCGCTTTGGCGATGGAGGCGCTGCCCCAGTGGCCGGACGGCAGGTCGGAGAAGGTGCCGTCGGCAGCCGATGCGCCGGCCGCGGCCTGCGTCAGCGATTGCAGCAGCGCTGCCGGATCGACGACGTTCGAACGGAACGGACTGGTCGGCAGCGGAGTCTGCGGGTCCTGCGCGCCCGGTTGGGTCGGCGGCGTGACCGGCACGGTCGGCGGCGTCGTTGGCGGCGTCGGTGTGACCGGAGCCGTAGGTGTCGGCGTCGGTGCCGGAGTGAAGGTACCGCCTCCGCTCGAAGGCGGATTGGTCGTGCCCGGGTTCGACGGAACGGCCGTCGTGTCGGTAAGCGTCAGCACGACGCCTTCGCTGCGGTAGCCAAGCGCGGCGGTGTAATTCGCCGGCAGGCCGGACGTTTCAAGCTTGTCGAAGCGGCCCGAAGACAAGCCCGGCGCCTGGGTAATCACGGTAAAGTCGCCGGCGGCCGGCACGTAGCCGTTCGCGAAGTTGACCCGGAGCGTGCCGCCCGCCTGCACGCTGCCTTTGACTGCAAGCGTATCGCCCGGGGCGGTCACGTTCAATTCCAGCGTGCCGTTCGCGGACTGCGAGAAGTTCCCGCCGATCGTCAATTTGCCGGAACCGCCGTAGACGTTGGCGGTCACCGTGCCGCCTCCGTACACGTTCTCTGTCACGGTGCCGCCGTTGTTGACGACGCTGCCGGTGCCGAACGCCGATGCGGACAAGGCTTCCACCGTGCCGCCTTCGATTTGCGTACCGCCGCTGTACGTGTTGGCGCCGGACAGGCTCAGCTTGCCGCTGCCGCGCTTGATCAGGCTGCCGGCGCCGGAGATGTCGTTGCGCCACAGGTCTTCGGCGTGGAAGCCGCCGAGCGAAGCGTCCATGTTCACCGTCACGGCGCCTTTGAACGCGCCGTAGCCGTTGGCCGCTTCGAACAGGTTCAACCGGCCCCAGCCTTCCGGGTCGTCCAGCAGCGGATAGCCGGACGGCAGGCCCGTCGTCGCCAGCACTTCGCGGATCTGCGGTCCGCTCAGGTACGGCAGGCGCGTCTCCAGCAGCACCTCGGCGTTTTTCGGAACGACCATTGCCCGGGTCGTATCGCCGATCGGCTGGAAGCCGTACGTCAGCCGCTTGAAGTAGTCCGCTTTATTTTTCCCGTAATCCGCGAAGCGGTCTTCCGACGTACCCGTCTGCTTCATCAGCACGTTCTGCGCCTGTTCGTACGCCTGCTTCTTCAGATCGGCGTTCGCCGGATCGGACAAAGCCGCCGCCGCAAGCGCCGTCGCCAGCATCCGTCCGCCCATCACGTCAAGCGGCGAGTGCATGCCGGACACGATCCGGCTGTCGCCCATTTCCGAAGCGCGGGTCAGCATCTCCTGATAACGCTCCGGCACGGCATAGGCCAGCGACAGCGAAGCGAGGTACGACGCGTTGGTGTGGCCGCTCGGGAAGCCGCCGTCTTTTTCCGGAGTGGTGCTGATCGCCGGGACGAGCGTCGGCACGACGATGCGGTTGGCGTTGGTGCCTTCCTGCTGGTTCACCCAGCGGTAAGGACGCATATATTGGAAAAAGCCTTTGGACGGATTGGTCGAAGCGAAGTTGCCGCGCACGATCCCGACCAGGTCGACCACTTTGCCGAGCTGCGAATTGGAATCGCCGCCTTTGTTCGTGCTGCCGACGTCGTCGTATTTGACGGTCGTGGCATCGGCCGGGACGTCTTTGATAACGGTCGTCGTGCCGCTGAGCGTCCGGTAAACGTCGGCCAGCGCGCCGAGCCCTTCGGTCGCGCCGTACGTCTGGCCGCGGCGGTCGACGAGATACGCCATCTCTTCGTCGGCAGCGGTGCGGGCAGCGGCGAGATCCACTACGTATTGAATATTATAGTCGAGCACGTCCGCCCGCAGCTTCGTGCCCTGATCCCACGAGCTGCCCGGCGTCCACAGTTCAAGGAACTTGGACAGCGTGCCGTAAGCGGCGTTGGTCTCGACGGTCGTGAACTCATTCTGGTTCGTCTTGTATTTGTCGGTGAAGTAGCCCCAGGCCGGCGCGGCCGGAAGTTCGATCGTATAGGAATCGGGTGCCGCGATCGCGGGGTGGACGAGCGCCGTATTGGACAGAATGGCGAAGCCCAGCGCAACGGCGAGCATTTGTTTCATCGGTCTTTTTTTCACGGTAGGGTTGCTCCTCTTCGGTTGGGTTGGATGTGCATATTGGCGGCTTGTGTATTCGAATCGCTCAAAATGTAGCATCCGGGACCGAATTTGGGCAATGCAACGATTTCCCCTTTGTATCGTTTTGGGAGGTTTTTGCTCAAATGTTGCTCATTACGCAGAATTTAACGTATGTTTAACAAAAGTCGTGAACAAGAGTTGATCGTGGTTTGTATAATCCCGGCGGGAGGAGAATACGCGATGAAAACATACCATTCCGTTCTGGCCCGTCTGGCCGTGTCTTACATAGCTATCGTGCTCGTGATCGTCCTCTCACTGTGTTCCGTTTTTTATTTGTACGACTCCGGTCGCGACCGGGAACAGCTCAACGCGCGCAGCCGGATGACGCTCGAAAACGCGGCGCGGACCCTCGACGCCGAAGTGTTCGAACGCGTGGAGCGGATTGCGCTCGGCCTCGCGCTGGACAAGACGACGGATCTGCGGCAGCTGCGCGGCGGTTCGTGGCAGACCTATCCTTCGCGGCTGATCGGGCTCCAGGAACTGCTTCAGGCGGAAGTGTCCGGCAACGCGGAGCTGATCGAAGCGATCCATCTGTACGAACCGGCGAGCGGCGCGACGCTGTCTTCGCTATACGGACTCGTGGACGCCGCAAGCCGGGCAGCGAATCCGTCCCTGCCGTCCGACTGGATCGACGGCATGCTCGGCACTCCGGAGAGCAGTCTGTGGACGCCGCCGCGCTTCGTGCCGAAAGACGCTTTTTCGCGCATTACCGGCGGCAGCGGGCAGCGGCTGCTGACGTATGCGCACGCTTATCCGTTCCAATCGGCCGGAGCCGACAGCCAGCTCATTCTGGCGATCGACGTCAAGGAAGACGCAATCCAGGCGGTGCTGCGCAACATGCTGCCTGTTCAATATGAAGAGACGTGGCTGCGCGGCGCTTCGGGCGCGATCGTGCGCGGCCCGGCGGAAGCCGCCGCCGGCGGGGCGACCGCTCCTGCCGCGGACGCTTCCGCCCTGCCCGCGCTGATCGCGAATGCCGACCTTATGGCTGCGCCGGGCGTGGCCGGCGGCTGGACCGACAGCGACTCGCATACGGTGTTCCGCGAGCCGCTTCCGACGGCGGACTGGACGCTCTACAGCGCCACGCCCCACAGCTTCTATCAGGAGCGGTCGGCGGCCGTGCTCAAGCTGATGCTCGGCATCTGCGCGCTGGCGATCCTGATCGGACTCGTGCTGTCCGGCGTCATGACGCGGCTGATCTACAGCCCGCTCAAGCGTCTCGTCGGCAAAATCCGCCATCTGGCGGGGCAGCCGGCAGCGCCCGGAGCCAACGAATACGGCATGATCGATACGGCTCTGGAACATCTGAGCGGCCGGGTCGTCAGCCTGGAAGAGACGCTGCACGCGGCCGGTCCGCTCGTGAAGCGCGACGCGCTGTTGAAGCTGCTGCGCGGCGATTCCGTCGGAACGTCGTCCGAGGAGACGCGCCTGCTCGGCGACGGGTTCGGCGGATACGCGCATCTGCGCTGCGTGGTGCTCGATATCGGAAGCCGGCCGGCCGGCGATTCCGCGGCGCGCCCTGCCGCTCTGCGGGAGCTGGCCAAGCTGCTGGAAGAGCGGCAGAACGCGCAGCGGCGGATCGTGACCGCGGAGCTGTCGGACCGGCGCCTCGCCGCGATTGTCGCCGACCGGGAATCCGGGAGCGCGGACGGGCCGGCTGGCGGCGCGAACGGGACGGCCAGCCGCGCCAACGGGCATGGCAGCGCGGCAGCGGCGGAGGCGGCAGGCGAAGCTGGGCTGCGGCGCGAAGAAGACGCCCTGCAGGCGTTCGCGCAGCGGCTCGCCGACGACAGCCTGCGGCGATTGGACGTGCGCGTCCAATTGGCGTGGGGCTGCGAGGTCGATCGGCCGGACCGGCTTCCGCTCAGTCTCGGCGAAGCCGAGAGCCGACTGAAATACGCGTATTTCCTGCCCGGGCCGGCGGTCTTGTCCGGCGCCGGGCTGCTGGAGCGGGAGCTCAGCACGGAAGAGATTCCGCAGCCGATGCTGGCGCGCTTCCGCGACAGGCTGGCCGCGCGGCAGCCGTTCGAGCAGATTGCGGCGGCGGTCGACGATCTGCTCGGGGCGATGCGCACGGGACCGTATTCGGCCGATTATTGCCACTTCGTGCTCGCCAATCTGGTCTTCGTCTATTCGGACCATCTCAAAAGCATTCGTTACAACCCGCCGAGCGGCGGCCGGCCCGACCTGCACCGCCAGTATGTCGGACTTGGCCATATCGACGATTTTCGCCGCTGGCTGCTCGATTCGGTGACCGCTTTTCTGGCTGATACCGAAAAACGGCACGGCGAGCGGGCGACGGATACGCTGGAAGCGGCCAAACGCCATATCGAGCGCGATCTGTCCGGCGATCTTTCTCTGGAAGCGGTCTCTTCCAGCGTGTTCATCAGCGCCAAATATTTGAGCCGGCTGTTCAAGGAAGAACTGGGCGTGACCTATACGGAATACGTCACGGCCCGGCGGATGGAAACGGCGAAAAATCTGGTCGAGCTCGGCAGCCTCACGATCGAGCAGGTGGCGGCGGCGGTCGGTTACGGCACCCCGGCGTATTTTATCAAAAAGTTCAAGGAAGCCTACGGCTGCACGCCCGGCAACTATTTGCGGGAGCAAGCGAAGCAGGCCCATTCTTCGTAGAAGGAACAGGAGGGTTACGATGAAAAAGACGTGGAAGCGGAGCGGCGCCGCGCTCATGCTGACCGCCGCGATCGCGGGAATCGCCGGCTGCGAGACGCGTTCGGACGCCGATATTCCCGCCGCGCCCGTTCCCGAATACGAAATCTCCTGGACGATGCACCAGAACCGGAACGTGCCCGAAGACGCCGAGATGCTGCGTTACGTGGAAGAGAAGCACAACGTGAAGCTCGACATCTGGAATCTGCAAAATAACCGCTACGAATCGCTGCTCGACCTTAAGCTTGCGCGGGAAGGCCCGCCGGACCTGCTGCGCATCCGCCAGCCGCAGGATCTGCTGAAGTACCGGCAGCAGGGACTGCTCGCGGAGATTCCGCAGGCGACGCTCGATCGGCACGCGCCCAATCTGATGGCGGCGATTCGGAAATACGCGCCGGATTACGCGGATTACGGCGTCATCGACGGCAGGATCTACGGCATTCCCGCGATCAGCCCGACGAACGTGTACCGGATTCCGGTCGTGTACCGGCAGGACTGGCTGGACAAGCTGGGGCTGGACAGCCCGCGGACGCTGGCGGAATTCGAGCGGGTGATCTACGCGTTCGCCCACGAAGATCCGGACGGCAACGGGATCAAGGACACGTACGGGCTGTCGCGCGAAGGGATGAACGTCGTGTTCGGCGCGTTCGGGCAGGTCGTGTTCGCGGACCAGCTTTATTTTGGCGAAAAAGACGGGGCATTGGTCGTGGGCGCACTGGAGCCGGAGATGAAGGAAGCGCTGCGTTATTTGCGCAAATGGTACGCGGACGGCGTGATCGATCCGGAGTTCGTCACGGGCGAGAACAAAGGCGGGTACAAACATTTGTCGCATTCTTTTATCAACGGAAGAATCGGCATGACGTCCATGGGCAACTACTACCATTGGATCGGCGACGGCGATTACAAGGCGTGGACGGTGGACGGACGCGGCGGCAGCCGCGAGATTCCGGTGGAATCGACGTATAACGTCAAAGAGCTGAACGCCAAAAATCCGGACGCCCGCATCTCGTTCGGGCGTCCGTTCAGCGGGCCGGGCGGCAAGCGGGGGTCCAAAGCGTACGACCGATTGATGAGCTTCACGGCAATCGGCGCGAACGTGACGCAAGAACCGGGCAAGCTGGAGAAAATTCTGCATATTCTCGACGACGTCAGCGCCAATCCGGACCCCGACGAGCGGACCGCGCTCAGAAACGGCGTCATCGGCAAGCATTGGGCCTGGGCCGACGCTTCCAAGCAGGACATCGTCACGCTGCCGCCGTACGAACGGACGCCCGACTATCTCAACGTCATCGGCGCCAATCTCGGCATGTCCGTTCCGTATCCGCCGACCGGCCGCCGCGAGCAGTGGGCGTCCACGCTCGGGCTCGACCGGGACGGCATCTATAACGCGCTGGAAGCGTCGACGCCGTCGCTTGCGAGCAGCGGCGAAGCGCTGATCCGGCTCAAAGACAAAGCGTATCTGTCGTTTATCGCGGGAGAGCGGCCGCTGGCGGAATTCGACGAATTCGTGCTTGAATTCATGGAAGCGGGCGGCCGCGACGTGCTGGCGGAAGCGAATGCGCTTCGGCGGTAGCGGGCGGGCTGCGTTAGGTGCTGCGGCAGGCGCGAAGTCGGGCGCGAAATCAGGCGGGGTCAGAGGCGGGGTCGGACGCCGTTACAGCCGCTGCACGTGCGTGTCCTGGAAGCCGGTCTCGTACTTCAGTCCGTAGCCCATCATCCGGTCGAAGCCGATATGCGCGGTCCAGATCAGGCCGATCATCAGCGGCCAATCGGCCTTGAAGACGACGCCGGCGAGCAGCAGAAACAGCGGTACGGTGTACGTATGCGCGGCGTTGTACAGATAGGCACCGACTTTGGCGTTGGCGGCGTAGCCGAGCATGGAGACGTCCGGAACGAACAGCAGCAGCACAAAAGCGAGCCCGCCGTACCCGTTCCAGAAATACATGTAGGTGCTCAGCGCAAGGACGATCAGCCCTTCGATACGAATCAGATTTCGGTTCATCGGTTTACTCCCCTTTTTCCGCGGATGACGTTCGAATGCCCTGCAGCATCCAGTGGATGCCTTGCGAGACTTGGGCGTGGGACAGAGGCTGTTCGGACAGCAGGGCCGGGGCTTGCAGCGTCAATCCGTCGAATACGGCTTGAATGAGTCCGGCCAGGCTTTCTTTGGCCTGCGCGTCGAGCGGCAGTTCCAACCGGTCGATCACCTGGACGACGCCGGCGCGCATTTCGGTGTAGATGCCGACCAATTCCGCCGCGAGCTTCTCGTTGTTCACGCTCTCCGACCATAAGCTGACGAGCAGCGTGAACCATTCGGGATTGGCTTTGCGGAATTCGACGACGTGCAGCAGTCCCTGTCCGAGCATCTCCTGGGGCGAAGACTGCAGATCCAGCTTGGCAAAAGCTTCTTTCATGCCGCGGTTGATCATCCATTCCCGCACGACTTCGACCAACAGCGTTTCTTTGTTCCCGAAATGGTAGCCGATCAGCCCCTGCGCCACGCCGGCTTGGGCCGCGATGTCTTTCATGGACGATTTGGCGTAGCCGCTGCGGCCGAACAGCGTGTAAGCCGCCTGCAGGATCGCCTGTTTGCGTTCGTCTTGAGGCGTTGAAGATACGTGGGTCATAAAAGTCTCCTTCATACTGTTTGATTGAACAGTCAGTTTATAGGGATATCATAATCCTGTTTGTTCGAACAGTCAAGTGTTTTGTCTATTACTCCCGTTACCCGTATAGACAGAGCGTGGCTGGACCGGACGGGATCGCTTAGGATAAAAGCAGACCGCGGCTTTGCGTTATCTTTTCGCCGCAGAAAAGAAGGTGTATCCATATGATCCAACGCAGACTATTGGGCAGTCAGGGGCTGGAGGTATCCGCACTGGGCCTCGGCACGATGATGATGCCGGATAACGAAGAATCCGTACGCACGATTCAAGGCGCGCTCGATCTGGGCGTCACGATGTTCGACACGGCCGACCTGTACGGCGATTACACGCTGGGGCAGTTCGGCGGCAACGAGAAGACGCTCGGCCGCGCGCTGCGCGGACGGCGGGACGAAGCGATCGTCGCCACCAAGTTCGGCGTGACGCATACCCAGGGCCCCAAAGGCGATCCGGCGTATATCAAAAAATCGGTCGATGCCAGCCTCTACAGCCTCGGGCTCGATCATATCGACTTGTATTACCAGCATCGTCCCGATCCGAATACGCCGATCGAAGACACGGTCGGCACGCTCGCGGATCTCGTCCAGCAGGGCAAGATCCGCTATATCGGCTTGTCCGAAGCGCCGGCCGACCTGATCCGCCGCGCGCATGCGGTGCATCCGCTGTCGGCGGTGCAGACCGAATATTCGCTGTGGAGCCGCGAAGTGGAAGACGAAGTGCTGCCCGTGCTCGGCGAGCTGGGCATCGGCCTCGTGCCGTACAGCCCGCTCGGCCGCGGCTTCCTGACCGGACAGATCAAGACGTTCGAAGACCTGCCGGCCGACGATTACCGCCGCTATTACGAGCGATTCCAGGGCGACAACTTCGCCAGGAACGTGGAGATCGTATCCCTGATCGAGCAGCTGGCCGCGCAAAAAGGCGTCACGCCGGCTCAACTCGGCCTCGCCTGGCTGCTGTCGCGGGGCGAGCGGATCGTGCCGATCCCCGGCACGAAGCGGCTTGAGCGCGTACGCGAGAACCTCGGCGCGTTGGACGTTGAGCTGAGCGCGGAAGATCTGGCCGGGATCGAGCGAATCTCGCCCAAGGGCGCGGCGGCGGGCGGCCGATTCGGCGCGTTCTGATCCACGGGCGGCGCAGTTATTCGAGCCGGATATTCGAACGGAACCGTCGAGCCGGCCGTTCGGCAGCGCGTTCGGCGCGGATCGACGTTCGGCATGTCGAACAACAAAAAAGACTCTTCCGTTGTGGCGGAAGAGTCTTTTTGCGTCGATTCGTCGACTTGTCGATTCTTTGATTCTTCGATTCGTCGATGCGTCGACTTGTCGATCCAACAAGGTCACGCTTCCAACCAACGAAGTCTACCTTCAAATCTGCCTGCCTGATCCGCACTCGCCCGAATTACCGGGCCGGCGTGAGCTTCACGTTCCCGAACACGGCTTTGCCGGCCGCGTTCTCGCTCGGATTGCTGAGCGCAAGGCCGATATAGGCCCGGTCGCTTAACGGAATCCGGACGGTTCCGACGCGCTCCCAGCGTTTGCCGTCCGCGGAGATCGAGCCGACGAACGTATCGCCTTTGCGGCTCAGCTTCAGCCAGCCTGTCGCGGGCGCGTCCGCCGTGCGGTCGGCCGTAAGGCCCGAGGTCTGCTCCCGATACTGGAAAGACGCTCCATGTTCCGGCGTCAGCACCAGATCGACGTGGCGGGCATCCGCCGCCAGCGATTCCCGGATCGAGAGGCCGTACTTCGCCCACTCGTCCAGGCGGCTCGGCGATTTCACCTGCGCGACCAGCTCCGCGTCGCCGGTCAGCGGCCGGTACACGAAGTTCAACTGATCGGCTTCGCCCCAGACGTCCGAAGAACTGCCGCTGAGCGTAATCTGCTTGCTCGACGCGGCGTAGCCGGCTTTGCCCGGCATCGACCCGATATTGCGGGCGCTCCACCCTGCCGGCAGCTTGGCGGCATAATCGGCTTCGCCCGACTCCGGCCAGCCGGTCCGTTCGTCGATCGCGGCCAGTTCGTCTTCCGTCCACGCGCCGTAGGCGAAGAAGGAAAGCCTCCGCACGTTCGGCACCTGCTGCCGCAGCCCTGCGTAGATCTCCGCGTATTCGGCGTCGGTCCAGTCCGGGTCAAGCGTCGGCACGATCTGCGCATCCGAGCCCTCAAGCTTGCTCTGCACCTGCTTCAGCAGGCCGGAATCCCGGCCGTAGACCCAGTCCGGTTCAAAGCCCCAATCGTCGAAATACGCCATCGGCGCAACGAAATCGATCGAATGCTTGAACTTGGACACGTCCTGCCCGACTTCGCCGAATTCCGGCGGCAGCGCGTACAGGCCGAGCGGCACGTCCGGGTTCGAAGATTGAAGCAGATCGCGTCGCACGTCGGCGACGTAGGCCGCAATCTGGTCCGTGCGCCATTCGTTCCACTGCCGGCGCCGCGGCGAATCCGCTTCGAAGTCGATCGCAAGCGGCGAATAGCCGAACTGCGCTTGGTAGCGGGCAATCGTGTGATCGCTGACGTCCATGTTGTAATCGTCGAAGCGAATCCAGTCCAGCGCTACGCCGTCGACCGCATAATTTTCGACCACTTCCCGGATGATGGAGCGTTCGTACCGCTGCACGTCGGGATGCAGCGGATTGACGAAATATTCGCTGCCGTTCGATCCGGTAAAAGGCACTCTTTTCCCGTCGACGAGAGACTGCATCTGCCACTCTTCATGCTGCAAAAACGCCTCCTGATCGTGAAACTGCGGAATCCAGGCGTGAACCTTGATCCCCGCCGCATGCGCCTGCCCGACGACTTCGCGCAGCGCGTCGAACTCTTCGTAGCCTTCGGCGACCGGCGCGATCCGGCTGTCGTAGAACACTTGGCCGGACGGCACTTCGTCGTCTTCGTCCTGCTTCACGTTCATGCTGATCACGTCGACGCCGCGGCGCTCCGCCGCTTCGACGAAAGCTTCGACGTCCGCTTCGTCCGCGAACTGATTCACCGTGCGGACGACCACTTCCGTATCGAACGGCGGATAATCGCCGTTTTCGGCCGAGACCGGCGCGTAAGCGCCGAGCGTCGATCCGAGCAGCAGCAGAGTGCCTGCCGCCGCCATTCTCTTTTTCCATACCTTTTCCATCTCAACGCCTCCGTGCACTTATGGGGTAGACTTGCCGCCTTGCCTCACCACTGCCCGTCTATGGTCTGTCTATGGCCTGTCAACGGTGTGCCGACGGTCTGCTCAACCTGCCGGCTCGACCCGTCTCTCTCTTCTTCGGCATTCAGTACAGAAACCGCCATAGATAAAACGTCGCGTAAGACTCCCACATGCTCCAGCCGGCGGACCATTCGAGAATCTGCTCCTTGCCGGGCTTGGCGTCGAGGCCGAGCACGTGGCGGATCGAATGATGCAGCCCGACGTCGTCGATCGGAAAAGCGTCCGGTCTCCGCAGGCAGCGCATCAGCACGTAGTGGGCGGTCCACGGTCCGATGCCGCGAATCCGCACGAGCCGCTTCTCGGCTTCCTTGACGCTGTCGGCCGCAAGCAGCTGCTCTTTGGTCAGTTCGCCGCTTGCGATCAACCGGGCGGTATCGACGAGGTATTCGCATTTCTTGACCGTCGTCATGCCGGCGGCGGACAGGTCTTCGGCGGTCAGTTCGGCCATGCGCACGGCGGTCGGGAACAGCCAGTACGTCTCGCCTTCGCGCTCCAGCGCCTGACCGAACCGCTCGACATACCGTCTTTTTAACGTATAGGCGAAGCCGAGGTTGATCTGCTGGCCGAGAATGCCCCAACATATCGCTTCGTACAGGTCGGGTATGCCCATATTGCGCAGCCCGTAGAACGATTCGACCGCCTGCCTAAGCAGCGGATCGGTCTTGGCCATCTTGTAAAAAGGCTTCAGGTCCGTGCCGAGATCGAACCAGTCGTGCACGTATTCGGCGACGCCCGTGCGCAGCGCCGGCGAATCGGCATTCGGTTCTGCGACAAACCGGATCCGCAGCTGCGCATCGCCTTCCGGCGCGATCTCAACGACCGTCGCCTGCGTGCCGACCGCGATCGCTTTGCGAATCCGCCCTTCCCGCAGCGTATAGAGCGCTTCGTTGGTCGCGGTCGCCAGATGGTCGTAGTTCTGCGCGAAGCTGAATTCGTCCGGCACCGGCAGCAGCAGGTCGGCACCGTCGTCTTGCCACACCGGCGAACGGTGCGCGGGCAAAGACCGATCCGGCGGCACAAAAGGCGGCGAATGCGGATGATCGGGGGAGTTGTTCATGGATGTGTCGGCCTCCGTTTCGATGCGAAATCGTGATGAACCGGGCCTGTGACCCGTCATTTCCCCTATTAACCGTTGGCGCCGCCGCCTGAACTCCGCTTTAGGCTTACAGCCGGTAAATCTTGATCTCCACGCCGTCTTCCGATGGCCGACCTTCCCCAACCAGCTGTGCCCCGTTCAGAAAAGACAGCGCTGCGCTGTTCGTGATGATCTTCGGCGTCGTACGGAACAACAGCCCTTCCGCTTCCGGTACCCCGCCGAAGCTGCCGTTGTTCTCGATATACAGCTCGCAGCGCTGGCCGGCGCGATCCGTGCCCCGCAGCATGTAGCGCGCCGACAGCGTATGCCGATCCCCGGGCTGTCCGATGATCTGCGTATCTACGCCGCCGGGAAGCACTTCCCCTTCAAAATACGGCCCGGCCGCCTGTCCTGTAAAAGGGATCATGACGACGGAATCGCCCTGTGGATTCTCGAGGCGCAGCGCCTCTTCCGTCGAGATCCGGATCGTCAGCACTTCTTCGCGTTCTTTTCCCATATCATCCTACTCCTCCTGCTAGAACGGCAGCGGCTGCGCGGACGGGCTTTTGAGATAGGCCGCCAAAAACTTCGCCGTCACCTCAAGCACCTGCGGACTCCAGATACCGGTTCCGTGATCCGCGCCCGCCACTTTATAGAAAAGCGCGTTCTGCCCATGTGCTCTAAGCGCTTTGTACATTTCGATGCTCTGGCTGACATGTACGATCCGGTCGCAGTCTCCGTGCACGAGCAGAAACGGCGGCAGTTCCCGGTCGAGATCCTGATGGATCGGACTCGCCTGCCGGGCCGCTTCGACGTGTTCCTGCACCCGCCCTCCGATCAGCAGCCCTTGCGGGGAATCGGCGGCGTTATGGTCGAGAATATCGTTATGTGCGCCAAGCGTCAGCAGATCGGACACGCCGTAATAATCGACGACCGCCTGCACTTCGTCCGACTGTTCGCCGTGCGCCCCTTCGTTGTAACGGCCGATCGTCAGCCCCGTCATGAGCGAGAGATGCCCGCCCGACGAATCGCCCCAGACGGCTGCCCGCTCCGGGTCGACGCCGTACTGTTCGGCATGGTGCCGCATGAAGCGCAGCGCGCTTTTGACGTCTTCGAGCGGGGCCGGGAACTTCGCGAGGTCCGTATTCCGGATCTCGACGCTTGCGATCACGTAGCCCTTGGCCGCAATCTGCGACAGGTTCGGGAGTGCGGCATAGACGTTCTGGGGACGCCACGCCGAACCTTGAATGAATACGATCAGCGGGAAAGCGACGCCTTCCTGCTGCGGCCGGATGATTTGCAGTCGTCGTTCGGTGCCGGCGTGCGTCGCGTAGACGACGTCAGGCTCGTAGGTACAAGCATAATACGTGCCGCCTTCGGCGAATTCGCCGTACAGGATCTGGGTTCCTTCGGGTGTCTCGTTGGCGGCTCGGCTTGCGGCTTGTCGGTTCATGGGATCGGCTCCTTGTGGGTGGGTAAGATAAATGCTGTGTTTCTCACTCTAACCATAATCGAATTTGCGCCATAATCCAATCTTTACATAATAAAACGCCATCCGCTTAAGCGGATGACGTGCCTGATGAAGCCTCTTGTCTTCTGCCCGGTGTCGGACCGATCGCGCTGCGGCGCTTTTTTACGCGGAATTCAGTTGGACTCGTCGTTGCGCATGAAGTTCTGCTTGTCCAGGTAATCCAGCACGGTCTGCGAGTAGCCGAGATGGGATTCCTTCGTATATTTGGCGATCGTGTAGATCTGGGCCAGGTTCTGCAAGCCGAGCCGCTCCGTCATTTCTTTGAGCTGCGGCACGTCCATGTAGCGCTGCCAGCCTTTTTCGTTGCGCTCGGCGTAAATGTCGAGAATCCGCTCGTCCGTATAGTCTTCGTACTGCTCGTAGTGGACAAGCCCCTGCTGCGGCAGGCGGTCGCGCACCGCGGGCGATTCGGCGGGATAGCCGAGCGAATAACCGACGACCGGCACGACGTTCGGCGGCAGGTTCAGCAGNTGAAATTGTCGAAATGCACCGGCGCGTCGTTCAACTCCAGCCAGCGGCGCATACGGTTGAAGTCGGCGCAGAACGTGAGCAGCACCGGCGCGTCCAGCACCATCGATTGATCCATATGCGGCGTGTACAGCTTCTTGCGCAGTTCCTTGTCTCTTGTGACAACGATGGAGTAGGACTGCATGTTGCCGCTGGACGAAGCGCGAATGCCCGCGTTCAGAATCTCATCCAGCACGTCCTGGCTTACTTCGCGATCTTCGTACTGCCGAATGGAACGGTGTCCGTGTATGACGTCATTGAATTCCAAAGCTTCATCCCCCTGAGCTACCGCTTTTTTTAAGTTTTATCATAAACGAGTTTCCCGGGCGGGGATAGCCGCAGCGGCAAATAAAAAGCTCAGAGGTGCTGCGCCAGCTGTACTTCGAATCCGTCCGGATCGAGTACGTACAGAAAGCGCAGCCGCGGATTCGGCGATACCGGCCCGCGGGCGATCGGAATGCCCCGGTCCGCAAGTTCCGCCATGGCCGCATCCAGCGACTCCACTTCGAACCCGACCGAGATGCCGCTGCCGGGCCGGACGTTGACGTCGCCGCCCTGAATCAGCTCGATCTTCGGCTGCTGCGCGGTGCCGAGCATGGCGATCAGCCGGCCCCGGCTCTCGAAGCGGCGATCGACCGGCAGGCCGAGCACTCCGTTGTAAAAAGCGATCGAAGCTTCGAGGTCGCGCACCCGGAGGGTGAGCCAGTTCCAGGTGAGGTTCATCGGCCGAGTTCCTGTCCTGCCAAGGAAGCCTGGGCGGCCCGCAGTTCGTCAAGCGTCGGAAACGATTCGCTGCCTCCGATTTTCGATACGGTGATCGAACTCGTCAGGGTCGCAAATTCGGCGGCCTGCCGCAGGGCACATCCTTCGACCAGGCTGAATACGAACGCTCCGATAAAGGAATCCCCGGCTCCCGTCGCGTCTACCGCGTCCACTTTGCGAGCAGGTGTGTAGAACGATTCTTCCCGGTCGGCGACGACGACGCCCAGCGCGCCCAGCGTCAGGATAACCAGACTTTTGACTTGGTTGACCAGCTTCCGTGCGGCTGCATGAGCCGATTCCACGGAATCTACCGGACAGCCGCTCATGAAGGCGGCTTCCGTCTCGTTGACGACCAGAATGTCGACGGTCGCCAGGCTGTGTTCGCTAATATCGCGGGCGGGCGCATTGTTCAATACGATACGGCATTCCGCATCTTTCGCCCGCTCCAGAATGTAATCCGTCACGGAAGGAGAAATCTCCTGCTGGAGCAGCACGTACCGGCTGCCAAGTATCGCCGGCAGGCTTCGGTCGATATCTTCGTTCTCCAGCCGATAATTGGCTCCCCGCAGCAGCGTACTGTGGTAATCGCCGTCGGGCAGAACGTTTACAATGCCGAGACCGGTCGCGCCTTCCCGGCCCACGCCATCGACGTTGACGCCGGCGGCCTGCAAAGAATGGATCAGCGCGTCGCCGAATTTATCTTCGCCAACCTTGCCGACCATGACCGTGGACAGTCCGAGCTTGCCGCACTGGGCCGCCTGGTTGGCGCCTTTGCCGCCCGGTCCCTGCGTAAGCTCGTCGGCCGTGAACGTCTCGCCTTTTTGGGGCAGGCGTTCCTGCTTCAACAACAGATCGTAATTCAGACTGCCGATTACGGTTACTTGCGGATTATTCATGTTCGATTCTCCTTTTTTATCCCCGATAATGTTTGACCGACTCGCTCGTCAGCGTCAGTTTTTTGTACGATTCTCCGGAATCTTTCAGGGCCAGGCTGGTGTACAGCGCATCGAGAATGCTCAGCTGCACGATCCGGGCCGCCGCATTTTCGCCGGTGATCGGATGATTCTTGGCCGTGGAGACCAGGCTCATCTCCGATACT
This sequence comes from Saccharibacillus sp. WB 17, assembly GCF_008634075.2. Lineage (NCBI taxonomy): Bacteria > Bacillati > Bacillota > Bacilli > Caryophanales > Paenibacillaceae > Saccharibacillus > Saccharibacillus sp. WB 17. The sequence goes on along the minus strand of NZ_VPFK02000010.1, from coordinate 87,059 downwards.
TCGGTAATGGGGCTGTGCATATAATTGGTCAGGCTGATCGTGCGCGCTCCCTGCTGCCGGGCCAGCTTGAGAATCTGTACGATATTCTTCGTCGCCCCTGTGTGCGAAATCCCCAGCACGATATCGCCTTCCCGGATCAGGGAAGTGAACATGAACTGCATATGCGTGTCTTTGTAGACATGGGCAAAAATGCCGATCTTCAGCAATTTATGTTGGAAATCTTCGCACAGGATCGCGGACCCGCCGTTGCCGACCAAGAAAATCTGTTTGTCGTCCGGTTTGTCGCGGAAAATCCCGGCCACTTTGTCGAACGTGACGTAATCGACGATATCCAGCGTATCCTGGATCGCGACGATCGCGTTAATCATGACCTTTTCCAATACTTTCGCATTGGAATCTTCCAACGTGAACTCCGAATCCAGATCGCTTTGATCTTCGTCTTTTTGGCCGCCGACATACTGCTCGATCGCTTTTTTCAATTCGTGGAAGCCTTTGCATTTTAACTTTTTACATACTTTCGTGATGGTCGCTTCGCTGACGTTGAGATGGAGAGCCACCTCGCTGATTGTGCTGATCGCCAACTCCTGATAGTTGTTGCTGATAAACTGCGTAACCCTTCTCTCTTTGTTGCCGAGGGAAGGCGAAATGCTGCGCGCGAACAAGATACATTCCTTGCCCGATAACGGCTTATCTTCCATTCAGGATCTACCTCCCTGCTTCCGTATACTCCTTCGATCATAGCATCGTTGTCCGCAGATGAAAACCCCTACATTACTTTTATGATTACAAAAGTAATGTAAAAAGACGTTTATAAAGCTATATAAAATATTATCGGTGTTTAAATTTATTTTTGTTTACACCAGAGTAAAATTACTTATAGACTACAGAGACAAAGCCGTTGCCACGACGTAAGCGTAATCAAACGGCATACCCACACGAAAGGTGATGAATACCGCATGATGTTCTCCACGCGTCTCAATTCATTCAAAGCCCAAAAAGGCTTGTTCTTCCCTGAAGATCAAGAACTGACTACCGTCGATCTGATCCGGAGAATCTCCACGGTCAACGGATTAACCCATATCGAATTGAATTATCCCGAACATTTCAAAAAGAACACGCCGGACGAAGTGAAAGAAGCCGTTGCCGGGGCCGGTCTCGAAATTAGCGGAATCGCGCTGCGTTTCGACGACACGTACCTGAACGGCGAGTTCACCAACAGCAATGAAGAGATCCGCAGCCAGGCAATCCGCGTCACCAAGGAAGCGATCGAAGTCTGTCAGCAGCTCGGCGGCACGACCACGACGATCTGGCTCGCCAACGACGGATTCGACTACTCGTTCCAGCTTGATTATGAGCAGGCCTGGAATCAGACGGTCTCCGCCCTGCGGGAAATCGCTTCGGCCTACCCGTCCATGAATATTAGCTTCGAGTATAAGCCCTACGAGCCCCGCTCGTTCTCGCTCGTCGGCGATATCGGTCTGTCCCTCCTGCTGGTGGAAGAAGTCGGCCTGCCGAACGTCGGCATCACGCTCGACTTCTGCCATATGCTGATGAAAAAAGAAAATCCGGCATACTCGGTCGCTCTGGCCGCACGCAAAAACCGTCTGATGGGCTTCCACCTCAACGACGGATACAAAGACGCCGACGACGGCATCATGCTTGGCAGCGTTCACCTGATGCAGACGCTCGAATTCATTTATTACGCCAAAAAATACAACTATACCGGCTTGATCTACTTTGATACGTTCCCGAAACGCGAAGATCCGGTAGCGGAATGCGAACAAAATATCCGCGTCTACCAAGCACTGGATGCGCTGATCGAGAAAACGGGCATGGACGCGATCGAACAGCTGATCCGGGAAAAAAGCGGCGTAAAAGTGCAGCAGTTCCTGCTCGATGCTTTCCTTGCGTAATCTTTTTTAAACAGCCAAAAAAGCGGAGATGATAATCATGATCGAAAAAATCGGATTACCGAGAAATTTAGTATGGGGATTCATCGGTCTTATGCTGTTCATGATCGGCGACGGGATTGAACAAGCTTGGATCGTTCCGTATCTGGTAGAGGAAGGCATGTCGGTCACGCATGCCTCCCTGCTGATTACGGTATACGGCGTTACGGTTACGATCGCGGCGTGGTTGTCGGGCGTCTTCGTTCAGACGCTCGGACCGCGCAAAGCGATGCTGTACGGATTTATCGCGTTCCTGATCGGAAGCATCGGCTTTATCGGCCTCGGGATGTATACGCTTAACTTGTCTCTGATGATTCCCTTCTATGCGATCCGGGGCTTCGGCTATCCGCTGTTTGCCTACTCGTTTCTTGTCTGGATCAATTACAGCACGCCGCTGGAACGCCGCAGCCGCGCGGTCGGATGGTTCTGGTTCATGTTCTCTCTCGGCCTCAGCGTAGCCGGTCCGCTGTATTCGTCTCTCCTGATCCCCGTTCTGGGTCATGTGAACGTGCTCTGGTCGGGCATCATCTTCACCGTGTTGGGCGCTTTCCTGGCCATTGTCGTCAATAAAGATCAGGTTCCAGCTTCGGAGATTACCAAAATTTCGCTCTCGGAATTCGCGAAAGCGATAACAATCCTCAAAAGGCCAGTGATCGCGCTGGGCTTGGTCGTCAAATCGATCAACGGCTTCGCCCAGTACGGTCTGCTTCTGTTCCTGCCGATCTATCTGCTGGACTTCGGCTATTCCACGACGGAATGGCTGCGGATGTGGTCCACCGTGTTCTCGGTCGCCATCGTCGCCAATCTGGTGTTCGGCTACCTCGGAGACAAGCTGGGCTGGAGAACGACGATCAAATGGGTCGGCGGATACTTCTACGCCGTCGTGCTGATCCTCGTCTACTTCATGCCGCAGTGGGTCGGCCACAATTACCTGATCATGACCGCAACGCTCAGCCTGTGCGGCGTGGCCATGGCCGGTTACGTGCCGCTGTCGGCGCTGTTCCCCATGTTGGCTCCGGACAACAAAGGCGCCGCGATGTCCATCTTGAATCTGGGCGCCGGACTGAGCACCTTCATCGCGCCGGCCATCGTATCGATCTTCTTCCAGCCTTTCGGGGCCGGAGTGGTCATCTTCATCTATGCCGGATTCTACGTGCTCAGCGCGATCCTGACGCCTTACCTCAAGACGCCGGACGAGCTGAACGGACAGCCGGCGGCCAACGCAAAAGCCAAAGTAAGCTGATCGATTTGCGTCCTGTCCTTCGCCTCATACAGGCATGGAGATAAAAAAGCACCCTACATAGGCGTAGGGTGCTTTTTGCTTTTCTGTGGACCGACGAGGAGCGAAGTCATTGCAAAGGCTTCTCGGCGGGGGAATCGGACGGATGCCGCAGAGCCGGCAGCAGAACGCCGTCGAGCAGCGCCGCGAAGAACGGCTTGTCGAACGGCTTGCGCTGGATCAGTCCGCGGAAAGCAGCCGTCGACGTCATGACCTGGCAGGCCATCTCGATATCCGCCCGCCCGGAAATTTCGTCCCGGTCCGCGGCCCGAAGCATCAGCTTGCGGTTCGCGTCGGCCCAGGCATCGAAAATGCCGTCCATGCCCGTCTCCGCGAATTCCGGCTGCCGCAAAAAGGAGCCCAGTCCGGCCAGCACGCTGAACTTTTTTTGCTCGTCCGCGATCGACTGCGGCTTGACGAGCCCCAGCAGGTCTTCGCGCAGGCTGCCCGTATCCGGCAGGTTCTCAAGTTCGAGATGGCTGCGGTTCATCCAGGCCAGAGCGTCCCGAACCAATTCCGGCTTGGACGACCAGCGGCGGTAGACTGTCGCTTTGCCCGCTTTGGCCCGGGAAGCGACGCTGTCCATCGTCATGCCGTCAAAGCCCGATTCGGCGAGCAGGTCGATCGCCGCTTCCAGAATTTTCTCGTCGCGCGAAGGATCGCGCTTGCGTCCGACTTTGGGCGCGGGCGCCCCGGTTGGCGCTTCGTCCGGCTCCGTATGGACAGACTTGCTGCGTTGATGTTCGCTCATGAAAAGACTCCTTTTGAGTTTATATTTCGAAACTATTTCGAAACTATTTAGTTTCGGAACTTTACAGTTCCGTTTTGTTGTGATTTAATGTCATTATCCCATACCGAACGGGAAATAGACAGACGGTATTCCATACCGAAAAGGAGATTGCGATCATGTCGAATCAACAAGTTGCCCTAATCACCGGAGCCAACAAAGGAATCGGGGCGCAGATCGCCGCAGATCTGGCGAAGCAGGGCTTCACCGTGCTCGTCGGCTCGCGCAGCCTGGAGAACGGCGAGACGGCCGCCCGCGGCATCGGGCCGGCGGCGCATGCGTTTCAGCTCGACGTCACCGATCCGCATTCGATCGAAGCGGCCGCGTCCCGCATCCGCCGCGAGTTCGGCCGCCTCGACGTTCTCGTCAACAATGCGGGCATCTCCCATGCGGGACGGCCCGGCAATCCGTTTCCGAGCGGCGGCGCGACCAGCGGCCTGCTGACCGTCGCTTCGCTCGAAGACATCCGCACGGTGTATGAGACGAACGTCTTCGGCGTGATCGCCGTGACCCAGGCCATGCTGCCGCTGCTGCAGGAAGCTCCCGCCGCGCGCATCGTCAATATCGGCAGCACCGGCGGCTCGCTGAGCTGGAACGCCGCGCCGGACAATCCGCACCGCGCGATGTACGGCGCTTATTCGGCCTCGAAGTCGGCCGTGCACGCCGTTACCTTCGCTTTTGCCGCGGCGCTCGAAGCGACGAACATCAAGGTCAACGCCGCCTGCCCGGGCTTCACGTCGACGGCGCTCAACAACTTTGCCGGCACCCGCACCGTCGAGCAGGGAGCCCGCGAAGCGGTCCGGCTCGCCACGCTCGGACCGGACGGCCCGACCGGGACGTTCTCCGACGAAGACGGACCGGTCGCGTGGTAAAGCCCATGCGCGTATTCGTCACGGGCGCGACCGGCTATATCGGTTCCGCCGTCGTCCGCGAACTGCTCGGCGCGGGGCATGCGGTCGTCGGGCTTGCCCGTTCGGACGAAGGCGCGGCCAAGCTCCCGGACCTCTTCGCTATCGAAGAGATTCGGGAGCTTTTCCTGTAGGTTCGATCACACGCCGCACCGTTCGAGCCGCTTCCGGATCGCGGCCCGCACTTCCTCCGGCACTTCCCTGAATGCAACGTCTTCTCCGAGAAACAGCAGCCAATCCGTCAGTTCCGCCAACTGCTCCGCCGGTTGGATCGGAACGAAAGTCTTCAGCCGGGCGGTCGTCTGATACGGATTCGTATAGGAAAGAAACATCTTCAGCGGATGATACTTCTTGAATTGGGCGATCGCTTTGGGGCCGAGTTCCAGCACGAGATTGCAGGCTTCTTCCTGCCGACTCCATTTTTCCGCCATCTTTTTGGGACTCATTCTTTTCTTCGCCCTGTACGGTTCGATCTCAATCAGGCTGTCCACAGGCAGAACCCGTCTTTTTTCCGCTTCCATATCAAAAACTTCGACCTGCCAGACGCTTTTCTCGCGGTACAGATGCAGCAGGTAAACCGGGTAACGCCTGATTTCGCGGCCTTCGGTGAAGGTAATCCACAGATAGCGGTCGGTCAGCAGAATCCGGATCAAGTTCTCCAGCATGGGATGCGGCAGATCGGACAAATCGAGCAGATCGGGATTGTGCGGATTGGTTCCTTCGAACAGCAGAATCCGATTGAGCAGAAGAAGGTCGTCTTGCTGATTGTGCGAGATCAGACCGAGCAGCTTCTCTGCCAAAGCCTGGCGAATCTTGAGATAGGGGAGCTGCTGATTCCGCGTAGCCATAAAAGCGATAAAAAGAGCTTTGATCTCGTTATCGGTAAAGCGCACCGTGGGCAGAATCGAATTGCTCATGACAAAATAACCGCCGGACCTGCCGACTTCGGCAACCAGCGGCATACCGAGAGCTTCGATCTCCCGAATATCCCGTACAGCCGTAGAACGGGAGATGCCGAATTCGCGCATAATTTCGGAGATCGTAAATTGGGAGCGGTTGTTGATGTAGCGCATGATCACGTTGATTCGTTCGACTTTTTTCATGGCAGCTCCTAAACAGTACCTTTTTTTGACAGGATTCAGGTTTATCCTATATCTACCGGGAGGAAAAAACAATTCGCCCGAAAAACGGAAAAGGAAGGTGTCTATCATGGCCAATTACACGCTTGAGAAAAAAGATCGCTTCAACGTTCTGGGTCTGGGAACCGAACTGCTCAGCGATTACACGGATTCTGCCGGAATTGCCCGCGAGAAGTCGGCGTTCTGGTCGGCCGTTGCTCAAGATGGACGACTGGATACGTTAAAAGCCATCTCGACGAACGACTACATTTTTGCCGTGAACGAAGCGGTCAACAACAAGATGATGCACTACGCCGGCGTCATAACCGATGAATCCGTTCCCCAGGAATCCCGGGTGATCGAATTCCCTGCGGGAGACTATCTGGTCGTACGCGGCGAAGGGTCGACGGCCGAAGAACTGAGCCATGCGCTGACCTACGCGGCTTTCGCCGAAGCGCTTCCGGAAGTCAAAGATTTCATCTATGTCGGCGGCCCGAATGCAACGGTCGAGATGGAGCAGCGGGACGGGCGGGTTGTAGGCGAGATGTGGATTCCGGTCGTCCCGGCCTAATCGGCCCGACTTTCTGGCCGACAAAAAAGCGGACCGCCATAAGCGGTCCGCTTTTTTTGTTCGGAAGTCTTAAGCTTCGTCCATCTTTCCTGCGGCCCATAGACGACCGTTATCGTTCCACTGCCCGTACATTTTGCCCGCCTGCGTGTTGAGAATGAATTTGTCCAGCCGGCTCTCGAACAGCTCCGGCTGATTCCGGCAGTTCTGTACGTTGTCGATCCGCACCCGGCGATAAAGTCCGGGCAAAGCCATAAAATTCTCGTACGTCTGCGCATCTTCCCGCAGCCTGCGCTCGATCTCCGGATGAATGCGGAAGTCGGCGGCGTCCATGCCGGGCAGCACCGCCCGTCCTTCATCCGTCATCCGCCCCAACCGCTCCAGCCGCCGGACGCGCTCTTTGTTCAGCTCGGTCCACGAGCTGCGGGCGCTGCGCGGAGACAGCCGCTGCGCCAGCTCCGTGTCCGAGATCTTCCGCTTCACCCCGTCGATCCAGCCCCGGCAGAGCGCTTCTTCGACAGCGTCCAGATACAGCAGCGTGTCCGGCTTGGGCGTCAGACTCACTACGACCCAGCACGATTTCTCGGACCTGCCGTGCTCCGCCAGCCACAGCCGCAGCGTCTCGCTCGAAGCGTCGGGCAGCAGATTGTCCATGTTCTTTTTTTCCAACATACCGCCTCCTCTTTTTCGATCGCAGACGACTTGCGGCTTCAGGATCGTATGGGCCGAACAGGGTTACGGTTGACCGGCGAGCACCTGATCGAGGAATCGATCGGCGTCGCTGTTGAATTTCCAGTGGACGCCGAACCGGTCGACCAGCATGCCGAAGCACGACGACCACGGCACGCTCGACAGCGGCATCACGACGTGTCCGCCGACGGACAGCCGATCGAAATACGTTTCCAGCTTCGCCTTGTCTTCCATGACCAGACTGATCAGCAGGCTGTTGCCCTGAATCCATTCGCCCGTGACCGGCTTCATCGAAGGCAGCACGTCCGACAGCATGATCCGGCCGCCGTCGAATTCCAGCGAAGATTCCATGATCATATTGCGCTCGTGCTCCGGCATCGGGTAGTTCGGGTCCTGCGGAATGTCTCCGAATCTGACCGCTTTCACTTCGGTCGCGCCCAGCGCTTCCCGATAAAATTCGATTGCCTGCCCGGTATTGCCGTCAAAGTTCAAATATGCGATTGCCGCCATAATGGTTAGCCTCCTTCGTGGTATGGGTTTATGATAAGCTACGATAGATGACGACTGTCTGTCACCTTTCCCCAGACCGTTTCAAATAAAGGAGCCTTTATGGAAAAAATCGAACGCCTGCTCTCGATCATCCTGATCCTGCTGCGCAAAGAGATCGTCCCGAGCCGTGAATTCGCGCAGCTGTTCGGCGTCACCAAACGCACGATTCTGCGCGATATGGAGACGCTCAGCCTCTCCAATATCCCGATCTACGCGGTCGCGGGCGCACACGGCGGCTACGGCATCATGGACACGTACAAGATGGACAAGCGTCTGTTGAGCAGCGCCGACCTGGAGAACATCCTGACGGCGCTCGGCGGGCTGGAACAGATCCTGTTCGGCGAAGAAGTGGAGATTACGATCAAGAAAATCGAAGCGATGGTGAATCCGGCGGCACCCAGAGGGACGGTCCGGCTATCTTTTTACGATTGGGCAGGCCGGTCCGAACTTCGCCATATGCTGAAAAGCTGCCAGGAAGCCATCTCCGGCAAAAAAGTGCTTGCCTTCGATTATATCGACAAAAACGGGACGGCCACTCACCGCACGGTCGAACCGGCCGAGCTGCATTTTAGCGAGAACAGCTGGTATCTCCACGGCTTCTGCCTGCAGCGCATGGATACCCGCTTATTCAAGCTGACGCGCATGGACCGGCTCGTATTGGACTCGCAGACGTTCGTCCCGAGAGCGGCGCCTTCGAAGCCGGCAGCCCAAAGCGGTTACCGGCCGGAACTGGCCGACGTCCGGGCGCTGATCTCGCCGGCCGTTCAAGACCGGTTCATCGAGCGGTACGGCCGCCAAAGCGTCGAACCTTACGATGACGAATGGCTGCTGGCCTCGTTCCGGGTGCCGCAAAGCCCGGTCGGCTTTCAATTTCTCGCCGGGTTCGGAACGAACCTGAAAATTACGGAGCCCGCAGACTATGCGGCCGAATTCCGGGCTTACGTGGCGAAGATGCTGAGCCTCTATACGTGAAAACGGCCCGCCGAACGCAAAAAGAGCGGCGTCCCCGGGGACGCCGCTCTTGAACTTGTTTGAATCATGCGACAACACACTTGATTCGCATGTATCGCGATAGGCAAGGCGCTACAAAATTAATGCATCGGTCCCTGCGACTTCGCAGCCGATCCGACCTTGACGCGCTTGATGAAGATCGAAGTGATCAGGCCGATGATCGACAGTACGAGCGCGAACACGAACGCGTTCTGCACGCCCGACGTGAAGCCGGCCAGTTGGTTCTCCGGGCTCTCCGGATTCGTAACCCCGCTCAGGAAGCGGGATTGGCCGGCACTCAGAATGCTGACTGCAACGGCGGTTCCGATCGCGCCGGACACCTGCTGCAGCGTGTTCATGATTGCCGTGCCGTGCGGGTAATACTCGCGCGGCAGCTGGTTCAGACCGTTCGTCTGCGCCGGCATCATGATCATCGAGATGCCGACCATCATGAAGATATGCAGCGTAATGATCTTGGCAAGCGTCGTCGTCGGCGTAATTCCCGTGTACAGGAACAGCACGACCGTTACGATGGAGAGACCGATGATGACGAGCCATTTCGGACCGAATTTGTCGAACAACCGGCCCATGACCGGAGACAGCAGGCCGTTGAGCAGGCTGCCCGGCAGCAGCACGAGTCCGGCCGTCAGAGCCGTAACCGCCATGCCCTGCTGCAGATACATCGGCAGGATCAACATCGAAGAGAGCATCATCATCATGGAGATGAAGATCAGGATCAGGCCGATGGTGAACATCGGGTACTTGAACGCGCGCAGATCCATCAGCGGCTGCTTCATTCTCAGCTGGCGCACGCTGAACAGGATCAGGGAGACAACGCCGATCACGAGCGTTCCGATGACGATCGGGCTCGTCCAGCCGCTGCCGGCTTCCCCGTGTCCGCCCGCGCTGCTGAAGCCGTAGACGATACCGCCGAAGCCGAGCGTCGACAGTACGATCGACAGAATGTCGATCTTCGGCTTGGTCAGCTTGGAGATGTTCGGCAGGAACAGCAGGCCGCAGATCAACGAGATAGCGAAGAACGGCAGGGAGATCCAGAAGATCCAGTGCCAGCTCAGGTTGGCGAGGATCAGGCCGGAGATGCTCGGGCCGCTGGCCGGCGCGAACATGATGACCAGACCGATCAGGCCCATGGCGGCGCCGCGTTTTTCGATCGGGAAGATCACGAGGATGGTGTTAAACATCAGCGGCAGCAGCAGCGCCGTGCCGACCGCCTGGAGCACGCGGGCCGCGAGCAGGATTTCAAAGTTGGGCGCAAGCGCCGCCACAAACGTGCCGGCGATCGAGAAGATCAGCGACGTCGTGAACAGCTGCCGGGTCGTGAACCATTGCAGCAGCATGCCGGATACCGGCACCAGGATGCCCAGTACGAGCAGATAGCCGGTCGTCAGCCATTGAATGGTCGTCGGTCCGACTTCGAGCATCGCCATCAGCGGCGTCAAAGCGACGTTCAAAGCCGTTTCGCCGAACAGGCCGATAAAGCCGCTCAGCAGCATGGCGAACAAAATCGGAAATACTTTATAAGATTGCGTTTCGGGTTGATTCTCTACCGAATCAGCTGTCATTGAACCACTCACGATTCCATCCTCCTCGAACATATCGAACTTTCTCTTTTGCTTCTTCTTACCGGGTTTCTCCGGCATTTTTCGTCACGGCGGCCAGGTAATCGGCGGCCGTGAGCAGCGGCTGTTTGTCCTGATTCGTCAGGCTGATGATCAGCGCGCCTTCCATCAGGGAGACGACCAGCAGCGCCGTCTCGTCCGCCCGCGCTTCGCTCATGCCGTCGATCACCAGATGTTTGGCGATGATCTTCTGCCAATCGGCGAACACGCCCTGGCAGGCGACGCGCAGACTTTGACTGATGCAGGACGTCTCCACCGCGGCCCAGAAGCTGAACGGCAAAAATCCGGTAAAGCCGGCCGCCTCCGTCTCGTACGCCATATCGTGCACGAACTGCTGGATGCCGTCCGCCGTATTGCCGTGCGCGGCGAACGTATCCTCGAACTTTTGCAAAATATGCTCATTCGTCTTCTGAATGCACACATGCGCGAGCTCTTCTTTGCCGTGCGGAAAATAATGATACAACGATCCTTTGGGCGTATGGCTTTCCTTGATGATCTGATTCAGACCGGTCGCATGATAGCCTTGGGAAAAAAAGAGCCGTGCGGCGGTGTTGACAATCGACTCTTTGGCATTCGACTTTTCACCCAACAAAAGCCACTTCCTTCGGAAAAATTATACCAATCGGTCTACATACATTATCCGTATTCGAAGGCACCTGTCAACGCTTTTATTTTTCTCGCCATTTGGTAACGCTCTCATTATAAGCAGGGTCGATTTTGGCGCTTTGAAGCCCTTTTTTTGGAAAATAAAAAGAACCGCTTCCCGACAAATGAACGTGCTCATTTATCGGAAAACGGTTCTGCCTCGTCGGACTCTGTCCGAGAACTTTTTATTATGAAAGAGACTTTTTACTATGAAAAGGACTTCTTATTTCTTGTTAGGAGAGCGAAGTCCTTACTTGATCACGACATACTCCAGATTCACGAGCTTCGCGTAAGTGACGATCTGGTCGGTCGTCAGGTTGAGCGACACGACCGTGTGGTGGCCGCCGCCGTTCTCGATCCAGGCGCGGACGCCGTCCTGGAAGTTCGGCTTCACGCTCCACAATACGCGCGCAACCGGAAGGTTCGGCGCCGGTTCCGTCGGCTCGAACGCGGTCACTTCGTTGATCAGCAGCTTGTAATGCGTGCCGAGATCCACCATCGAGACGACGACGCCGTCGCCGGCTTTGCCGTCGAAGACGAGACGGGCCGGATCTTCTTTGCCGCCGATTCCGAGCGGGGACACGACGACTTTCGGCTTGCTGCCGGCAAGGGACGGGTCCACTTCGAGCATATGGGACTGCAGGATCGCTTCCTGCCCGGCCGCCATCTCGTACGTGTAGTCTTCCATGAAGCCGGTGTTCTGGTTGTGGCTCATGACTTTCATGAGGCGATCAAGCGCCGCCGTCTTCCAGTCGCCTTCGCCGGCAAAGCCGTAGCCCTGCGCCATCAGCCGCTGCACGGCCAGACCCGGAAGCTGCTTCATGCCGTGCAGGTCTTCGAAGTTCGACGTGAAGGCGTTGTAGCCTTTCTCGTCCAGGAAGCGCTTGAGCGCGATCTCGTAACCCGCTTGGACGCGCACGCTGGCTTCCCACGCTTCCTTGCTGTTGTCGCCGTATTCGAACTCGTACAGATCGGCGTATTCGGCCATCAATGCGTCGATTTCCTGCTCGCCAACGGCGTTCACGACTTCCACGAGATCGCCGATGCCGTAGTAGTCCACGGTCCAGCCGAACTGGATCTGCGCTTCGACCTTGTCGCCTTCGGTTACGCCGACGTTGCGCATATTGTCGCCGAAGCGGGCCACGCGGATATTGAAGCTTTCGTTGTAAGCGACCGCGNGAGGTTCATGAAGTCCATGTCGATCGTCGCCCACGGAATGCTCTCATTGTACTGGGTCGCCAGATGCAGCAGCGGCTTTTGCAGCTTTTGCGTGCCGCGGATCCACATTTTCGCAGGCGAGAACGTATGCATCCAGGTAATGACGCCGGCGACTTCGTCGCGGTAGTTGATTTCCTGCATGAGCTGCGTAATCTTGTCCGCGGTCACGGCCAGATCCTGCAGCACGAGCGGATAAGGCAGCACGCCGCTCGCATTGAGCGCGTCCGTCATCTGCTGGGCGTGCGCTTTGACTTCGCCCAACGCTTCTTCTCCGTACAAATGCTGCGACCCGACGACAAACCAAAACTGTTTTTCCGCTGTTCCCGTCATCCCAATCAGCCTCTTTTCATCGTTGAATTTTTTATGGTGAGTTTTTATCATGAATTTTTATCGCGAAATTTGTATCGTCAACCGATCATTTCTGTCCGTAGTAGGCGTCTTTGCCGTGTTTGCGCAAGTAATGCTTGTCCAGAATGCCCTGAGGCAGTTCTTTGGCAAAATGGTTCAGTTGGCGCGCGTACAGGTTCATCTTGCACACTTCTTCCAGCACGACGCTGTTCACGACCGCCGACTTGACGTCTTTGCCCCACGTGAACGGCGCGTGGCCTTGCAGCAGCACGGCCGGAATCGCCAGCACGTCGACGCCGAGCTTGTCGAACGTCTCGATGATGACGCGGCCCGTCTCCGCTTCGTACCCGCGGTCGATCTCTTCCTGGGTCAGGAAGCGCGCGCAGGGTACCGCTCCGTAGAACGTGTCGGCATGCGTCGTGCCCATGACCGGCACGTCCAGCCCCGCCTGCGCCCAGATCGTCGCCCAGGTCGAATGCGTATGCACGATGCCGCCGATCTGCGGATAATGCTTGTACAGCACGGCGTGCGTCGCCGTATCGGACGAAGGTCTCATGTCGCCTTCGACCACGTTGCCGTCAAAATCGACCACGACCATATCGCTCGGCTTCATCGTCTCGTAGCTGACGCCGCTCGGCTTGATGACGAACAGATTGCTCTCGCGGTCGACGGCGCTGGCGTTGCCCCACGTGAACTTGACGAGGCCGTGCTTAGGCAGCTCCAGATTCGCTTCGTATACTTCTTGCTTCAGCTGTTCCAACAAGGTCAATCCCTCCCGTTCTAGTTAAGATGGTCGACAGCCGCCTGCTCGATGGCAAGTCCGGCCCGATAACGCTGGATAAACGTCCGGAAACCTTCGACATCCGACGCGTCCGGCGAGATTTCTTCGCCCTCGACGTCTTTGAACACTTTTTCGCCCAGGAAATGCTCCAGGCTCTCGTCCGCTTCGCGGTCCGTCATGTAAGCCGCGAGCAGCGCCATGCCCCATGCTCCGCCTTCGCCGGCGGTCGACATAACCGAGATCGGCACGTTCAGCGCGGCGGCCAGCATCCGCTGGCCCACGACCGGCGTCTTGAACAAGCCGCCGTGGCCGAGCAGGCTGTCGATCGCGACCTGTTCGTTCTCGGTCAGGATGTCCATACCGAGCTTGAGCGCCCCGAACGCCGTGAACAGATGCGTCCGCATGAAGTTCGCCAGCGTGAAATTGCTTTCCGGCGAACGGACGAACAGCGGGCGTCCCTGCTCAAGTCCCGTGATATTCTCGCCCGACAGATACCCGTAGCTCAGCAGGCCGCCTCCGTCCGGATCGGCTTCGAGCGCCTTGTTCAGCAGGACGCCGAACAGCTTGCCGGAATCCGCTTCGAAGCCCATCGCCGCGGCAAACTCGCGGAACAATCCCATCCAGGCGTTGAGATCGCTGGAACAGTTATTGGCATGCACCATGCCGACCGGACTGCCGTCCGGCGTCGTGACCATGTCGATCTCGGGATACAGCTTCGACAGTTCCCGCTCCAGCACGATCATCGCGAACACCGACGTGCCGACCGACACGTTGCCCGTGCGCTTCTTCACGCTGTTCGTCGCCACCATGCCCGTGCCCGCGTCGCCTTCCGGCGGACAGAGCGCAATGCCGGGCTGCAGGTCGCCGTCCGGGTCGAGCAGCTTCGCGCCTTCCGCGGTCAGCGTGCCGGCTTGTTCGCCGGCACTCAGCACCTGCGGCAGTACGTGCGAGAGCGTCCACGGATACCCTTTGCCCGCGATCAACGCGTCGAACTGCCCCACCATCGCCGGATGGTACGCATGGCTCGACTCTTCGATCGGGAAGAGGCCGGAAGCGTCGCCGATCCCGATCTTCTTCTCGCCCGTCAGCAGCCAGTGGATATAGCCGGCGAGCGTCGTCACGAAGTCGATGCTTGGCACATGCTCTTCCCCGCCGAGGATCGCCTGGTACAGATGGGCGATGCTCCAGCGTTCCGGAATATTGAACTGGAAGAGCTCCGTCAGCTCGCGCGCCGCCTCGCCCGTCGTGGCGTTGCGCCACGTCCGGAACGGCACCAGCAGCTCGCCTGCACGGTCGAACGCCATGTACCCGTGCATCATGGCCGAGAATCCGATCCCGCCGACCGTAGTCAGCTTCACGCCGTAGCGCTGCTGCACGTCCTGCTTCATCTCGCGGTAAGCGGCCTGCAGCCCTCCGAGAATCTCGCTTTGGTCGTACGTCCAATACCCGTCCTTGAGCCGGTTCTCCCATTCGTAACTTCCCGAAGCGATCGTCTCGAACGTCGAATCGATCAGCACCGCCTTGATCCGGGTCGATCCGAATTCGATGCCGAGCGAAGTCCGTCCGCCGGCGATCGCTTCCTGTACGTTGACTTGGTTCATGATGACAACTGTCCCCTCTCCTGTTCCTGCTGGGCCTGCGGTATACAATCCAAAAGTATGCGGTTTCAAAATGATACTTCCAGTATATTTTCTTGTACGTACATCTGTCAATATTCTCTCTTTCACTTTCAAAAAAAGATATTTGTACGTACATGTTATCGTTGACTGATCTGCATGCCGCGGCTGCGCTCGATCCCCTGCCCCGCCTGAATTTTCGCAGCCAAAAAGACACCCACGATTTACTCTTGGATGTCTTTTCGCGTTTTGCCCGTAACGAACTCTT
This sequence comes from Saccharibacillus sp. WB 17, assembly GCF_008634075.2. NCBI lineage: Bacteria > Bacillati > Bacillota > Bacilli > Caryophanales > Paenibacillaceae > Saccharibacillus > Saccharibacillus sp. WB 17. The sequence continues at coordinate 71,705 of NZ_VPFK02000010.1, read as the reverse complement.
TTACGCCGAGAACTTTTTTTACCATGCCAATCGCTTACAGCTGCTTGATCAACTGTTCCAGTTCGTCGACCCATTTTTTGGCCAGCTCGAAGTTTTTGTCTTTTAACGCAAGCTCGACCTTCAGCTCGACAGCTTTCTTGTTCTGCTCCGCCTCCAGATAGCCGCGATCGAAGTGACGGTTGTAGATCATCTGTCTGAACTTGCGCATGCTCATCTTGCGGACCGTTTTGTTGTCGATGATCAGCACGTAATCCATGCCGTTGACGACCGAATAGAAATCGTGGGAGATCATGAGGATCGCGCCTTTGTAGTCCTGAATGGCCTGATCCAGCGCGATCTGCGAATAGAGGTCCAGATGGCTCGTCGGTTCGTCCAGCAGCAGCAGATTGGCGCCGCTGCCCGCGGCTTTCGCCAACTGGAGCATGTTTTTCTCCCCGCCGGACAGCGATTGTATCTTCTGTTCCAGAATCTCGCCTTCGAAGCCGTATTCGAGCAGATGCGCCCGGATCTCGTCGTACGTCTTGAAGCCGGCGTCGATAAATTCGTTCAGAATCGTATTGGAATCCTGAAGCGTCTCGCCCTGCAGCTGGGAGAGGTACGCCGGCCGGGCTTCGTCGCTGACCTGGATCGCCGGATGCGTGCCGCGGAAAATATCGCGCAGCAGCGTCGTCTTCCCGGTGCCGTTCGGTCCGATCAGGGCGATTTTGTCCGTCGATTTGATCTCGAAAGTCACGTGTTCGAGCAGCAGCTCGTCAAAAGAAACGCTGTAGTCTTCGACGTTGACCCACACGCTCTCTTCCGGCGCCTCGTCCATGCCCAAGCGGATATTCGGCTGCTTGATATCGACGAACGGCTCCTTGATACGGCGCGCTTCCAGTCTCTCCTGGAACCGCACGCGCGCTTTGAGCGCCCGGCCGCGAGAAGCTTCCGAATTGTACGTCGCGATCTCGCGCAGATTGTCGATAATGCCGTCGTAGCGCGCGATCTCTTCGGCTTCCGCCACCGTGATCTCCTGCAGCTCGATTTTCGTCTGGAGCAGGTAGAAGTTGTAATCGATATAACGTCCGTCGAACTCCTGCAGTTCCGTATTTTCGAGGTGGATGATCTTATTGAAGCAGTGGTTGAGCAGGTAACGGTTGTGCGTGACGACGAGCAGCATGCCTTTGTGCGCGTTGATCAGCTTCTTGAGCGCATTGAGGTTCTCGAAGTCCAGGAAGACGTCCGGTTCGTCCATGATCAGCAGATCCGGACGCAGCAGCATTTGCTTCATGACCTGCACGAGCTTGAACTCGCCGCCGCTCAGAGCGGATACGTCCGCATCCCGGAGCTTGATCAGGTTGGCCAGGTTCAGCTGCTTGTTGATCGTATTCTCGTAATTGTCCCCGTCCATCGCTTCGAAAGCGTCCAAAGCCGACTGGGACTTCTCCATCAGCGCATCCAGATCCGACGACGTCGCCATCTCCGCATAGATCGCCGTGATTTCGTCCTGCACCTGGATGAACGCTTCGCCGATATATTCGAACACGGTCATCGGCCGGCTTTTGTCCACCTGCGAGAACTGGCTTACATGCCCGATCGTGAAGCCCGGCTCGATCTCAAGCTTGCCTTCGAACAAATACCGCTCCGGGTCCATCAGGATGTCGATCAATGTGCTTTTGCCGCTGCCGCTCGTCCCGATAAACGCGCAGTGCTGGCCTTCTTCGAGCGTGAACGAGATGTTGCTGTACAGTTCTTTTTGCGGAAAAGAGAACGATAGGTTTTCAACTTTTATCATAATGTTACCTTTCTGTATAGCCAAAGTGGTCATTATTTTTGAGGAGTCAGGGAAGTGCGTTGTTGCCGCGTTTACCACTCTTCAGAGTACCACTGATTGGGGGGAAGTACAATTGGTTTGTGGAGAAGGGAATCGGGATTTGAGCGTTCGGTCCGTGCACAGGAAGGCACAGCCCGACTGCGCGAACTGTGCTATAATGACGGCGTCGTTTGCGCGAGGCCGCATGGCCCTGCACGACAATCTGACTTTAGGACGGTTCATATGAAAAGCTTTTTGAATACGCTGGCAGAGCCAAGACGGTTAATGATTATGTTGGTCGGCAATATTTTTTTGGGTATGGGGATTAGCATTTTCAAGCTGTCCGGCTTGGGGAACGATCCTTTTAGCGGCATGGTGATGGCTCTTGCGGATACGAGCGGGATCGAGTATGCCCGATTTCTGATCCTGCTCAACCTGTCTTTGTTCGTGATCCAGCTGATCGCCGGAAGACGGTTTATCGGAATCGGCACCGTGGTCAACGCCGTATTTCTGGGCTACATCGTTACGTTTTTCTATAACATCTGGATCGACCTGCCCGGCGAACCCCAACTGCTATGGCAGCGCGTAATCACGGTAGCGGTTGGCGTCGTCATCTGCAGTTTTGGCGTGTCCCTGTATCAGACGTCCAACGTCGGCATCGCGCCTTACGATTGTCTGTCGCTGATCATGAGAGATCGCTTCCCGCGAGTCAGCTATTTCTGGCATCGCATGTTCACGGACGCTCTCTGCGCGCTGATCTGCTTCCTGTTCGGAGGCATCATCGGGCTGGGGACGCTGGTGTGCATGTTCGGACTCGGACCGATCATTCATTTTTTCAATGTGCATTTTACGGAAAAGATACTGGGTGACCGACGTAAAAGCGGCAAGTCAGTGAAAATGCGGACGGAGTGAAGGGATGTCGGCGACAAGAGGATGTCCGGCCTCCCCGCTGCATCAGAACTTTCTGCAACCCGTCAGGCCCTTTGTCGAAGGGAGGGTCGCTGCGGATGATCCGGTTATCGGTCTTTGAACCGTTCGATCGCGGCCTCGCTGACCGGCTCGAACAGATTAATCAGATTGCCGTCCGGATCGCGCAGCAGCATCGACCGGTTCCCCCACGGCATCGTCGTCGGTTCCTGCACCCATTGGCCGACCCACGGCTTGAGACGCGCATACTCCGCTTCGATGTCTGCTACACGAAGCTCGATGATCACCGTGCGATTGGAAGCTGCGACCGCGGAATCGGCTCCGAAGAGCTGCGCGGTCTGAGAGTGACCGATAGCCAGTGTGCCCGAAGGCATGACAATTTCGGCGAATACGGGCGCAGGCCGCTCCGCCGCGATTCCCGTGACCTTTTCATAAAATTCGGCCAGACCGTCTACATTGTCCGTGATGATGCGTACAGATGCGAAATTCATAAACCATCATCCTTTCTGCGATTTGCGTATAAGTTCGGCTGTTTGGCACAACCGTGGCACACTCTTTTTATCAATGAGTGAGGCGGGAACAGGTTAATCCTAAATAAACGCTACTGACAACATAATGTCAGTAGCGTTTTGAGGTTTTTGGATTTTTTGCTTACAAGAACAGAAAGGGCTCAGTGTCTTCAGGCTGTCGATTCTGCACGCCCCATTCGCACAGCTGTTCCAGTACCGGCAGCAGCGTCTGTCCTTTCGGCATCAACGAATACTCCACTTTGGGCGGAACCTGCGGATATTCTTTGCGCCGCACCAGCCCGTCGGCTTCCAATTCTTTGAGCTGTGCACTGAGCACTTTGTAAGTGACCGACCCAAGCTGCCGCTGCATCTCATTGAAACGAACCGGCTGATTGGCTGCCAACAGGTACAGAATCGCCATCTTCCACTTTCCGCCGATCACGGACATCGTATAGCCGAACGGCGTGTCCCCGATGACCGTCTCCTTCCCTTTCAAGTAAAGGGGCGCACAACAATGACAACTATTCAAACGTACAACCATACTCTCTGGGATCACGGGATTTCCCAAGGCTACCGCGCAGGCAGCACGCTGTACATCTCCGGACAGTTCGCGCATAATGCGGCAGGCGAATTTGTCGGAGCGGGCGATATTCAAGCGCAGATGCGGCAGACGCTGGAGAACCTGGATACGGTACTGCAGGAGTTTGGGGCAACCAAATCCAACCTGGCTTATGTCGAAATCTATCTGACTCATGCGCAGGAACACGGAGAGCGCGCAATCGAGATGTTCAAAGCATACGTCGCGGAACATCGTCCGGCAGGAAGCCTGATCGGCGTGACGTATCTGGCACTTCCGGAGCAGTGGGTGGAAGTAAGCGCAGTGGCGCATATCGATCAGTAAAAAGGCTTTTGCAATTCCGTTCCCTGATTGGCGGTTGGAACAAGGATCACCGCTTTCCCGTCGGCGGAAGCAATCAACTTATCTCTCAAATGAGTAGGAGTCGAGGATCGTTCTGCGATTAACTTCCCGTCCTGCGCCAGAAAAGACTGCTTGTTTTTTTCCGTATCGGTAAGCAGAAGCCGTCCGGCAAAATAACTGGAAGACCAATTGGAGTCCGATTGCGTAAAGGTACGTTTGAGGCTCTTCGTCATCTGACCCGTGTGCAGATCGTACCGGGCATACAGGATTTGCGGCGTATTCGTCTCTATGCCGAGCGGGGTGCCGCTGATGCTGGAAGTGTTCACGACCAGAGCCGTGCCTTCTGTGACGAAGCTGCTTCTTGCATTCGATCCCGGCGTAATCAACTTGAGCTGTCGTGTCGTTACATTCATGATTTTATAATATTCTTTGGTCTGCCCAAGACTCATTCCGTTCACCTTCGCGATCACATAAGGGAATTGAAATTGAACGTCCTGCACAATCGCATTTTCGTGTTTTTGATCTTCGCTCGTGGCCAGGGACAGGCTTTGAACCGGCTTTTTCCAAGGATATTGATACAGGGACAGCTGCTGCCCATCCGTAACGGCAATACTTTCTTTGGCCGCGGCCCCGGCAGCAGACCATTGAATTTGCGATGCGTCCGTTTTCTTGATCCCCGGCAAGTTTTGTGTGCTCACCACTTTGCCTGCCGTAGTGAACACTTGTTTCTGAAGCTGTCTGCCCGAGTCGGTAAGAACCACGATTTTCCCCGAGCCCAAAAGCACTTCGCAGTCGTACACAGCGCCAAACTTCTTCGTCCATTCAACTTTGCCGGTGTGGACATCGAAAAGCTGCACCTGCTTGAACTCTTTGTCTACGAATAGCGTCTTGGTGTCGTTCACGAATAACGCCTGGACTTCCGAACTTAACAACCGATCCGAAGAGGAGACGAGCGCTTGCGCGGGAAGATTGGCTGCAGGCGACACAACGAATCCAACAATCAACAACAGGCACACCAGAAATTTATTCTTTTGCTTTTTCATTTTACGGCCTCCTTGAATAGAGAATAAGAAGAGGCTGGACCAAATTGATCCAGCCTCTATCGTTTTTTATTCAGGAATATAAGGAAGATCCAGCATCTTAGGCACGTTGATCACATGCGGCTCGGTATACGTGCGAATGCCTTCCACGCCGTATTCGCGGCCGATCCCGGACTGCTTGAAGCCTCCGAACGGGAAGCGGACGTCCAGTCCCTGCACGGCAGCCGTATTGATCATCGTCGTTCCGGCTTCGAGTTGACGCGCAACGGAGATCGCTTGTTCTTCGATCCCCCATACGGAACTCGTCAATCCGTAGATGCTCTCGTTATGGAGACGAATGACCTGCTCTTCGTCGTCGAACGGCAGAATCGGAACGGTAGGTCCGAACTGTTCTTCCACGACGATCCGGTCATGCACGTCGCAGTCCAACACAAGCGTCGGCTGGAGGTAATACCCCTGGTCGAACACCTGCTGATCCAGAATCCGGCCGAGCGGAATGACTTTGGCTCCACGCTGCTTGGCGTCTTCGACCAAACCCAGCACGTACTCTTTCTGCTTCACGTTATTGAGCGGGCCTACCGTCGTATCGGGATCGAACGGATCGCCGATCCGGATCCAGCGATTGGCCGCCTCGATATATTTTTCCACAAAAGCTTCATAGATCGAACGGTGCACATACACGCGTTTGGCGATCATGCAGATCTGACCCGTCGTCAGGAAATTGGACACGACGATCCGGCGCATGGCGCGTTCATCGTTCACGTCGAAGCTGTCCAGGAAAATCGCCGCATCGTTGCCGCCAAGCTCCAGCGTCATATCCTTAATCGTCTCCGAAGCCGCCCGGATAATATGCTTGGCCGTTTCGGTCCCGCCGGTAAAAGCGATTTTGGCCACATGAGGATTCGTCGTCAGTTCAACGCCCACATCCGCACCGCCATGAACCACGTTGATCACGCCGGCCGGGAACTCGCTCGCGATGATCTCCGCCACTTTCGCTGCCGCGAGCGGCGCATACGGACTCGGCTTCAGCACGATCGCGTTGCCCGCCAGCAGAGCAGGAGCAATCTTGATCGTGGACAGCGCAATCGGATAGTTCCACGGACTGATCGCGGCCACGACGCCGATCGGATCGTAAGCAAGAATCGTTTTGCCGTTCTCATGCTCGGTGACCTCTTCTTGCAGAGCCGACGCCGCTTCCTTGCAGGCAAACTCCATCCACATCAACGAGACGTAAATCTCGCCGTGCGCATCGTACAGCGGCTTGCCGTGCTCCCTGGACAGCAAATGCACGATTTCGTTCTCGGCGGCCCGGATCTTCTCGATCGCTCTGCGCATTCTCGTTACGCGTTCTTCGATGCCGGTCTTCTTCCACGTCTGAAAAGCTCCGGCTGCCGCTTCGATCGCTTCGACGGCTTGTTCCTTCGTGGTGACCGGGAAGTAACCGACGATCTCTGCCGGGTCGGTCGGATTTTCTTTGGCGGACTGCGAAAAGGATGTGACAGATTGACCGTTAATAAGCGCTTCAACGGTAACCGGTTCCTGGCCTGCTTGAATGGTCATGGTAGATTCCCCCGTGAGTGAGTTGGATGAGACGATCTTACTGCCAAACTTCTTCCGCGATTTCCTTCACGTAACGAAGCTTCCGCCACTGCTGTTCTTCCGTCAAAATATTGCCTTCTTCCGTGGACGAGAATCCGCACTGCGGGCTCAAGCACAGCTGCTCCAGAGGAACATAGGTGGCCGCCTCGGCAATCCGGGCTTTGATCTGTTCTTTGTTTTCCAACTGTCCCGTTTTGGAAGTGAGCAGACCGAGCACGATTTTCAAATCTTTGCGATTCACATGCTTCAACGACTCGAAACTGCCGGAGCGCTCGTCATCAAATTCCAAAAACAATCCGTCCACGTCCAAGCCGCCGAAGATTACCTCGGAAGCGTAATCGTAACCGCCTGTCGAGAAAAAGTTGGATTTGTAGTTGCCGCGGCAAATATGCATCGTTACGACCAAATCAGCCGGTTTGTGCGCCAAAGATTCGTTGATCATGCGCTGCATCGTCTTCAACTCTTCCGCCGGTTCCAGCCCTTTGGCGCGCAGCTTGTCATGGCCGGCTTCCGAGAACAGATCCGCCCAGGCCGTATCGTCCAACTGGAGGTAGCGGCAGCCCGCGTCGTAGAACGCCTGAATCGCTTTTTGATACGCCGCGATCGTGTCCTGCAGAAAAGCCTCGCGGTCCGTATACACATTGGCACCGTTCTCCAAGCGATACAGCAGCATGTTCGGACTCGGAATAGTCTGCTTCGCCACCGCGTCGCCCGCATGCTTCTGTACGAACTTGAAATCTTCCAAGAAAGGATGCGCCGAGAAATCGACCTTGCCGACAACGCGAATCCCGCCTTTGCGCGTCTGCATATTGTGGAACTTCGGACCGTCTATTTGCTCGTACAGCTCGACGCCGTCTAGCCCGCCCAGGAAGTCGAAATGCCACCAGCTTCTGCGCAGTTCGCCATCCGTAACCGCCAGCACGCCGTTTTCCTTCTGCTTTTCAATGATCCGAATAATCTCCCGATCTTCCACAGCTCTCAATGCCTCATGCGTGAGTTCGCCCGATTTGTACTGTTCGCGTGCCTGAGTTAAGTCGGCAGGACGTAAAAAGCTGCCTACGTGATCATGTCGAAAAGGTATCATATCTGTTGCTCCTTCTGCCTGTTTGTTGTAACGAGTATACCATGAGGGGAAGGGATTTTGGTCATATGAAAAAAGCATGTCTGGTCATATGGTTGGGTGATAGCTGGGGGGTTTAGATTCGATGATTCTTCTCTGGCGGTCTATACGAAAACATGTGAATGGGGAACGATATTACATACTGTATGATTAGTACGGCCAGTTTTCCAATACGGGGAGGTTTGCTTGGCGATCAAAAAGCATGCGGGCTGATGATGCGGAATATGAGGAGGAAATGCTGAATAAGCGACTGTTCGAGGAGCTGGCGGAACAGAAGAAGGTTTTAGTTAGACAGAAAGAAGCGATTGAGGATGTGGCGGAGCAGCGGGCAACCGGAAGCGTGAATATCGCATATGTAAGAGGCATGCTGGAGAGTTCACGAGGCTGTCGAACCCGATGGGTGATGAGCGGAAGAAGTAGTTGGCGCATATGTTGATTAGAGAAGTTTCGGTGACTAAAGAGCGAAAAATTGATACAATAAAGCTAATATTATAGTTGAATTTTTAGTTATTTGAATGTGAGAAATCAATGAAAGAGAGGACACAGCATTATGTATTCTCATGAAATTGAAAGTATAAAACAGCATTATACAGAGCAAGAATTAGTAGAGAAAATAGAATTAATCATGAGAGAAGCTTTAGATAATTCTACTGTAATTTTACGCGAAGTCGACTGTTGGCAAGGCAGAGCAGACTTAGTTAAGGCTAATTTAAAAAGCGATTATGAAAATTTAGATATGCATCAAATAGAGTTATTAAAACACTATACTTGCTCGAATATTATCTCTTTATTGCATAAAAAGGCCCCACGTACTGAAGAATATTTGCAAAAAGCACTTGGACTTAGCTCTCGTACTTTAAAGAAATGGCTTATTTCTTTAGAAAAAAATCAGATTGCATGTAAAAACTCATATGGAAGCTATTTAATTTCAGACGAGTTTTCTTTACCCAATGCTGAACTTTATGCTTATGAAGTTAAGCTTCACAATTGGAAAAGAGCTTTATATCAAGCTAACCAGTATAAAGGCTTTTCTAATTTCTCTTTTGTAGTAATGCCTAAGAAAAATATAAATGCTGCTCTAGCAAATATCGAAGCGTTTTATGCAAACAACATAGGCCTAATTCAAATTGATGAACTAGGCCTAGAAGAAATATTATTCAAACCAAAAAAGATACAACCAAGAAAGAAGTCTTATAATTTGATTGGAATTGCTTTAGCAATAGAAGAAAAAAGACGTTCAGCAGTTAAACATTAGCCTGAATTCTAAAATTAGTGATTGCTTCTTCCCAAACTGAAAGGTGCATCTCACTCGAACTAACTTCCAGTGGGACATATCTTTGATTCATCAAAACATAAAGTCCCTGAGCGTTTACGATAGCTGACATTAAAGTATCTAATCTACTGGTTACATCTGAATATGGCGTAATAATAGAGTCTATCGCATTTTTAAGTGCTTCCCAATGTTGCATATGTCCACCATCTTTATCCCAAAGGGCAGATGAAGGATATGTTGCTTGGGTAATTCTACTATCATAACTAGTATTGGACATAATTCTAGGTAATAATCCTGTGACATCAGAAACCGAATCTAATTCAGTTAAAAGTAATGTATTAAATAAAGGCCAACAGGAGTATCTATGTCTGGGTTGCCTTCCTCCAGTTGAAGGCAATACTCTTTGTTGTACTGTAAATCTACGGAGCCCATTATGCCATCCAGTGGCGATAGAATATGCTCCTACTGATAGATACATGATTCCTACAAAATCAGAGTAACCCATTATAACCTTATACATGTTAATCTCAGAAAGAGAATATATAAAAGTCAAAATATTGGTTAAAGTACTTGGGGTATCAAAATTTTGATTATACGCCGTGCTGTTACGAGAAATTGTTACATAGAACCCGTGTACATCTAGAACAGATATCTCATTCAAGAATTGATTCAACTGTGCCAAATCACTAAAGGCATTCTCACTAATTAATAAGGATATGAGAAGCTCTTTTCCATTACCTAATGTACTATTGTAATCGATTGCTTCCTGGGCCATATTTAAAACAATTTGTGTTTCCCTATCTGTAAAGCTATTGATAAGTATGCAAGGGGACACGAGATATGTAGTATCTAAACTTTCTTGATAATCCATAACTCTTTCTACTAACGGTTGTAGCTGTCTCCCTCTAAAAGAGGATAATGACAAATGTCCTGGATAGTAAGGGTATGTAGTTAAATTTCTATCGTTCGCATTTACGAAGGGTACATGATAAAACTGAGGATCTAGCATAACCTCGGCACTCGGGTGATTTAAATGTATTGCTTGTACACAGGATCGCAGGTTGCTTTCTGATTCGTCCTTAGGACTTAACACTACTCCTGAAATAAAGCCCCCAGACATAGCTCTATCAATTTTTGTGCTTTTTCCATAACCATGTTGAGCAAAAAGCATGCTAAATCTCCCCTTTTACTTTAATCAGTTCCTTTTTTAAAATCTCAATATTTCTGTAACGTAAATGAGGTTGCTTAGCAAGCAATCTCATCACTATCTTATTTAAGTTCGGTGGTATAGAATCAACTTTATTTCTGAGCTGCTGAGGCGTAGCATTAATGATTCCACCCAAAAGCTCTGATACGTTCATCCCTCTCTGATAAAATGGATGTTCTCCAGAAATCGCTTCATACAAGACTATGCCTAAAAGAAACAAGTCTGACCTAAAATCTAGCTTTCTACTAGGACTGCTTAATTGCTCTGGCGACATATAGAGCCTAGTGCCTACTGGACCGAAAGATGTTAGAGACTCAGCATTTAAGTCAAAAGCAATTCCCGCATCTAAGAGTACATGGTGTCCATCTATGTGTCTGATAATATTTTGGGGCTTGATATCACGATGAATCATTCCTATTCCCCACAAATTTTCTATGGCGGTAGTCATGTCTAAAGCAAGAGTGAGCGCTTGTTCCAATTGAAGTGGTCCTGTATTTAAAACCTTGTCCAGGGTTGTGCCTTCAACAAATTCCTCTGTAAAATACAGTAACTGTTCGCCTTTAACCTGAATTTCACTCATTTTTATCGGACCTAACTTCACCAAATTAACACTAGAACACTTGTCCATAATTTCAATTTCTCTTTTTGCTCTAGCGATTATATCCTCTTTAAGCGATGAATCTTCGGTCATATCCTCTTTGATCTTAATAAACTTAATGACATAGGGTTTACCGTCGATGCAGCATGAAAAAACCACTTTTTGTCCGCCTCTATCTAAAAATTCAACTTGTTCTACCTCAGATATACTAAGTTGTACATCCTCTGCAGTTAGTCTCGGTGTTTCCATGCCCATCCTCCTATACTTTCGTCATTTTTATCTTTAAGAAAGTGACCTAAAGCTTATTTGTAAACCAAATTATACCTTAATACCTATGCATCTCACAAGCTTAGTATAGTATAAACATCTCTTGTATGAATTAACTACTTTTATTTCTGCGTTGCTGTTACTTATGATAAATTTCCCTCGCTGGGTATTTCGGCAACGAAAAAAGCCACTTTTTATAAGTGGCTTTTTTCGTTGCTCCCGAAAGTCTAAGTGCGTTCAGATTCACATGCGTGACAGTAAGATCGTCTTCCTTTAGGGAGATTTCGAGTTTCCACAAAAACCCCATGACAATTTGGACATTGTACTGCATTTCCTTCCATTATATCTTTAACATGATCTTGCAAATAAAGTGCTGGGATTTCAAAATCTTCTTGCTGATAAGAATATGAAGACTGCCTATGTTCTGCTTTTAGTTCATCAGGATGGGTAGTAACGATCATAATTTTTTTGCTAAACTCAGGATAAGCAATTTTTATAGCGGGTAAGATATCTGCATCACCTGCAATAACTACATGAATTTCTTCACTTTTTGTTATAGCAGATTTCACTAATAAAGCTACTACAGTAGTATCTACTTGTTTCTCTTGGAAAGTGCCATTAGACAACTTTTGTACCATCCAAGCTTTTAAGTTAGGTGTTAGTACAGAGCTACTTTCAAATCCAGAATTTATTGCTCTTTCAGCGAATCGCTTTCTAGCATGACTATTTGTTCTTGTTTTTTTTACATCTTCTGGTCTCAAAATATAGTTGTTAGCTTTGTTACTTCCGTCTATCTCCCATACCTTTTTATTTTTCCAAGTATCTAAGTCAGTAGGAAGTTGAAGAACCGATATGCAACAGTGTCGTTCTCCAAATCCATTACAGTCCCCATGACCATTATCTTTCACATGCTTCAAAATAAGATTGCTCAGTTTATTAAAATCTATGACGATAGGTCTCTGGCTTTCACTAGCTATCCTGGCCTTTTTTAAAACTTTGTCTTGAACTTTAAATAACCATGTACCGTCTATGAATATGTTAACTTTCAACCAATTCACCTCTGTTTTTTACAAATCATATCATGCCATAAAAAGCCACGTAAGTGGTTTTTTTGTTTACCTTTGCTTTGTGTTATGAAAAAAAACAACCTGAGGGCCGCTGATCCAAAAATCAGCTCTCAGGATGTGAAAAAATGTCCTTTAATATGGATGCTTACGAAAAGCTCGTCGAATAGGAAGACCACCTCATCAAACGTGTCTGGACCTGTAAGGAGATCAGAAATACGATCTTATATATGCTTTTTCCGACGTGGAGAAGCCATCAGCCTCTCGACCTGCCGAGATATCTTAAAGGCAATTTAGAAGATAAGATCCACAGGGATTCCAAAAAATTTACTTACCCGTGGCTTGGAGAAAACGATGCTCTCCTATGAACATTCTAAGAAGCAGCGTGAACGGGAGCCAATCAAAGAATAAATGGTTGCTGTAGGATACTCGTTCAGTCGTCTGTTTAGAAGTAATATTATGTATTATAAACCTAAATCTTATTTTCTTTATCTTAGATTTTGAACAATTTCTGTTCTTGTACTAACTTCATTAGATACTGATTGAACGTTGAGTCTTCTTTTGTATGGATCAAAGCGCAATCTTGCTCTTATCCACTTCTCTTACTGTATACAATTCCACGATAACCTCCATCATCTCAGAACTCGTTGCTCTTTTTTAACGTTTACTCTCTTTTGAATCTTTTGTAATTTTGGATTTTTTAAACTTTAATGTTGAACTAATCCTTCGTTATGTTGGATTTCGTCTCCATTATATTGTACTTTTCTTTCACTATGTTGGTTCTCTTCTTCCTTATGTTGTACGATCTCTTCACTATGTGGAGTATCATCTGTACCAACGAGCTAAATCAAGAAGGCCATCGGGCGAAGCGAAAAAAGCCGTTCTCCATGACGGCCATCAAGAACATTGTGACCAACCCCATGTTCGTGGTAAAGATCCGCTATAATCGCTACGAGAATTGATCCGAAAAACGCTAGTGGAGCCAGAGCAATAACGAGATCATCGCGGAAGGACTGCACCCGGCGATCATTTCCGAAGAGTTGTGGGAGAAAGTCCAGCTCCTTCAACAAAAAAAATCTAAGATGCCTCAGAAGCGCTTTGAAGGCGAATACCTATTGACCGGACTCATCCGCTGCCCCGAATGCGGGGCGGCGATGACCGCCAGCCGAACGGTTAACAAGATGAAAGACGGAACCAAAGTGACTCGTATGTATTACTCGTGTAGCCGGTTTCGTAGTCAAGGAAGTTCTGTTTGCCACGCCAATAGTGTTCGCAAGCTGGAAGCAGAGCAAGCGGTGACTGATCGGATTCGTAGCGTCGTCGAGAACCCTTCGATTTTGAAGGCGATTGTTCAGAGAGTGAATGAGCAAAGGACTCAGCAGTCTAAACCGGCGCTGACTGAACTCACAACTGTAAAGTCTCGCATTGAGAAACTGGAAGAGAAGAAACGGAAGTACCTGGAGCTTTACGAGATGGATGAGATTGATCGGGCGCTGTTTAGTGAACGCCTTAGAGAACTTAATGAGGAGCTGGATGTAGAGCTGAGGCGAAGGTCGAAGCTGGAGGCGACGGTTCGAGAAGACCAGTCGGAGCCGGTCCCTTACGAATTTGTACGTTCCTTGATGGAGAGGTTTGAGGAGTTGCTACAACGATCGCCATTTACACAGCGAAAGACATTGCTTCACTTGATTGTGAAGCGAATTACTCTAGATGAGAGCAAACGGGTTGATAGAATCGAGTTAGCGTTTAATAAAGAAGCTCAGAAGCATTTTTTAAATGAAGCCCCTTCTGCTGATACAACAGCAGAAGGGGCTAATTTATATTTAAGGCAACAATCAGAGTATCAAAAAATCCAGCTAATAGTTTGAAATCCATACATGTTGGTTATGAACTAAAGCTTTAAAAGCTTGGAAACGTAAGGCTGAGAAGCATCAATGTATTGAGCTATTTCATTCTGAGTTTTACCTTCTTTATACATCTTTTTCGCCAAGTCAGCTAATTCTTTTTTCTTCTTGGTTTTCTTTACAGTAGTCAATGTGATAGACTCTGCTTCATCAAATGTAGTGTACTCCAAAGTCAAATTATCACTAGCTGTTTTTCTACTCAAGCTCAATTTATTACCTTTTTTAACAATATCCACATCTTCTCTGCTGATTAACTCGTTTAGAGTTAAATTCGCAAAACTATCAGGGAATAAATTGTTTTTCTTATTTACTTTTACCACGGCCGTTTCTTTGTTCATAATCTACCCCTTCTTTCTGGCTTTTAGGAATATAAATGATTATAACACATTTTCTTAAGAAGGATAGATTATTTTTCTGATTATTTGCTATTTATTCACCAAAATGATATCCTTTAATCACCATTTTTAATATGAGGGAGGAAATAAAATGAATGCTGATTTTAGACAAAAAGAGTTATCAAACTGGGAGACGCTTTTGAATCAACTTTTTCCAAGCGGTATTCCAGAAACGTTCGAGTGGACAAATAAAACAAAAATCATTGAAGTTCTCAATGGAATCGGTAACTCGGAAGCCTCCAATCACACCTTCTTCCCTTCCGGTGGAGGTTTAGATTTAAGCAGTGCTAAGGAATCTAACGAACAAGGATGCATCGAAGTAAAGTTCGATAGTCTTTCACATATCCTTAAAATTTATAGTCTAAGATTTCAATCTTTTCCCGGATCGCCATTAGAATGGGCTCACTTCCGTATAATCACATCTTCTTTAGACGCTAGTGGCGTATATGAAAATCTTAGCCGTGATTCGGAAGAACTTACGGAAATCACTCCTGGAAGTTATATTAACCGAAGCTATTCTGAGCATGGTGAGTACAACGGAAAGCCATTACCTAGAACAGCTCGTACTGTAGTGAGAGTATTAGGTGGAGACTTTGTAATTTTCTCAAAAGGCTCCTTGTATAACGCTAATTCAAGTACTTATGATGGTAGACACAATAATCTTGGAGACCAAGGGTTTACCAAACATTTGAAAGATGTAATTAAGCATCTTGAAGAAAAAGATTAAGTTAATAGTTGTGATAGATAGTATAGCCCTGAGAATTCGAGGGCTATACTGCTGTGACAATCTTTAAATTCCAACTAAGGTTTTGTCTACTTTCGACTCTCATGTTGTACATTCTGAAATTTGCTCTACTTATGATACGGTTCCCCCCGATTAATCTTCACCGCCCGATACACCTGTTCCACCAGCACCAGACGCATCAGCTGGTGCGGCAGCGTCATGCGCCCGAAGCACAGCTTCTGCTGGGCGCGCTTCAGGACGTCGTCGCTGATGCCGTGGCTGCCGCCGATCACGAAGACGACGTGGCTGCTGCCGTAGGTGCCCAGTCGGTCGAGCTCGGAGGCCAGGTCCTCGGAACTCCACATCTTGCCGTCCAGCGCCAGAGCGATGACGTGGGCGTCGGGCTTGATGTGGCTCAGGATGCGCTCGCCTTCTTTGTCTTTCACGATCTTCACTTCCGCGTCGCTTAAGCTGTCAGGCGCTTTCTCGTCGGGCACTTCGACGATTTGCAGCTTGAGGTACGGCGTCAGCCGTTTGCTGTATTCCGCGATACCTTGAACGAGGTATTTTTCTTTTAACTTGCCGACTCCGATGATTTGAATGAACATAAGTCCTCCCGGTTTCCGTTCGTGATGTGATGCTTCCATTATACGATAGAGTGCGCCCGACAGCGCAAAAAAGACGGCACCCGCGCGTATCCGCCGGTCAGCCGTCTTTTCTTTTCCGATCTGTTCAGCTTTGAACGCCCATCCTGCTCAAGCGCCGCTTCCCTACGAGCCTTTGACTTCCAGCAGCTCGTAATGAATCGTGCCCATCGGGGCGTCGACGTTGATCTTCTCGCCGACTTTTTTGCCCATCAGCGCTTTGCCGAGCGGGCTTTCGTACGAGATCTTGCCGTCCACAACGTCCGCTTCGGCCGGTCCGACCACCTGGTATTCCAGCGTGTCGCCGAACTCGATGTCTTTGAGGACCACGTTCGAACCCACGCCGATAATGCCGGAACTGCCGCTGCTTGCCTCCGCGATCCGGGCTTTAATCAGCATTTTTTCCAAAATGATAATGCGCGTCTCCATGAAAGCCTGGTCGTTCTTGGCCGAATGGTACTCGCTGTTTTCCTTCAGGTCGCCGTAGCTGATCGCGAGCTTGATACGCGCCGCCAGCTCTTTGCGTTTCACGTATTTAAGGTCGTCGAGCTCCGCCTGGAGCTTGTCGAATCCTTCTTGGGTCAGTACTACCACTTCTTCGTCTGCCATGCTTTTGCTCACCCCACTCGAATAACTTCTCTCCCTAGTGTACCCTTTTTCGCGCCAACAATCGACCCATTGCCAAATTAGGCGACGAGCGAGCGGTTCGACCACCAGAGCGCAAGCGCCATAAGGCCGAACAGGATCACGAGCGTGCCGAGCAGCAGCATATGCCATTTGCGGTACATGGACAAGATGGCGACGTACTCGCGGATAAAAGCGTTCGGCAGGTAGTAAAAAGCGGTCTTCGACCCGATCCCGTCAGCTTGCAGCCCCGCTTTGCGCGCGTAGACGCCGGCCCGGAACAGGTGGAAGTTGTTGGTCGCGAACACGCAGGTGTACTTGCCTTCGCCGCTTTCGGCATCCATGATCTGTTTGGAAAAAGCCATATTCTCCAGCGTGTTCACCGATTGGTCTTCCATACGGATCTGCGCGTCGGGAATGTCCTGTTCCAGCAAATAATTGCGCATGGCGGCGGCTTCCGGGATGATCTCGTCCGAGCCTTTGCCTCCGGAGACGACGAACACGGGCGGCGTGTAGAGCAGATCTTCCTGCTTGCGGTAAAAAGCGATGCCGCGCTTGAGCCGTCCGGCGAGCAGCGGCGTCACTTTGTCGCCTTTGAGCCCGGCGCCGAGCACGACGATGTAGTCGCGCGGCGCGCGCGGACGCACCAGATTGTACAGCACGCACGAGACGAGGTAGCACAGGAAAATGAAGCCGAAATACCCGGTGACCGCCGTCATGAGGCCGATCGGCAGCGCCAGTTCTTCGCGGTGGGTCCACAGCGGGGAGAACAGCAGCAGGCCGAGGTACGCGAAGATCAGCAGTCCGAGACCGAGCGTGAGCAGGTTTTTCGGTTTGAAGCCTTCTTTTCTCCATAAAATGCGTGCGTTGTAGAGCAGTCCGGCTCCGGTGCCGATAACGAGCAGAGGCAGCAGCACGACGAAGGCCAGCGCGCCGAAAGCGGCGGCATACATGACGGCGGCATTGTCGTCGGCAACCTGGATCACGCTGATCATGAGGGAAAAAGCGAGCAGCAGCAGCCCGGAAGTCAGCAGCATGCCGACGCGGATACGGCGTTTGTCGCGGAGGTAGCTGACGACGAAAGCCAGCAGAATGAGGGCGGTCAGCCCATAGCTAAAAAGGAAGATCATCGGTTGTCAAAGCTCCCTTTCGTCCCGCCGGCCGAACAGGCCGCCTGCAGCCCGGCATTGCCGGATCCTGCGGGCGGCCCCGTCCGTCGGTCGTAGAATTCGGTCGTAGAATATGGAAGGCGGTCTACACGACCAGCACGATGGCCGGCTCTTCGCAGTGCGCGCATTGGAGCGGCGGGTCCCAATCGGAGAATTCCGTCTCCTGCAGGTTCACCAGGTCCGGCGCTTCCGCGTATTCGTCCAGAAATTGTTCAAGCGCGTTCTCGATATGCTGCTTGCATACACAGTACATGACAGACACTCCCGGTTGTTGGATTTGAAAAAAGAGAGGCGGCGCAAACAGCAGCTATTGGCTCGCTTCCGGACGTTCCCCGAGCGTCACGGTCGCTTTCTGCTTTTTGCCGTCGCGGTAATAGCTGATGCTCATTTTCTCGCCGATTTTTTTGTAGCCGTATAAGTATTTGCGCAGCATGAGCGTCGAATCGATCGACCGGTTGTCGAAGCCGACGATTACGTCGTTGAGCTTGATGCCGGCGTCCTTGGCGGGGCCGAGCGATTCCAGCACGACGACGCCTTTGTCGACGCCGCTCGGCAGCTTGAGCTTGTCGACCTGGTCTTCGGCCATCGGGGCGTACGGGTTGCTCAGATCGAGCGAGTACACGCCGAGGTAAGGCCGGCTGATCCGGCCGCTCTCGAGCAGCTCGCCCGCCGTCGCCATGACCTGATTGACCGGAATGGCGAAGCCGATCCCTTCCACCCCGGTGCTGGCGATCTTCATCGTGTTGATGCCGATCAGGCGGCCGTCGAGGTCGACCAGCGCGCCGCCGCTGTTGCCTTCGTTAATCGCGGCGTCGGTCTGGATCACCTGCTGCTCCCAGTCGTAGACGCCGTCTTCGTTGAGCGAGACGGGCATGATCCGCTTGGGATAACTGACGATGCCCGAGGTCAGCGTATCGCCGAGGCCGAGCGGATTGCCGAGCGCGATCACCGTCTCGCCGAGATCGAGCTGATCCGAATTGCCGATCTTCGCCACGGCCCGGACTTTGCCGGCGTCCACTTCCAGCACGGCGATATCGGTGATGAGGTCCGAGCCGACCGCTTTGGCTTTGAGGCGCGTGCCGTCGGTCAGCACCGCTTCCAGTTCTTCGGCGCCGGCGATGACATGGTGATTCGTGATGATATACGCTTTGCCGCCCTGCTTCTGGAACACGACGCCCGAACCGAGCGCGGCGTTCTCAAGCGTCGTCTCGCCGGCCGTGCGGTGATTCACGATGCTGACGACCGCGGGCCGCACGGAAGCGGCGGCCTGCACGATGCGATCGTACGGATCGCCCGAAGACGCCGCCGAAGCCAGCGCGCCCGTGTTCACCCGGGGCAGCACGAACGCGGCAAACACGCCGCCGAGCAGCAGCACGGTCAGCAGCGAGCCGATGACCGCGCCGAGCACGGCGCTGCCGGCTCCGCCCGCTCTTCGGCCGCGGCCGCTTCTGCCGGAGCCCTGGCGTCCGCGGCGGGTGCCACGCTCGGCGAAGCCGCTGCTGCGTCCGCTTCCGCCGTAATATTCGTCGTCAAACAGGCTCATGGTCATCCTTCCTTCCATCTATGCACGCCGTCCGCCGCGGGATCGGCCGGTCTGGGGCCGGTCGTCCGGAGCGGCAGCTTCGAACTCTCGTTGACTGCGCGTGGTCCTCTATCCATTAAACCGTTTGCTTGCCTGCCGACGCCGATCAGAGCCCTGCCTCGATTATTCGGCGCTTATTCCGTGCTTATTCCGTGCTTATTCGCCGCTTTTGCTGCCGACTTCGTCCCACGGCGTCGGCATGTTCCAGTACGTGTCGCGCAGTTCGAATTCGCTGTCCTTGAAAAAGACGCCGCTGTCTTCCATCGAGCAGCGCACCGTCATGCGCGCGATGTCCATCATGTTGTGGTCGCGGCTGAGGTGGGCCAGATACGTGCGCTTCAAGCGGCCGTTCAGCAGCTCGCTTAACGCTTCGCCCGCCGCGTTGTTGGACAAGTGGCCGATATCGCTAAGAATCCGCCGCTTGATGTTCCACGGGTAACGCCCCATGCGCAGCATCTCGATATCGTGGTTCGACTCCAGCACGAGCACGTCGGAGTCGTAGATCGCTTCCTTGACCCGGTCGCTCATATAGCCGAGATCGGTCGCGAGGCTCAGCTTGTGGATGCCGTCGTCGAACGTGTAGCCGACCGGCTCCGCCGCGTCGTGCGAAATGCCGAACGATTCGGCGCGCAGCGAACCGAAGTCCGCCGCCGTGCCCGTTTCCAGAATTTTGCGCTGGGCCGGCTCGATCTGCCCGACGTATTTTTTCATCGCTTCCCACGTCTTCTCGTTCGCGTAGATCGGCAGCTTGTACTTGCGCGCAAGCGCCCCTACCCCTTTGACGTGGTCCGTGTGTTCGTGCGTGACGAGGATGCCGCTGAGCTGCTCCGGCGACACGTCGCGTTCGCGCAGCAGGTCTTCCACCCTTCTCGCGCTAAGCCCCGCGTCGACCAGCAGCGTCGTGCCGCCCAGCTCGATCACCGTGGCGTTGCCCGTCGATCCGCTCGACAATACGGTAAAACGCATTCCCATACTCATTGATAATCTCCTTCTCTCCGCTGCTCAGGGACTGATAACGTCTCCGCTTGCTCCCTGCACGTAGTACACGCTGTATGAAGGGTTCGCGTCGCTCTCGATCGTGAAGCGCCACACCGGCGCCGCCACCTGCGTCTCCGAATCGAACGTCTGGCCGTAGAAGCCCAGTACGATCTCCTTCACCACCGCGCCTTCGGGCAGATAATTCTCGATCAGCGTGCCGAGCGCTTTCTGCGCGGGCAGCACTTCCGTCTCGCCGCCGGCTCCCTGGATGTCGACCGGGGCGCCGCGGTAAGCGGTAATCTTCTGATCGGTATAAAAAAGTTCCAGGCTTGCGTTGAACAGCGGCCACTGCCGCTCGAACAGCGGATGCAGCGTGAACGAACCGTCCCCGCTGCCGCCCGCCGCAAAAGCGTCGTAGCTGTACGTCCCGATCTGCGGGATCTCGTTTTTCAGAGCCGAAGCCAGGTCGTTCGGCGCGAAGATCAGCTTGCTGTCGGCCGGAACTTCCAGCTGCACCGGTTCGCTCGAAGCCTGGCGGACGTAGCGGTACGAGATCTTCGGCAGGCTCGGCGTATCGGCCGGGATCGAAGTCAGCACCTGGATATTTTTCTCTTCCATCGCGCGCTGCGTGCTCTCGCTCAGCGAGCCGAAGCCGAGGCTTACGCCCTGCTGCTCGCGGAAGTCGTTCCAGAGCTGGTAGCCCAGCACCAGATTCAGCAGCAGAAACGCATAGATCAATACGTTCTTCGCCCTTCCCCAATCCAAGTCCCGTCTCCCCCTTTTGCCCGGCCGTCCGATGCGGCGGTTCGCCGCCCTGCCTGCCGCTTGCTCTTGCTGCCGAAGCCCAGCCTAGCTGAACGTCGCGATCGAT
Source organism: Saccharibacillus sp. WB 17 (assembly GCF_008634075.2). NCBI lineage: Bacteria > Bacillati > Bacillota > Bacilli > Caryophanales > Paenibacillaceae > Saccharibacillus > Saccharibacillus sp. WB 17. Next base: position 50,499 of record NZ_VPFK02000010.1, on the reverse strand, counting down.
CCGTCTGTCAGCACGGCCACCCAGCCCGGCACGAGCCGCAGCGTGTCGCCGTTCATGCGCGGCGTATACGCCGGGTACAGATCGACGACTTTGCGGCCGTGCACGTCCTCGATATTCGTGATGCGGTCGATCAGCATCTGGCCGCCGGGCAGCGTATACTGCGGGCCCTGCTTCCCGACGTCCGCCGTCTCCAGCAGCGACCGCTCGTAGAACGAGACGGTGCCCTGCTGCAGAATCAGGTTCATGAAGCCGTAGCGCACGCTGCCGCTGCCGAGAATCGGCAGCGAGCCGTAATACTGCTGGAAGCGGACGCTGAAATCGGAATCGTTGTCCGAATTGCCGCCGCCCGGCAATTCGGCGCGGTAGCGCCCGTTCCAGCCACCATGCTGGTTGACGAAGTCGACGGCCGACAGTACGCTTTCGGTCGCGTCCGCTTCGATCGCCGGCGCGGCGGCCGGATCGGTATAGGTCATCCAGCGCGCCTCGTCTTCGATCTGGAGGCTGCGCTTGCTGTCGGTGTAGATCTCCGAACCGTCCTGTTCGTGAATGTTGCGTGTCACGGCCGGATCGGCGAACAGATTGCGCTGCATCTGGTCGCTCGTGAACGATTCGGTCTCCAGCACCGCTTCCGCCAGCACGATCGGCTTGGACGGCACGTACAGCGTATGCTTGTTCAGCGGCGTGTACGGCGTCCATTCTTCACCGAACGCCACGTGCTGCAGCACGTCCTGCACCGTCAGGTCGAGCTGCTTCGCCTCGTACACGTCCCGACCGTCGGCGCTGAAGAAGAAGGCGCGCGGTTTCTCGTCGCCGCTGCCGGTGTAGATCCAGATCCGGTCGATATCCGCCGTCTCGAACGCCGTGTCCGCGGACAGCCGCATCGTTTTTTGCAGCAGTGGAACGGGCAGGCCGGTTCCGAACGACAGCTCGATGCCCGGATTGTCGGCCGCGATCTTCGCCCAATCTGCGCCCGAGACCGGCTGCACCTGGAACGCGGCGAAGTCGCGTGCCTGAATGCGCGCATAGATCAGCTTGTAAAAAGCCGAATCCGGATAGAAAATCGTGTGCTTGTCTTCGCCCATATGAATGATCATGCGGTCGGGATACAGCGTATCCTCGACGCTTCGCAGCTCGCCCATCTCGTCGGTCCGGACGTAGCCGGCCGACGAGACGACGACCGAACCCGTGCCGGGCAGCCGATAGATCAGCAGGTAGCTCTGCACGAGACTGACGGCGACGAGCACGGTCAGTACCGCCGTTTTGAGCCGTTCTTTCACTTATTCGCCGCCTCCTTCCGCATAGGCGGGCAGCGTGAACGTCACGCGCGTGCCCTGCCCGAGCTCCGATTCGATCGCGATATCGCCGCCGTGCGCCTCCACGATCTCGCGCGCGATGGCAAGCCCCAGCCCGGTGCCTCCCATTCCGCGCGAGCGCGCTTTGTCGACGCGGTAGAACCGCTCGAAGATCCGGCCCAGCTCTTCTTTCGGGATGCCGATGCCGGTATCCGACACGACGACCGCATAGCGCAGGCCGTCTTCGAGCCGGTAGGCGTCCAGCGTCACTTCGCCGCCTTCGGTCGTGTATTTCATCGCGTTGGACACGACGTTGTCTAGCACCTGGTCGATCTGGTCGCGATCGACGTTGACCGTGCCGAGATCCGGCGAAGCCTTCAGCCGGATGCCGATGCCTTTGCCCTGCAGCGGAAACGTAAAGCGTTCCGCAACTTCCTCGACCAATTCGAACAGGTCCGCTTTTTTGCGGCGCAGCGCCGTCTCCTTGGAATCCATGCGCGACAGCTGGAGCAGGTCCGTGACGAGCCGGATCATGCGCTCCGTCTCGTTCTGGATGACGCCGACGAAGCGTCCGGCCACGGCCCGGTCGTCCAGCGCGCCGTCTTCGAGCGCTTCGGTATAACTCTTGATCGTCGTGAGCGGCGTGCGCAGCTCGTGCGACACGTTGGCGACGAATTCCCGCCGCAGCGTGTCGAGCCGTTCCTGCTCGGTAATGTCCTGCAGCACCGCGATCGTGCCGCTGACGCCGACTTCCGTGCCGCTCTCGCGGCGGTGGATCGGGCTGAGCGTCGCCTTGATCGTCAGGTCTTCGCGCCCGCCCGGGCCTCCGGGCGAATCCGGCGTGCCTCCGCTGCCGCCCAGAATGATGCTGCGCAGCCCGGCGGACGGCAGTTCTTCGTCGTCTTCGGGCAGGTCGAGCAGCCCCGAGATGCCGCGGCCGATAATATCGGCTTCGCGCATGCCGAGCATGGCGCTCGCGACCCGGTTGACGAGAATGACCGAGCCGGATTCGTCGGCCGCGATCACCCCGTCGCTCATATTCGTCAGAATCGAAGACAGCTTCTCTTTCTCTTCTTCGTTGAGCGCCAGCACGCCCTGCAGGCGGCTCGTCATATGGTTGAACGCTTCGCCGAGCTGGCCGATCTCGTCGCTGCCGAATACCGGCATCCGTACGTGGAACCGCCCTTCGGCGACCGCGGTCGCCCGCTTGGTCATCTCCTTGATCGGCTGCGTGACCGTATGCGCCAGAATGACGCCGAGCACGGCCGTCAGGCAGAGCGCGATCAGCACGCCGGAGATGAAGATGCCGTTGATGCGCTGCATCGTATCGTACAGGCTCTGCATCGAAGCGACGATATAGATCGCGCCGACGATTTTGCCGGCGCTGACGACCGGCTTGGCGACGACCTTTTTGCGGACGTTGTCTTCGTCGATAATGTATTCCTCGTTATCGTCGATGCCCTGCAGCGCGCGGCTGACGACGGTCTGCGTGTTTTTGCTGTTCACGAGATCCGCGTGCGTCGACAGCGACGTGATCAGCACGCGGCCGCTGACGTCGAGCACCTGGATCTCGCCGCTGCTCATGCTGGAGAAGTTGTCGACGAGCGTCCGCAGGCTCGCGGTCTTGTCCTCGGCCGCTTCCCCGCTGCCCGTCCAGTTCTGTCCCGCCAGAACGGACAGCAGTTCGGCCTGTTCCTTGAGGTCGTTCGTGAAATTGTTCGTCAGCGACGTCTTCATCGCGCTGACGAAATAGACGCCGATCAGCTGCATCGCGATCAGGATCAGCAGCATATAGACGATGATCAGCTTCGCCTGCACGGAACGGAAAAAAGCGGCTCCGCGAAACATGGCCTAAAATCCTCCCGGCTTGTTCGAACGCATCATGTAGCCGAGGCCCCGGCGCGTCAAAATGTATTCCGGCTTGCTCGGATCGTCTTCGATCTTCTCGCGCAGGCGCCGGATGGTCACGTCGACCGTGCGCACGTCGCCGAAATATTCGAAGCCCCACACCGCCTGAAGCAGATGCTCCCGCGTCATGACTTTGCCCGCGTTTTTGCCCATGTAATACACCAGCTCGTATTCGCGGTGCGTCAGGTCGAGCGGCTCGCCGTTCTTGTACACCATATACATATCCGTATCGATAAAAAGGGCATCCACGGTCAGTCCCTGCCGCTGCTGCGGCTGCGCGCCCGTGCCCGGATGCAGCGCCGCGCCCGGCTGGTGGCGGCGCATCTGCGCCTTGACCCGGGCCAGCAGTTCGCGCGTGCTGAACGGCTTGGTAACGTAATCGTCCGCGCCCAGCTCCAGCCCCAGCACTTTGTCGATCTCGCCGTCCTTGGCGGTCAGCATAATGATCGGCACCGGCAGTTGGGTCCGCACTTCGCGGCAGACGTCCATGCCGTCCTTGCCGGGCAGCATCAGATCCAGCAGGATCAGGTCCGGCTTCTCGCTCAGCGCAAGTTCTACCGCCCGAATGCCGTCGAACGCGCAGATGACCTCGTAGCCTTCTTTTTCCAGATTGAATTTTAAAATATCCGCAATCGGCTGCTCGTCGTCCACAACCAGGATTTTGCCCTGCATTTCGATTGGCCCCCTTGCTCGATTCCCCGTTATTCTCGGGATCTTTCCCGGGGATATCTTCGTTATTTTACCATAGGACACGGGAAAAAGCGCCGCCGGGAAAGGTCCGGAGGCGCTTAATATCCGAGAACGTGTCATTCAAAACGCATAAAGCGTCACAGTCGCCCGCAGCCCTTTTAAGGCAAATAGGACAACGGGTTTTCCGGCGAGCCGTTTTTGCGGATCTCGAAATGCAGATGCGTGCCGGTGGAGCGGCCGGTGTTGCCCATCACGCCGATCGACTCGCCGCGGGAGACGGACTGGCCGACGCTCGCGTTGATAACGCTCAGGTGGCCGTAGCGGGTCTCGAAGCCGTCGCCGTGGCTGACGATGACGATATTGCCGTAGCCGCTCATCTGGCCGGCGTACGTGACGGTACCCGGTGCGGACGCCTTGATCGTCGACGGCCCGGTCAGGTCGATGCCGGCGTGCATCTTGCCCCAACGCTTGCCGAACGTGCTGGAGATCGAAGCGCCGCTGACCGGCCAGCTGAAGCCGCTGCCGCCGGACGTCACTTCTTCCTGATCGTCGCGGTCCGAAGACGATTCGGACGAGGACGACGTGTCCGGCTCGGAAGACCGGGACTGTTCGCGTTCGGACGAAGAAGACTCCTCGCTCCGTTCGGCCGATTGTTCCGGCTGCGGAGCTTGTTCTACGACCGGCTTTTCTTCGACGATCTCTTTGGTTCCCTTGACGATGACGATCGGCGCGGAGCGGCGAACGACTTCCTGGCCGACCCAAGCTTCGCGCACGATCTCGCCGTTTTCTTTGGTCAGGCGGTAATCGACGCGCTTCGCTCCGCTTTTGCCGGGGGAAGCGACGATCCGTTTGCCCGCGGCCAGATCGGAATTGCGGCGAATGACGAGTTCCGGCGCGGTCGGAATAATCTCCGAGACGGATTCGACCGTCGTGACGGTGATCGCCGGGTCCGGCAGCGTAATGCGAAGTTCTTGGCCGATCTGGAGCGTGAACTCCTTGATATCGGTGTTGTTCGCGTAGAGGTCGTCCTGCGTGATACCGAACCTTGCCGCGATCGAGCTGACGGTATCGCCTTCGGCGACCGTGTAGGTCACCGGATCTTTTTGCCCGACCGTCAGCAGTTTGTACGCTTCTTCTTCGGTCAGCAGACGCGTCGGCGATGTCTCGGTCTGGCTGTACGCGATTTTCTCGTTGATCTTGATCGAATTCAGCTTGGACGTCGACGCGTCGGCCGACGCGGAACGGCCGGTCGACGCCAGACGTTTGGTCGCGGCGCCCGCCGTCTGCGTGCCCTGCTTGATATACGACTTTTCGGCTTTGCGGACGAGCTTTTTGGCGGTCTGCTCGTCTTTGACGATGCCGATCGTTTTGCCGTCCACAACCAGCTCGACGCCGGTAGCGTAAGCTTTGATCGTGCCTTCGAGCTTGCGCAGCGTCTCTTCGGTCTCCGGCACGACTTTGTAGCCTTCGGCCTGCTCGGCCCGGATGTTCGCCGTGAACAGCTTCATGTCCGCGTTCGGATATTTGGCCGCGAACTCCGCGCGTTTCTTCGCGATCAGCTCGTCAAGCTGGGTTCGATCGGCGATCGTCCCGACGATCGTATCTCCGGAATACACGTTATAATAAGGCAGCGTATGCGCTTCTACGTATTTGAATCCGCCGAAGGTCAGTCCGCCTGCCAGCACGGCACCGCCCACGATTCCCGCTGTCCAGCGGCGAATCTTCCCCGGCTTTCCCCCTGCCAAGACGACCTTGCTCCCCTGCTGCATTTCCGACTGCTCGGAGGATGCGGCTTCGACTCGGCTGTTGTTGTTCGGACTCTCCATGTTCTTCGATCTTCTCCTTTGCCTCGCAGACTAACGTTAGAAATAGTGTCAAAATTTTAACCTTTAAAAAACCTCCGTCTACCTTACCACAGATTCCGCGCTTTTTTCAACTTTACGACAAAGCAAAAAACCCGCGCGGGGCGCGGGTTTGAGCGTTCTAACTAGGTGGTTCGGCGCACAAGGCGCGGTACTGCTGGGACGAAGTCCGGTTTAGACGTAGATCGGAAGAACCGGGTTCGTCTGCTCGCGGTTGCGGCCGACGGAGAAGATGGCAATCGGAATGCCGGTAAGTTCGCTGACGCGGTTCACGTAATTGCGCGTCGACTCCGGAAGGTCTTCAAGCGTCTTGGCGCCCGTGATGTCTTCGCTCCAGCCCGGCATTTCTTCGTAGACCGCTTCGCATTCGGCCAGCTGCTTGAGGCTTGCCGGGTAATGCGAGATGATCTCGCCGCGGAACTTGTAGCCGGTGCAGATCTTGACCGTATCGAGGCCGGTCAGCACGTCCAGCGAGTTCAGGGACAGGCCCGTGATACCACTGACGCGTCTCGCGTGGCGCACGACGACGGTGTCGAACCAGCCGACGCGGCGCGGACGGCCGGTAACGGTGCCGTACTCGTGGCCGGTCTCGCGGATCGTGTCGCCGATGACGTCATGCAGCTCGGTCGGGAAAGGACCGTCGCCGACGCGGGTCGTGTAGGCTTTGGCTACGCCGATGACCTGGTTGATACGCGCCGGGCCGACGCCGGAACCGATGCAGACGCCGCCCGCGGACGGGTTGGACGAAGTGACGAACGGGTAGGTGCCCTGGTCGATATCGAGCATGACGCCCTGCGCGCCTTCGAACAGCACTTTTTTGTCCTGATCGATATATTCGTTGAGCACGACCGACGTGTCGCAGACGTAAGGACGCAAAATTTCCGCATACTCCAGATAGTCTTTGAGAATTTGTTCCACGTCAACCGTTCCGCCGCCGTAGACCTGTTCGATCATATGATTCTTTTCTTTTACCAGATGGCGCAGCTTGAGCTCGAACTCTTCCGCGTCCATAAGATCCGCCATGCGGATACCGATACGGGCCGCTTTGTCCATGTAGCACGGGCCGATGCCTTTGCCGGTCGTTCCGATTTTGTTCGGGCCTTTGCGTTCTTCTTCGAGCGCGTCCAGCACCATATGATACGGCATGATGATGTGCGCGCGATCGCTGATGGACAGATTCTTCGTCGTGAAGTCGTTATCGTGAATGTAGTTGATTTCCTCGATCAGCGCTTTCGGGTTGATGACCATCCCGTTGCCGATTACGCAGGCTTTGTCCGTATAGAAAATGCCCGATGGAATCATCGTCAATTTGTATTTTTTGTTTTCGATCAAAATGGTATGGCCCGCGTTGTTGCCGCCTTGATAACGGGCGACCACGTCGGCGCTTTCCGCCAAATAGTCCGTAATCTTGCCTTTGCCTTCGTCTCCCCACTGCGTTCCCACTACGACTACCGTTGACATTTTACATTCCTCCGTGGGTGCCTTTGCACCTTTGTATTGGTCGTCCGTCCTCTATCCCGGCAGGAATTTCGTCAGTGGAAAATACCGGCGGAGAAGCGTGCTAACGGACGAGCGGAGACGGCTTTTGTACGCATTTTTGCCTGAAAAAAAGGACGCAAAACACGAAAAAGCGCTCCTTGCGCTGCTTTAACGCAGCAATCATAGTGTACCAGCCCGTTTTTTCAAAGTCAAATAAATAACGAACGAATTAGAGAGGGAATGAATTTAATGTTCGGAAATGAGAAGAGGAAAAAAGAACGTAAAAAAGCGGAAGAGAAACTCTTCCGCTTGGGGTCGTGCGTATGAAGCCGGCGCTTGTGGTCCCTCCCCACGAAGGATGCAAAGGCGAGCTTAGTATTTGTACGATTGGCCGCCGTCGATCGGGATCACCGCGGCGTTGATGTAATCGGCCTGGTTGGACAGCAGGAAGGCGACGAGGTAAGCGACTTCTTCCGGTTTGCCGTAACGTTTCATCGGGTTCGGCTGAATGAACTCTTCGCCGGCCGCTTCCCAGTCGTCGCCGCCGATTTGGCGCAGCGAGCCTTCGACCATCGGAGTCATGATCGCGCCGGGCGCGATCGCTTTGATGCTGATGCCGTATTGGCCGTATTCGATACCGGAGTTGCGGGTCAGACCCACGACGCCGTGCTTGCTGGCCGCGTAGCCGGACTGGCTGCCGACTCCGCGGATGCCGCCGACGGAAGCCGTGTTGACGATCGAACCGCTGCCTTGTTCCTTCATGATTTTCAGCACGTATTTCATGCCGTAGAAGACGCCGTCCAGATTGATGCTGACGACTTTGCGGAATTCGTCGATGCCGAAGTCTTCGGTCAGGTCCTGCTTGCCTTCGATGCCGGCGTTGTTGAAGAATCCGTCGATCCGTCCGAACCGCTCCATCGTCTGGTCGACGTAGCTGCGCACTTCTTCTTCCTTGGCGACGTTCGCCGTCACGATCAGCAGTTCCGCCTGCGGTACGGCTGCGAGAATCTGCTGCTTCGTTTCTTCCAGGCCGTTCGGGTTGAGGTCGACCAGCACGAGCTTGGCGCCTTCTTTGGCGATTTGCAGCGCGGAAGACTGGCCGAGGCCCGAGCCTGCACCGGTAATAATAACAACTTTATGTTCGAATCTGTTCATGAATGACACGTCCTCTCAGAAGTTTGAAGTTAAACGTACACACTTATTAGCACTTACTAACTTTATTATAACACATATGATTTAAATTTGCATTATTGCTTTGGCAAGTTTATCGACGTTTAAATTTTTCCTTTCAATTTCCAGAAAAGGGTTCCGCTCCGCTAGCGGAAAAGCACAGCGGGATTAACGTCCTCAGAGCAGTTATTTGTACAAAAAAACCGTCAAAAGCGCAAATAACGACGCAGATCCACTTATTTTGTGAAAAAAGAGGGATTTCGGTGCCAAACCGGAGGAATAAATGCTTCTACGACGCTATTTGCGCACAGCGTGGACAGGCAGACCGAAATAACGGTCCTCACGCCGTTATTCAAGCGGCAGGCGGACTCCAAGGACGAAGGTTGCGTACAGACCCGCCGCCACGCTGGGCGATGCCGCCCTGACCTACGTCGTCCTCTGGGCCGCGTCTTCCATGCTCGGCTGGAATCTGTCGTATTTCGATATGTTCGTCGTGGCGCTGGTCGTCGGTATTTTCGAATTCTTCTTCCATATTTGGCTGCTGCAAGACGGGATTCCCGGGCGCAAAAATAATGAAGGGCATGCGCGGTTTCGTGCTCAGCGTTGAGAGGCGGAGAGATTTACCAGGTGAAAGATAAAAGCGAAAGATAAAAGCACAAGATAAAAAAAGATTTTCTTTTCGGGTTCGAAGTCTCCTTAAATTTGACTAGAAAAAGGTCCGCCGGATTGTCCGGCGGACCTTTTTCTATCCCGCAAACGAGTCCGAGTGGGCTCGTTCGTAATTCACGAATTTATTGAAGTTTTTGAGAAACACGAGCTCGACGGTTCCGACGGGACCGTTCCGCTGCTTGGCGATGATGATCTCGATAATGTTCTTTTTTTCCGTATCGGCATTGTAGTAATCGTCCCGGTACAGGAACGCGACGATATCGGCATCCTGCTCGATCGAGCCGGATTCCCGAAGGTCGGACATCATCGGACGCTTGTCCTGACGCTGCTCGACGCCCCGGCTGAGCTGGGACAGCGCGATGACCGGAACTTCCAGTTCCCGCGCGATCTGCTTCAGCGTCCGGGAAATGTCGGAGACTTCCTGCTGCCGGTTCTCGCCCGATTTGCCGCGGCCCTGGATCAGCTGCAAATAATCGATGACGATCATGCCGAGGCCTTTTTCCTTTTTGAGCCGGCGGCATTTGGAACGGATATCGGCTACGGTGATCCCCGGCGTGTCGTCGATATAGATTTCGGCTTCGGACAGCGAGGCGATGCCCATCGTCAGCTTGGTCCAATCTTCGTCGCTTTTGAAATCGCCTGTCCGCATGACGCTGGCGTCGAGATTCGCTTCGGCGCAGATCATCCGCTGGACAAGCTGCGCCGCCGACATTTCCAGACTGAAAATAGCCACCGTCTCGCCCGCCCGCACCGACACGTTCTGCGCGACGTTCAGCGCGAACGCCGTTTTGCCGACGGAAGGACGGGCCGCGAGAATGATCAAGTCGTTGCGCTGGAAGCCGGCCGTCATGCCGTCCAGATCGACGAACCCCGACGGAATGCCGGTCGTGCCGCCGCCGCCCTGATTCTGGTGCAGCATTTCGACGCGGTCGAACACTTCCATCAGTACGTCGCGAATCGCGACAAAACCGCCGCTTGAGCGGCGGTTGGAAATTTCGAGGATTTTGCGTTCCGCGTCGCTCAGCATCAGGCCGACGTCTTCGCCGCCGGTATATCCTTCGCTGACGATCTGCGTCGCGGTACGGATCAGTCTGCGCAGCATCGCTTTTTCTTCGATCATCTGCGCGTAATACTCGACGTTGGCGGCCGTCGGGACGGCGTGCGCCAGCTTGGACAAATAGCTGACGCCGCCGAGGTCTTCCAGCTGGCCCCTGTCTTTGAGCAGCGAGGTCAGCGTCACCAGATCGATCGGCTGACTCTCTTCCCCGAGTTGGACCATGGCCTCGAATATCATCTGGTGCGACTTGTCGTAGAAATCGTCGGCCGTGATTTTCTCCATGACTGTAATAAGTGCTTCGGCCTGGAGCAGCACCGCGCCCAGCACGGCCTGCTCCGCTTCCAGATTTTGTGGCGGAATCCGGTCGAAAAAGAGATCCTCGCTCATCCTATTCCTCCGAAACCTGAACCTTGAGCGTGGCTTTGACGTCCTTGTGCAGCTTGATCGGAATCTGGATCATGCCCAGCGTCCGGATCGGCTCGTCGAGCTCGATCTTGCGCTTGTCGACTTTGAAGCCCTGCTTGGACAGCGCTTCGCCGATCTGCTTGCTCGTGATGGCGCCGAACAGACGGCCGCCTTCGCCGGATTTAGCGTTGATCTGCACAGTAACGGCTTCCAGCTTTTTGCCGAGTTCGACCGCTTCCTGCTTTTCTTCTTCCTTGCGCTTTTCTTCGGCCGCATGCTGGTTCTCCAGCGTCTTGACGTTGCCCTGCGTAGCCGGCTTCGCCGTTCCGTTCTTGAACAGGAAGTTCTGTGCGTAACCTTCCGATACTTCCTTCACGTCGCCTTTTTTGCCTTGCCCTTTTACGTCTTTGAGAAAAATAACCTTCATTCGAATAGCCCCTCTTCCTTTTCAATATCTTCAAGCACGGCAAACAGCTTTTTCTCCGCTTCCTGCGGGGAAATGTCGAGCTGCACCGCCGCGTTGGTCAAGTGCCCGCCGCCGCCGAGGCGTTCCATCACGACCTGAACGTTGATCTTGCCGAACGAACGGGCACTGATGGCCGTCAGGCCGTCGGGACGGCTGCCGATGACGAACGACGCGTTCACGTCCGTCATGTTGAGCAGCGTATCGGCCGCCTGGGCGATCAGCAGCTGCGGAAACTGACGGCCTCCGTCCGTGACCGCAATCGCGACGCCGCCCATGACGACGCGGGCGTTTTTGATAATTTCAGCTTTCGAGATGTACTCGCCCAAATCCTCTTTCAGCATGCGCTGAACGAGAATCGTATCGGCTCCGCTGCGGCGCAGGAAGCCTGCGGCTTCGAACGTGCGGGAACCGGTATGCAGCGTAAAATGTTTGGTATCCATCGTGATGCCGGCCAGCAGCGTAGTCGCTTCGAGCGGCGTCAGCGTCATGTTGTCGTGAATGTACTGCAGCAGTTCGGTCACCAGCTCGCTGGCGGAAGACGCGTACGGCTCCAGGTAGACGATCACCGCTTCGTTGATAAATTCTTCGCTGCGGCGATGATGGTCGATCACGACGACCTGCTTCGCCCGCTGCACGAGCTTCGGCTCGATCGTCAGCGACTGCTTGTGCGTGTCGACGACGACGAGCAGCGTGCGCTCGGTCATGAGCGCAAGCGCCTCCTCCGGCGTGGCGAAGCGATCCGCCAGCGTCAGGTCGGCGCGAATGCGCTCCATCATCTTCGTGATGGACGGGTTATCCCCGTCCAGAACGATGCTCGCTTCCACTTCGAGCCGGTCGGCCGCTTTGAGCATGCCGATCGCGGCGCCGATCACGTCCATGTCCGGATTCTGGTGACCCATAATCAGGACCCGGTCGCTGCGCTTCATGAGGTCGCGCAGCGCATGCGCGATAACGCGCGCCCGGACGCGGGTCCGTTTCTCGACGGCGTTGGACCGGCCGCCGTAGAACGACAGGCGCTGTCCGGCTTTGACCGCGGCCTGATCGCCGCCGCGGCCGAGCGCCATGTCGAGACTGGACTGCGCCAGCGCGCCGAGCTCGCTGATCTTCTCGCTGCCGCACGCCAGACCGATGCTCAGCGTCATCGGCACTTTCAGGTCGCTCGTCGCTTCGCGCACTTCGTCGAGAATGACGAAGCGGCTGTGCTCCAGCTTCTCCAGCGACGCCTGGTTGAGCAGCATCATGTAGCGTTCGCTGGACAACCGGCGCAAATACACTTCGTACTGCCGCGCCCAGCCGTTGATCAGGCTGGTCGCTCGGGCGATCGTCAGCGTGCGCTGCTGATCGTCCATGCCCTGAAACGCTTCTTCGAGATTGTCGAGCACCAGAATGCCCAGCGCCAGGCTTTCCTTCTCGTAACGCTCCCGCAGTTCGGCCATTTCGGTCATTTTCTGGAGGTAGACGAGACGTTCTTCCGGATAGACCCGGACGTCGTACGTATCCGGTCCGACTTCGATCTCCGCCTGGACCAGCTGCAGCGGCTCTTTGGAACCGTCTTTTCGTTCGCGGGTCAACGCGGGCAGCCCTGGCAGCAGTTCCGACAGCGGAAGGCCGACGGCCGTCTCCAGGTTGAACAGCTGCGCGAACTGGCGGTTATGCCATTCCACGGCCCGATCGGTATCGTACAGCAGCAGGCCGAACGGCAGACGGTGCGTAATCTCGCCCTCGATGCTGTTCACGCGGTAAGAGAGCGCGGACGTGTATTCGGCAAGTTCTTGCCTGAATTTCAGCTCGGCCCGCAGCATGACGAACACGACGACGAATACGAGGCACAGCGACAGCAGGCCGAGCGGCCAGTTGTAGACCGTGACGAAGATCGTCAGCGCAAGCAGCAGGAGAAGCGCCCAGACGGTTCGATAACCGTACCAGCGTTTCAGCAAAAAATTTGGCATCGTTTCCTCACCCTATCGTCTAGGTCTCGTAATGAACTCGCGCAGCGGGAACGCCAAGTCGATAATTCCGATGATGCGCATCGGAGGGAAAACGACCGTAACGATTGCTAACAGAATGGAAATTACCCGATGCCACTTCTTGACGTGTCCGAGGAAGAACCAGAAGCCGATTGCCTGCACGATGAAGCAGAACTGGAGCAGCGGAAGCAGGTTGACGGCGGCGGTTCTCCAGAAGCCGTCTCCCTGGTTGTACGTAATCAGATCCACGATCAGGACGATAAAATAGTAAAAGATGAGCGAGCGCGGAAGTTTCCATTCATGCGCGGGCCGGAGTTTCGGCACGGCCGCGCCCATCGAAGCCAGCGTCGGACGCACGATCGAATGGGTGACGACCGCCAGCACGAACGAACTGACGGTCATGCCGAGCGGAATCATCATGACGGTCTGGTCGGCCAGCGCGAAGATGAAGTCCGGGTCCCATTGGCCGCTCAACACGGGATTCATCTCGGCTACGGCCAACAGCGGATCGAACGTCTGATGCACGAAGTCGCTCACGTAATCGGACAGGTTGAAGCCGAGTACGAGCTTGGCGCCGGCCAGCAGAATCAGCAGCATGCCGAGCAGCGAGCCCATTCCGTAGATGATCGTCTGCAGCGCGGGCGCGCGCTTCTTGTACTGATGCCCCATCACGATGCCGGGCACGAGGAAATATGCGGCCAGGATCAGCGTGTAGGGCGCGAGCGAACCCGAGATAACGCCCAAAATCGCCAATACGGGCACGACATGGAGCCAAAATACGTTGACACGCAAAGAGGCGTAGAGCACAGCCACCGGAACGACCATCACCAGCAGCGTGATCGCGGACAGCGGCGTTAACAGCGACAGCAGGACAAGCAGGTACAGGATCGCCCACATCGCCGAAGATAAACGCAATTTCAAGTAGATTCACCTCTTGTGCGGATACGAATACCGTTTCCCGAACGGGCGGCATGCGAAATTCCTTATGATCGAAAGTTTGACATTCATTATAGCATATTCGCGGCGCGCGCCGATACCGGGCTCCCGGGACGCGGCGTTAACGGTTCTGCGCGGCGCTGTTATGCTTGGCTACGAAGCTTGCGCAGTATTCGATGATCTGGCTGCGGCGGACGATGCCGATAAAACGGCCGCGGTCGTCGACGACCGGCACGAAGTTTTGCGTTTTGGACAAATTGATCAGATCGGCCATGTCCGATTCGATCGAGACGGGCTTATTGTTCATGCGCAGCGGCACTTCCTTCAACGTAAAACGTGAAGCGTTCTCAAAAGTGATGCGGCCCTCCGAATGCTTCATATGCCAGAGGATATCTCCTTCGGTCACGGTACCGGCGTATTCGCCTTCCTTGTCGATGATCGGAATGGCGGTATAGCGGTGATGTTCCATGCGTTCAATAACCTGACGAAGCGTCGCATCGATCGAGACGAACGCAACCTCATGCTTCGGCAGCAGGAAAAAAGCAATATTCATAACGGATTTCTCCTTCTCTATTGTTGAACTCGGCGGCAAATGAATATTCTCCTGTTCATCACCCCGAAAACGGCAGCCTTAATCGTGCCGGATTCCGGTTTGCCGGTCCGCCTTTCTATTATAGCGTAAAGTGGGTGCGGAAAGTAAAAATCAGCGGTTCCGGAAGCGGCCGCTGATGCAGGAATTTCGATTTGCGATTGGGGGTCTTTGCCGCGGACAGGCCGCGGATTACACGAGTTTGAGCCAGGACGCGGCGCGCTCCGCGAACGAGCCGGAGCGCGCATAGCCGTAGTCGAGCAGACGGCCGGCGGCCTGGAAACTTTTCTCCCGGCTCTCCGCGCCCATGATGACCACGATCAACCGCTGGTCGCCCCGCTGCGCCGTGCCGGCCAGCGAATAACCGTCTTTGTCCGAGCCGTAAGCCTTCAGCCCGTCCATTCCGCGGTAGGCATGCGGACCGGCGAAGTCCGGCAGCATCGCGTTCCGGTTCGTCAGGTAGATGCCGCGCGAGCGGATCTCCGTCTGCGTCACCGAAGACATCCGCAGCATCTCCGGATGCGACTGAATCAGCTCCCGGCACATCACCGCCGCGTCTTTGGCCGTGATCCGGCTGCCGCCCGGAAGTTCTTGCGCATCCGCGCCCGCTGTTCCCGCCCGGTCGGGCTTGAACAGCGTCGAAGCGGACAGGCCGATCCGGTGCGCTTTCTCGTTCATCATCCAGGCAAACGAAGCTTCCGAACCGGCCGTATACCGGGCCAACGCCTGTCCGGCTTCGCCGGAAGACGACACCGCGAGTCCCATGAACAGTTCGTTCAGCGGGATTTTGTCGTCGGCGCGCAGCATCAGCCCGGCATCCGACCGGCTGCCGCGGCCGCTCGAGACTTGCACGGCCTGCTCTTTGCCGCCGACGCGGACGGAATCTTCCCAATCGACCCGCCCGCTGCGGACGGCGTCGAGGATCAGCCACTGCGTCATCAGCTGCGACATGCCGGCAGCAGGCAGCGCCCGGTCGCCTTCCACCTGCCACAGCACTTTCCCTGTCCGCGCATCGATCAGAACGGCGGCTGCCGCTTCGACTTTGGGACGTCCGGCCAGCAGCTGCTGGGGAATCAGCAGCAGTGCAGCGACCAGCACGACAAGTATGCCTTTTTTCCAAATTCCACCGCTCATGACCCGATCCGCTCCCCTCATTACTTCTATAGACGTACGAAAACGGAATTTAGTCTGCAAAAATCAAAAATTACCCGAATTTTTCGAAAACGACGCTTTTTTCGCGTAATGTTCCCGTTTCGATTAACCGATTCGCACGCCAAACGCACTCAACCAGAGAGAAGCCGGCGGTGGAAAAAAGCGCAAAAAAGCCGATATTCGAGCGAAATGCTCGAATATCGACCGGGATTGAGAATGCGTACCCGACGCCGAAGCGGTCAGGCCGAAAGCTCAGGCAAAGTGGCAGGCCACGAAATGTTCGTTGCCCATATTGCGGTACTCCGGCACCTGCTCTTTGCAAATATCCGAAGCGATCGGGCAGCGGGTGTGGAACTTGCAGCCGGACGGCGGGTTCGCCGGGCTCGGAATGTCGCCCTGCAGCACGATGCGTTCACGTTTGAGTGTCGGGTCCGGCACCGGAATGGCGGACATGAGCGCTTTGGTGTACGGATGCAGCGGATTGCTGAACAGTTCGTCCGTCGGCGCCATTTCCATCATCGTGCCGAGGTACATAACGCCCACCCGGTTGCACAAATGCTCGACCACGCTGAGATCGTGGGAGATGAACAGGTACGTCAGCTGCTTCTCGCGCTGCAGATCGCTCATCAGGTTGATGATCTGCGCCTGGATCGATACGTCGAGCGCGGAGACCGGCTCGTCGGCGACGATGAATTCCGGGTCCATGATCAGCGCGCGGGCAATCCCAATCCGCTGACGCTGTCCGCCCGAAAATTCGTGCGGGAACCGGTCGTAATGGTAATCGGCCAGTCCGCAAATCTTCATCGTCTCGATGACGCGTTCCTTGATGTCCTGGCGGCTGGCGAGGCCGTGATCCAGCAGCGCTTCGCCGATCGCGTCGCCGACTTTGATCCGCGGATTCAGCGAGCTGAACGGGTCCTGGAACACGATCTGCATCTTGGTACGCATATGGCGCAGCTCGGACTTGGACAGCTTGTGCAGGTCCCGGCCTTCAAAGTGAACGCTGCCGTCCGTTTTGTCGTTGAGGCGCAGCAGCGTGCGGCCGATCGTGCTTTTGCCGCAGCCGGACTCGCCGACGAGGCCGAACGATTCGCCTTTGTTGATCGTGAAGGATACGCCGTCGACGGCTTTGACGTCGCCGACCCGGCGCTGGAACACGCCGCCCGTGATCGGGAAGTACTTTTTCAGGTTCTCGACCTGAACGAGGGGTTGGCCGTGTCCGCTGTTAGGTTCTTGCTTCGACTGAACCGGCGTTTTGCTCATTGCGCTGTCCCTCCTCTTCGTACAGCCAGCAGGCCGTCTTGTGTCCGTCCGCATGCGCGCGCAGAGGCGGAGTCTTGACTTTGCAGATCTCCATGCAGAATTCGCAGCGGTCGTGGAAATGGCAGTTGTCTCCGAGATCGACCGGGTTCGGCACCTGGCCCGGAATCGAATACAGCCGCTCCTGGCGCTGGTTGATGATCGGCTTGGCTTTGAGCAGGCCCTGCGTGTACGGATGCTTCGGTTCCCGGAACAGTTCCAGTACCGACGCTTCTTCGATCACTTTGCCGGCGTACATGACGACGACGAAGTCGGCCATTTCGGCCACGACGCCGAGGTCGTGCGTGATCATCATGATCGCGGTGTTCATCTTGCCTTTGATATCGCGCATCAAGTCGAGAATCTGGGCCTGGATCGTCACGTCGAGCGCCGTGGTCGGCTCGTCGGCGATCAGCAGCTTCGGATTGCAGCTCAGCGCGATCGCGATCATGATCCGCTGGCGCATGCCGCCGCTCAGTTCGTGCGGATACGAATCGTAGATTTTCTCGGGACGCGGAATGCCGACCATCGTAATCAGTTCGATCGCGCGCGCCTTCGCTTCTTTGTGGGACATCGTCAAATGGTGCAGCAGCGGTTCGGAGATCTGCTTGCCGATCGTGAAGACCGGGTTCAGGGAAGACATCGGCTCCTGGAAGATCATCGCGATGTCGTTGCCCCGCAGACGGCTCATTTCCTTTTTGCTGAGCTTGAGCAGGTCTTTGCCCTCGAACAGGATCTCGCCGCCAACGATTTTGCCCGGAGGCGATTCGATCAGCTGCATCAAGGACATGGCCGTCACGCTTTTGCCGCAGCCGGACTCGCCGACGACGCAGAGCGTCTCGCCTTCGCGAATGGAAAAACTGACGTCGTTAACCGCTTTGACGGTGCCCGCGGACGTTTTAAAATGGGTCTCGAGGTTTCGGAATGCGACTAGTTCTTTGGCCATTTCGTCTCTCCTACTTTTTCAGTATGGGACTGCTTATCTATTTTTCATTTTCGGATCGAGCGCGTCACGCAGACCGTCGCCGATCAGGTTGATTGCCGTAACGGTCACGAGGATGCAGATGCCGGGAGGAATCCACGTCCACGGTCTTTTGCGGAATTCGATCAGGCTGTTCGCCGCGGTAATCATGTTGCCCCACGACGGTGTAGGCGGAACGACCCCGAGGCCGAGGAAGCTGAGCGCCGATTCGGTCAGGATCGCTCCGGCGACGCCGAGCGTCGCGGAGACGATGATGATCGGCACGGTGTTCGGAAGCAGATGCCGGAAAATTTTCCGGTTGTCGCGCAGGCCCAACGCTTCGGTCGCCTGCATGAACTCCTGCTCGCGCAGCGTCAGAATCTGGCTTCGCACGAGGCGGGCCAGGCCGACCCAGCCGAGCAGGCCGATGATCAGCATCAGGAAGTAAATCCGCTGACCCGGGTCGACCTTGAGGTCGGACAGGATCGCGCCGAGCGTAATCAGGATCGGCAGCGTCGGCAGGGCGAGGAAGATATCGGCGATCCGCATGATGATCGTATCGGCGTATCTTCTATAGAAGCCCGCAACCGCGCCGAGCGTGGCGCCGATCGCCACGGAGATCGCCGTTGCAACGAGGCCGACCGTCAGCGAGATTCGTCCGGCCAGCATGACGCGCAGCAGGATGTCGCGGCCGAGCTTGTCGGTACCGAGCCAATACGAAGCGTTCGGCGCCTGGTTTTTGTTGCGGACGTTCGTCTGGTTCAGCTCGTACGGCGAGAACAACGGCCCGACAAAACAAAGCAGGAACATCAGAACGAGAATGAACAATCCGATCAGAGCCAATTTATTTTTGGAAAACCGCCGGATCGCGATTTTCCAGGGAGATTCGGGTTTGACGATTTTGAGCTGCTCCTGAAGCTGCTCCATGCGATTTTGCGGCTGTTCCACTTTCAATCTCCTCCTACTTTAGACGAATTCTCGGGTCGGCAACCCCGTACAGGATATCGGAAATCAGGTTCCCGAGAAGCGTCAATACCGCCAGGAACATCGTGAATCCAAGCATCAGCGGATAATCTCGCAGGTTGATCGAAGCCAGATAAATCTGACCGATACCCGGCCAGGTGAAGACGCGTTCGAGGATCATCGCGCCGCCGAACAAGGCAGGCAGTTCGAATCCGAGCAGGGTGATCGCAGGAAGCAGGGCATTGCGGAAAGCGTGCTTGAAAATAACCGTGCGTTCTTTGAGACCTTTGGCGCGCGCGGTACGGATATAATCCTGGCGCACGACTTCGAGCATGCCGGTGCGGAAATAACGGGTCAATCCGCCTATGCTCAGCGTCGTCATCACCGCTACGGGAAGTACCATATGGCCAGCAACGTCTTTGATGTAAGCCCAACCGCTGGCATTCAATCCGGCCGTTGTCATCCCACCGGTCGGAAATAATTTCAAATCGAGAGCGAAATATTTGATGGCCAGCAGCCCGATGAAGAACGAAGGCAGCGACATCAGCAGGAACACGAGCAGGGTCACGACTTTATCGAAAAACGAATACTGGAATTGCGCAGAGAAAACACCGACGAAAGCGGCGATGACCCAACTCAGGATCAACGTAACGAAAGCGATAATGAACGAGTTCCATACATACGTATTGATGACTTCGGTAACGGGCATCTTATGCTGGAACGAATCCCCCAGGTTGCCGGTCAACATATTTTTGGCCCAAATGAAATATTGCTGTACGGCCGGTTTGTCCAGTCCGTAAATAGCCCGCAGCTGTTCCGCGCGTTCGGCGGACATGTTCGGATTCTGGGATGCGGTGATATAGTCTCCCGGAACCATCTGTGAAATGGCAAAAACAATGATCGATATACCGATCAAAGTCGGGATCATCTGCAGCAGCCGCCGGATGATGTACTGACTCATTGACTCGTCTCCTTCTGGCATATAAATCGATATGCCCAGCTCTCTTGAGCTGAGCATATCGGATGTCCAAATATCGGCCTGGGCCGTCGCTGATTACTGGGCGATTTCGACTTGGTTCAAGCTGTGTTGGTATTCCTTGTAAGGAGTAACGTCCCAGCCGTCGAGTCTGCCGTTGATGGCCAGCATGTTCGTTCTTTGGTACATCAGGATTTCAGGAGCGTCTTCGTTGATCGTTTGGTAAGCTTCGGCGTAGATCGCTTTGCGCTTCTCGAGATCCAGCTCTTTTTTGCCTTTTGCGTACAGTTCGTCTACGGCCGGATTCGAATAGCCGGAGTTGTTCTGCGCGCCGTCCGTGATATACACGGTCGTGTCCGGGTCCGGAGTCAGGCCCCAGGCGGCGAAGAACATATCGTAGTCGCCTTTGTCTTTTTTCTCCATGATGGCGTTGAAGTCGAGCGTTTCGGTGACGAGCTTGATGCCCAGCGCTTCATAGTTTTCCGTCATGATCGGGATCAGCGCGTCAACGACCGGGTTGTCTGCCGTTGCGGAGAAGTTGATCTCAAATTTCTTGCCGTCTTTTTCGCGGATGCCGTCGGCCCCTACGGTCCAACCGGCTTCGTCGAGCATCGATTTCGCTTTTTCCGGATCGTAGTCGTACGCTTCGATGCCGTCGGCCGTGTAAGCCCACGAAACGTCGGATTGCGGGATGTTGATGACTTCGGCATAAGGACCGTAAGCCGCTTCGACGACTTCGGCGCGGTTCAGACCGAAAGTCAGCGCCTGACGCACGGCTTTGTCGGAGAACAGCGGGTTTTTGTTGTTCATCGCCACGTAGCCGTAACCGTTGTTTTTCAATACGTTGACGTCCAGGAAGCCCATGCTTTTCAGTTCTTCGACGTTGTCTTCGTTAACGGTTACGTTATCGAGATCCGTCTCGCCGGACTGCAGCATCGCCATGTTCGTCGTATCGGTCGTTACTTTGTAGATCAGGTTCGGGATTTTGGCTTTGTCTCCGTAGTAGTTCTCGTTCGCCTGCAGATCCACTTCCTGACCTGCCGTGTACTTCGTCAGCTTGTAAGGACCGGATCCCATCGGCTTGTTGTTGAGCTGCTTGACGCTGCTCAGGTCGCCCTGTTTGTAGCCGGCTCCGTAGTAAGCTTCGGACATCGGCGCTATTGCGCCGAGGTTGATCTGCGTCATCGCGTCGTAATCGCTGACCGTAACGGATACCGTTTTGTCGTCGATGACTTTGATGCCGGAGATTTCCTTGGCTGTGCCCGCGTTGTATTCTTTGGCGCCCACGACGTTCCAGCTCAGCGGATCGGATTGTCCGTCATAGCTCGAATCCATGTACATTTTCATCGTGAACAGGTAATCGTTGGCCGTTACCGGAGTGCCGTCGCTGTATTTCGCGTCGCGGATATGGAACGTATATGTTTTGTTGTCGTCGGAAATTTCGATTTCTTCGGCCAGGTCGTTCTCGTACGTGCCGTCAGCTTTGATTTTGATCATGGAAGAGAAGATTGTATCGTCGATCGCTACGTCGTACGCCGTCTGTTGGAACAGCGGGTTGAATACGCCCTGCGGCGCTACCGTTCCCAGGATGGCCGAATCGGTACGGGCCAATGCGGGAGCCGGGTTCATGCTCATGTCTTCCGCTTCCGTCAGGCCGATCGCGCTTTCGCCGCCTTCCGCAGGTTCGGTTCCGGTCTCGCCTGTCTCTCCGGCGTTATCGGCCGGTGCCGTTGCTTCCGTACCGTTGTCTGCGGGTGCTGCCGCTTCTTCTCCACCGCCGCAAGCAGCCAAAATGGAACCGAAGGCCATAATCGTCACGAGCATCAAAGATAATCTCTTTTTCATGTAGATCCCCCTAATCGAAGTTTAAAAGCTGTAAAAGCTATGAAAATAATCGGAAATCGCGAAGCGCTCTGATTATTTCGTACTAACCTTTGACGACGGGTGACAAGCGGACCGTAACTGCTTTTCTCTGGCGCCAAGTCGGCAGCCTGCCGGAAGATCACTCGTTCGCGGCAGGGACGCCTTAGCATAAATGTATAAAACATCTACGGGCCTTTACATTTAACCTTTGGTCGATTCAAAACCGCACCAGGGCTTGCTTTAGCGCTTATCCTTAATGAACCAACGGTAAATTTAATGTAAATACTACGTGTAAAATATACTCACGTCAACCCTTTTTTTGCGGTAAAAACCCTTTTTCTCCGATATTTTAAAGTTTAATCTGCATCTTTTCTCTCTTTTGTGCATAAAAACACGGATAAATGTACACGAATGAAACCTTTTCGAAACATTCATGCAAGCAAAATTCCTTTTCATGTTAGGTAAACTAACAAATAAGTACGATGCCAGAAAAGATTTGAGGAAGAAGACCGTAAAATAGGGAGTTTTTTCATTTTAGCATACTGCTGGAAAAAGAATAGTCTTTTTTGTCACGGTTCGGTGGCAGGCAGCGGCTGTACGGGTAGAGGCTTTTTAGTTTTCCTTCTATTATAAGAACGTTTCGATATTTGTACAGCTTTTTTTGTCGCGGTAAACGATCTGTCCAAACGCAAAAAAAAGAGACGAGCGGCAAAGGCCGATCGTCTCTTGGGTATTGATCCTATTCTGTCGTGTAAGGCAGCAGGGCTACCTGACGCGAACGTTTGATGGCAACAGTCAGCATGCGCTGGTATTTCGCGCTTGTGCCTGTTACACGACGAGGCAAGATTTTGCCGCGCTCGCTAATAAATTTACGGAGCAGGTCCGTATCTTTATAGTCGATGAAAGTGATCTTATTTACAGTGAAATAGCACACTTTACGACGCTTGTTGCGGCCACGACGGCCGCCGCTAGGACGTCTTTCGCCGTCTCCGGCATCACGTTGTCTAAAGCTCATTGTATTCAGTCCTTTCTGTTGTTAGAATGGCAGGTCGTCATCCGAAATATCGATCGGTCTTCCGTCATCGGAAAAAGGATCCTGATTGTTGCTGCTGCCGCCTCCACGAGGAGCTTGGCTGCCGCCGCCGCGATTTCCGCCGCCTCCGCCACCACCGTAAGATGGTTCGGGACGATTTCCGCCGCCGCTAGTGCTGCTGCCACTATTGCCGCCTCCATTGGAAGACGACTCTTCGCGGCCCGATCCGCCGCCGCCTTCGCGGTTCGGCGATTCCAGAAAACGGACATTATCGGCAATAACTTCGGTTACGTATACACGTTTGCCTTCGTTATTCTCGTAGTTCCGTACTTGAATACGGCCTTCCACCGCCGTCAGGCGTCCCTTACGCAAGTAGTTTGCGCAGGTCTCCGCCAGTTGGCGCCAGGTGACTACCGGAATGAAGTCCGCTTCGCGTTCTCCACCCTGGCTCGTAAACGGACGGTCGACTGCAATCGTAAACTGGGTTACGGCAACGCCCGCAGGCGTGTACCGCAGCTCAGGGTCACGTGTCAGCCGGCCGATCAAAATGACTCGGTTCAACATCTCGGTCCCCTCCTTATGCCGGTGGAGCCCAGGCCCTGCGGCAGCGAATCCGCTCTGCAGGACTTCAGGCTCTCAGTTCGACGATTACTTCGTTGGTACTGCGGTAATGAGATAGCGGATGACATCATCGGAAATTTTCATGATGCGTTCAAGTTCGAGAATAACTTCCGGCGCTGCCGTAAAGTTAGTCAGAACGTAGAATCCATCACGGAATTTCTTGATCTCATACGCGAGGCGGCGTTTACCCATAGCATCGTGCTTGGTAATTTCGCCGTTACCGTCAGTGATAACGCCAGAAAATTTATTGATAGCAGCGTCTACCGCTTCTTGTTCAACGTCTGGACGAATGATGTACATCACTTCATAGTTACGCATATGTTTCACCTCCTTTTGGTCTAAGGCCCCCAATCGGGTTGGGAGCAAGGAACGGGCTGTAAGCCCGGACCGTATTATTATACCAGACTACTCTGCCGCAAGCAACAGAAACTTCCAGCCCGTAAAAACAAAAAAACGACCCATGGTCGTTAGTCTGAGTAAAATATGGCGGAGAGGGTGGGATTCGAACCCACGCACGCTTTGACACGCCTAACTGATTTCGAGTCAGCCCCCTTGGGCCTCTTGGGTACCTCTCCACGAAGCAAGTTTCACAACAAGATTTATTATATAGTAAGCTTCGCATGAAATCAAGCGCTTTACCGATTTTTCCGAAAACTATTTTAAAAGTATTTGAAAAGCATTTGATGGGAGTCAAAAAAGCCCGGAATGCCGCGGCCGTTCCGACGAGCGAAGCGGCCATGCGGCGTTCCGGACCTGGGCCCCAGGCCGGCGCGCGGTCCGCGCACCGTTATTCCTGCCGTTCTTCCGCTTCGGCGGATCTCAGCACTTTCTTCATGTTCTTCTCGAACTTCGCGCGCGGGATCAGGACGCTGTGCTGGCAGCCGGTACATTTGATCCGGATGTCCATGCCCATGCGAATGATCTCCATTTCGTTGCTGCCGCACGGGTGCGGCTTTTTCATCTGTACGATGTCCCCCAGAGCGAATACTTTGCGTTCCAACCGGACCCCCCCTTTTCCTTACTGCGCCGAATGCGGTTTGTCTTCCGTGTTCGGCGTTTTCTCCGCATCCGTCTTCTCGGACTCCGGTTTGCCCGGTCCTTCCGGATTTTGCCGGACAGGCGCCGGTGCCGCTTCCGCTCTGGATGCTTCTTCCGGCTTGGCTTTGGCTTCTTCTTCCGTATGCGCTTTGCGCTCGGATTCTTCGGCCAGCGCCTGCTTGAGCGCATCGTCGCGTTCCATGGCCCGCTTGATCTCTCCGCGGATCATGCTCTCGACCTCCGCCTGGGCATTCGGCGAACAGCTGACCGAGATGCGCAGCGTGTACTCGCCCGTCGTCATCGCCTGCACCCCGAGAATGTTCGGCGGCGCCAATACTTTGGCGTTTTTGTCATGCACCTTTTCCAGCGAACGGGCTACCAGGTGGGTCGCTTCGTCCAGCGGACGTTCCGCGCTCATCGGAATATCGATGACCGCTTTGGCGTCGGCGAGCGAGAAGTTCGTCACGTTCGTAATGATGCCGTTCGGGATGACGTACACTTCCCCGTTCCAGTTGCGCAGTCGCGTCGTCCGCAGGCCGATCACTTCGACCGTGCCTTTGAACGTCGTGATCTGCACGACGTCCCCGACTGCGAACTGATCTTCGAACACGATGAAGAATCCGGTAATGACGTCTTTGACGAGGCTTTGCGCGCCGAAGCCGATTGCGAGGCCGATCACCCCGGCCCCGGCGATCAGCGGAGCCAGATTGTAGCCGAGCTCCGAGATGATAAGCAGCATCATCATGAAGTTGAGCACGATGACCACCATGTTTTTCAGCAGCTTGCCGATCGTCACGAACCGTCTTGGCTTGACGCGGAACTTGCTGTCGCCGGCGTCTTCTTTTTGCCGCAGCAGCGCCCGGTCGATGATCTTGTACGTCAGGCGGATCGCGATCTGCGCCAGCAGAATGATCAGCACGATGCGCAGCGCCGTATCGGCCAGGCCGATCCAGGTCGCGGCATCCGTCAGCTTGTTCCACAGTCCTTCGGTGAACGACACCGCTTTTTGGACCGAATCGATCGGCGTGCTGGGCTCTTCCGGCACGGCGTTAGCGTCGTTCGTGCCGGTGTCGGTCGTACCTCCTGCTGCCGCTGCCGCGGCCGTTAAGACATTCAAAAATCCATAGCTCATTTCACAGCTCTCCTTTCTGACACCGCGCCCGGAGAACATCCCCTTATCACGTAGAAGGGTGTCTTCCGGGCGCGGGCATTTCATTCGAGTCGATTTACACCTGTCGGTCGTATCCCGCGCCGTTTTTGCGGAAGATGCCGCGAATCTCGACATGCTCCCGCCGGACGACGGCAAGTACCGGTTCCAGCCCGGATTCGGCAAAAGACAAGCTCATCGCGCAGCCGGCCGTAATCTCTCCGGGCGTCGGAATGAGTTCGAAGCCGATCTGCTGTTCTTCAAGCAGCATCTCGGCGCGCAGCGCCTGCTGGGAAGAATCGAACGCCATCACAAGCAGCTTCCCGGTCACCGCGACCCCTCCCGGCGCGCCAGTTCGACCGCTTCTTTTTCTTCCGGAGACAGCGTATACGTCGAAGCGCCCTGCTCAAGCGGCTTGGCGTACACGTAGGAGCTGTCCCGGTTGTGCAGGCCGCTGATGACGATGCCGTTGTCCAGCTCGTCGAGCAGCGCGAACGAGAAGCTGAGATCGCTCCCCTGATCGGAAAAAGCATTGTAGCGCTTCATGCCGAGCTTCGTCTTGGCCATCCGCTGCCGCTGCTCGATCATTGTCATCGCGCGGCGCTGCTTCTCCTGCTCGTCTTCCACCGAATCGGTCTGCATTTTCAAATTCAGCAGCAGCGATTCCAGATCTTCCACGCCCGCGCCCGCCATCATGCGTTCGTAACGCTTGCGCAGCCGGCTCACTTTGACGGACTGGGCCAACACGATGATCAGAAGGAGGATAACCAATACCGCCAGAACGGCCACGACCCCAAATAATTGTTGCGCAATCAACTCATTCAATTCTGCCATGCTTCGACTCTTTCCCTTCTGTCGCTTGTCTAGTGGAAGTTTGTAAAATCGGCGCTTGCGGCTTCCGTCGAACATACGCGCAGGAGGGTGCATTTTCGGTATTTACCCGATTTGACCGCACCCTACACGGCCGCTCCTACAAGCGGAACATCCGCTTGGCGGCGCTCCCCCCGCTTCGCAAGAGCCGTCTTTTACAAAATTCCCGGTGGATCAACGGGAAACGGAGCGCGCGATTTCCCGAACGGCCTGCGCCAGTGCTTCCGTCTCTGTCCCGGTCGTATCGAACCCTACGCTGCTGCGGACCGCCCCGCCGTCGATCGTCTTGGCCGCCCGATGCGCAAGCGGCGTGCAATGATACCCGGCGCGCACGGCAATGCCGTATTCGCGATCCAGCCGAAAAGCGATTTCGGCGGAATCGATCCCCTGCAGCGTGAAGGAGACGATGCCTGTCCTCGGTTCGCCCAGCTTGGGCCCGAGCAAAGACAGTCCTTCTATGGCGGACAAATGTCCTATTAACTCCTGCGTCAATTCCCATTCCCTGCGCCCGATAACGGACGGCCCTTCCGCCAGCACATGCCGGACTCCCGCTCCCAATCCGGCGATGCCGACCGTGTTGGGCGTGCCCGCTTCGTAGCGGTCGGGACGCACCGAAGGCTGGTCGGCTTCTTCGGATTGGCTGCCTGTTCCGCCGTGGATCAGCGGCAGAAGGTCGATCGACGGATGGATGTACAACCCGCCGGTGCCCTGCGGACCGAGCAGCCCTTTGTGCCCGGGAAAAGCCAGCAGGTCGATCCCGAGGCGGCCGACGTCGATATCGAGTACACCCGCGCTCTGCGCGGCGTCGACCAGCAGTAAGGCTCCGCGGCTGCGCGCGATCTCGGCGATGTCCGCGACAGGAAGAATGCTTCCGAGCAGATTCGAGCTGTGATTGCATACGATCAGCCGCGTGTTTGCCCGGCAGAGCGCCGACAGCCCGTCCAGATCGATCCGCCCCGCTTCGTCCGCCGGTACGTAATCGACCTGCACACCGTGTTCCC
The DNA here is from genome assembly GCF_008634075.2 of Saccharibacillus sp. WB 17. Taxonomy (NCBI): domain Bacteria; kingdom Bacillati; phylum Bacillota; class Bacilli; order Caryophanales; family Paenibacillaceae; genus Saccharibacillus; species Saccharibacillus sp. WB 17. Next base: position 23,085 of record NZ_VPFK02000010.1, on the reverse strand, counting down.
GCCGCATGTACTCCAGCGGACGGCGCACGGAATTGTGCTCGGTCATCGTGGAGATGACGTGGTCGCCCGGACGCAGCAGTCCTTTGATCGCCTGGTTGAGCGCCGCCGTCGTATTCGGCATGAAGACGATATCGCTCGGATTCGGCACGCCGAACAGCCGGCCGAGCAGCATGCGCGTGCGTACGAGCACCCGGCCGGCCGAGACCGCCATGCGATGGCCGCCCCGTCCCGGGTTGGCCGCTTCTTCGCGCATCGAATGCTCCATGGCCGCAAGCACGGAAGCCGGCTTCGGCCAGGAAGTCGCCGCATGATCCAGATAGATCACCGGCTTGTCGGTCTGTTCCATGTTCGGCTTCCCTCCCTTCCGTGTATTCCGTATATAATGAAGGAATTTTTTCGCGGATCGAATCCGTTCTTCGCATCAACGCGGATTGTATGGCGGCGGCTTCTGGCCGTGGACTTTATTGCAGCAGATCAAGCAGCCGCTGCAAATCCTGCTGGTCGTAATAGCTCAGTTCGATCTTGCCTTTTTCTTTGCTGCCCGGTTTGATCTTGACCGTCGTCTTGAAATGTTCGCGCAGCGAATCTTCCACGTCGGCGATGTACGGATCACGCTTTTTCGTTTTGTTTTTCACCGCGCTGCCGGCTTTCGTGCCGAGTTCCTGCACCGCTTCTTCCAGCTCCCGCACGCTCCAGCCTTCGCGTATCGCTTTTTCGGCAAGCTCGATTTGGAACGCCGGATTTTTGAGGCCGACGATCGCTTTCGCATGGCCCATCGAGAGCGTTCCACGTGAAACATGCTCTTTCACTTCGTCCGGCAGCGACAGCAGCCGCAGAAAGTTCGCGATATGCGAACGGGACTTGCCGACTTTGGCTGACAATTCTTCCTGCGTCATTTTGAACTCGTCCATCAGCGACTGGTAGGCGACCGCGATCTCCATCGCGTTCAGGTTTTCGCGCTGCACGTTCTCGATCAGCGCGATCTCCATCACCTGCTGATCGCTAAACTCGCGCACGACAGCCGGAATACGGCTTTTGCCCGCCAGCGCCGAAGCGCGCGTCCGGCGTTCGCCGGCGATGATCTCGTAGCCCCTGAGCACGTTGCGCACGATGATCGGCTGGATCACGCCGTGCTGGCGGATCGATTCGGCCAGTTCGCGCAGCCCGTCTTCGTCGAAGTGATGCCGCGGCTGATAAGGGTTGGCGCGCAGCCGGTCCAGCGGAATATCGACGATCGGGTCGTTTTCCCCTACCGATAACGAAGGGATAAGCGCATCCAGCCCGCGGCCGAGCCCTTTGCCGATTCTTTTATTCATTGATCAACACTTCCTCTGCCAGCTCCATATAGTGCGCCGCTCCCTTGGACCGGGGATCGTAGGTCATGATGGTCTGGCCGTGCGAAGGCGCTTCGCTCAGACGCACGTTGCGCGGAATGATCGTCTCGTACACTTTGTCCTGAAAATACTTCTTCACTTCTTCGATGACCTGCAGGCCGAGATTGGTCCGCGCGTCGAGCATCGTCAGCAGCACGCCTTCGATCTGGAGCTGCGTATTGAGATGCTTCTGCACGAGGCGCACCGTGTTGAGCAGTTGGCTCAAGCCTTCCAGCGCGTAATATTCGCATTGGATCGGAATCAGGACCGAGTCGGCGGCCGTCAGCGAGTTGATCGTCAGGATGCCCAGTGAGGGCGGACAATCGATGATGACGTAATCGTAGTCCTGTCTGACCGCATGGATACTTTTCTTGAGCCGAAGTTCCCGCGAGACGATCGGCACCAGCTCGATCTCCGCGCCGGCGAGTTGAATCGTGGCGGGAATAACGTCGAGCCCTGCGATCGGCGTAGGCACGATCACTTCCCGGGGATCGGCTTCGTTGATCAGAATATCGTAGATGCACCGTTCCACGTCGGCTTTGTTGATGCCGACTCCGCTTGTCGTGTTGCCCTGCGGATCGATATCGATCAGCAGCACGCGCTTGCCCAGCTTGGCCAGGCCCGCGCTCAGATTGACGGACGTCGTCGTCTTGCCGACTCCGCCTTTCTGGTTGGCGATTGCTATGATTTTGGACAATCGGATTCACCTCGGTTGGCATTTGATTTCCGCAATCAGGTCGGCTTCGGAATCCGAATCACGATTTCGTAGTGATCCCCCTGGTCGGCTTCCGTCGTGCGAATATCCAGGCCCGATCCGGATACCATGTCGATCGACTGACGGATCGTGTTCAGCGCAAGCCGCACGTCTTTGGTGTAGGAGACACGCCTGGACTTTTTGACCGGCACGGCTTCTTTGTAAAAAGCGACCCGGGCTTCCGTCTGTTTCACGCTTAGCTCTTTGTCGACGATTTCTTTCAGCAGCTTGAGCTGAAGTTCGCCGCTGCCGAGCGGCAGCAGCGCGCGGGCATGGCGTTCCGTAATTTTGCGCTCCATCAGCGCCAGCTTGACCGGCTCCGGCAGCTGCAGCAGGCGCAGCTTGTTGGCGATCGTCGACTGGCTTTTGCCGAGACGCTGGGCCAGGCTCTCCTGGGTCAGCTGATGCAGCTCGATCAGCTTCTCGTAGGCGGCCGCTTCCTCGATCGCCGTCAGCCCTTCGCGCTGCAAATTTTCGATCAGCGCGATCGAAGCCGTCTGCGAATCGTTGAACTCGCGCACGATCGCCGGAACGGCCGGAAGGCCAAGCTTCCGTACGGCGCGCCAGCGCCGTTCACCGGCGATGATCTCGTACTTGCCGCCGCGCAGGCGAACGACGATCGGCTGAATGACGCCATGCGTTCGAATCGTCTGGCACAGCTCTTCGATCTTGGCTTCGTCGAAGATCGTTCGCGGCTGGTAAGGACTGCTCACGATCTCGTCGATCGGGATCTGTTTGACTTCGTCTCCGGCCGAACGTTCCGTCAGCCCGAATAACCTGGAAAATTGCTCTTTCATTCCGAACATGACCACCCATTCCGGGAAAACGGCATGATGCGCCGGCGTTCCCAAGAAATTTCAACTCCCGGCCCGGCCGGGCGGCGCTCCCTGCGGAGTCCGGCCGCCGATGCGTTCCCCCCGCATCTTGGGCTGCCGTCTTTTCCCGCCGGCTCTGCCGCCCGCCAAGCCTGCTCCTGCCGTCTTTTGCAGCGTGTATCTTTGTTCCGACCGGCGGTCTGGACCGCCGTTTCTTCCCGAGTGGCAAACTGCCCGCGACCCTGTAAAAAGCCTGCGGACAGACAAATCCAGTTTATCACTTTTCTGCGTTTAATCCTATCCTGAAATCCGCCCCGGACCTGTTCGATGCCAGCCGCAAACGTCAGAGCGCGCAGCCAAAAAAAGCGCCGCCCGAAGGCAGCGCTGTGGCCTCCCCGCCGCCGGGGAAGCTTCGATCCGAACTTCTGTTCCACGTGAAACAAGCCTGTTACACGAGCGGCTTTTTCATCGGGAGACCCGGCGTACGCGGATACTTGTACGGCGTGATCGCGAACTTCGAGACTCGGATAATATGGCGGTCCGAGTCGTCGGACGGCAGCCGGAACGCTTCGACGCCCACGATCTCGCCGCGCAGTTCGCGCAGGCTCTTCTGGGCATCGGCAATTTCTTCGGCCGGGTCCGTGCCTTTCATCGCCGCGAAGATCCCTTCCGGCTTGACGAACGGCAGACAGAACTCGTTCAGCACGGCGAGGCGCGCTACCGCGCGGGCCGTCACCAGATCGAACGAATCGCGGTAGCCGCGTTTATGTCCCCATTCTTCGGCGCGCCCGTGCAGGAACTCGGCATTTTGGAGCCCGAGTCCTTCCGACAGCGCCTTGAGGAACGTGATCCGCTTGTTCAGCGAATCGATGATGCACAATTTCAGGTGCGGGAACGCGATTTTGAGCGGAATACCGGGGAAGCCGGCGCCCGAGCCGATATCGGCGAGGGTGTTCACCTTTTTCATGTTCACGTAAAAGGCCAGCGTCAGCGAATCGTAGAAATGCTTCTCGTACACCTGCTCCCGCTCGGTAATGCCGGTCAGATTCATCTTCTCGTTCCATTCGACCAGCAGTTCGTAATACGTCTCGAACTGCTTCAGCTGTTGTTCGTTCAGTTCGATCCCGTGCGGCTTGAGCCGATCCGTGAACCGTTGTTGTATCTCGTCCATGCTTACCCCCGTACCGCCGCTGCCGCTACCCGGTTAACCTGTTCCAGGTAGACGAGCAGGATCGAAATATCGGCGGGCGTTACGCCGGAAATACGCGAAGCCTGTCCGATCGACAGCGGCCGAATCGCGGCCAGCTTCTGCTTCGCTTCCATCGCCAGACCGCGCACTTCTTCGTACGCCAGATCTTCCGGAAGCTTTTTCTTTTCCATTTTCTTCAACCGTTCCACGTGCGCCATCTGCTTCTCGATGTAGCCGGCATATTTCACCTGCACTTCGACCTGCTCTTTCATCTCTTCGTCCAGTGCTATGTCGGTCGGAACGATCGGTTCGATGTCGACGTACGACACTTCCGGACGGCGCAGGATGGTCAGCAGATCGGAGCCGTTGTTGATCACGGCCGAACCGATCCGTTCAAGCATCGGATTCACCTGGTCTGGATGCACTTTCGTTTTGCGCAGCCGTTCGATCTCCGCATCGACTTTCGCTTTTTTGTCGAGGAACGCTTCATAGCGCTCTTCCCCGATCAATCCGATCTCGCGGCCAATCGGCGTCAGACGCAGATCCGCGTTGTCGTGACGGAGCAGCAGTCTGTATTCGGCGCGCGAAGTGAGCAGGCGGTACGGCTCGTTCGTGCCTTTCGTGACGAGGTCGTCGATCAGGACCCCGATATATCCCTGCGAACGGTCGAGCACGATGCCGTCCAGCCCCTGCGCTTTGCGCGCGGCGTTGATGCCGGCCATGATGCCTTGTCCCGCGGCTTCTTCGTAGCCCGACGTTCCGTTCAGCTGTCCGGCGGTGAACAGGCCCGGCAGCAATTTCGTTTCGAGCGTCGGCCACAGCTGCGTCGGCACCATCGCGTCGTATTCGATCGCGTAGCCGTTGCGCATGATTTCAACCTTTTCCATACCGGCGATCGTGCGCAGCATGCTCAGTTGAACGTCTTCCGGCAGGCTGGTCGACAGCCCCTGCACATAATACTCGGCCGTGTTTTTGCCTTCCGGCTCCAGGAAAATCTGGTGCTTCGACTTGTCGCTGAAGCGCACCACTTTGTCCTCGATAGACGGACAGTAACGCGGGCCGGTACCTTCGATCAGACCGGAGAACATCGGCGCGCGGTGCAGATTGTCGTTGATGATCTGATGCGTATCCGGCGACGTGTAGGTCAGCCAGCACGGAAGCTGCTCGTTGGTCGACCCTTTCGTTTCGTAGGAAAAGAACTTCGGCTTCTCGTCGCCCGGCTGGATCTCGGTCTTGGAAAAGTCGATCGTGTCCTTGTGCACGCGCGGCGGCGTGCCTGTCTTGAAGCGGACGAGATCAAAGCCAAGCTCGCGCAGATGTTCGGCCAGGCGCACGGACGGCTGCTGGTTGTTCGGGCCGCTCTCGTACATCAGCTCGCCCATGATGATTTTGCCGCGCAGGTATGTGCCGGTCGTCAGTACGACCGACTTGGCGGTATAGCGCGTGCCGGTCTTGGTCAGCACGCCGACGCATTTGCCGTCTTCGACGATCAGTTCTTCGACCATGCCCTGGCGCATGGTGAGATTCCGTTCTTTTTCCATCGTTTCCTTCATCGTCTGCTGGTAATCGAATTTATCGGCCTGCGCGCGCAGCGCGTGCACGGCCGGGCCTTTGCCGGTGTTGAGCATCCGCATCTGGATAAACGTCTTGTCGATATTGCGTCCCATTTCGCCGCCGAGCGCATCGATCTCGCGCACGACATGGCCTTTGGCCGGGCCGCCGATCGACGGGTTGCAGGGCATGAACGCGACCATGTCGAGGTTGATTGTCACCATCAGCGTCTTGCAGCCCATCCGGGCCGCGGCCAACGCCGATTCGACGCCGGCATGTCCGGCCCCTACGACGATAACGTCAAATTCTCCGCCTGAGTATGTCATTTGGTTTTCCCTCCTTAAGGGGTGCTCGCACAACAGGCTGCGGGCGCAAAAAGTTCCTTCAATCGCTTCCTGCCTTCGGGATGCCTGATTGAATTGGGCAGGGAAGCATCCCGAAGACAGAGGCGAACGCTTCGCTTTTCCGGAATCTTTTTGCCCCTTCGCCTGCATGCTCGCATAAGTTTAAAAAGCTGGCTTCGCTGTAGTTGTAGAGAAAGGCTGCGGGCAAAAGCGCCTTCGCCTGCATGCTCGCATAGATGAACAGCCGACTTCGCTGTAATTGTAAAAGAAAAGACTGCTGAGGTTTATTTGCCCAGACAAAACTGGGAGAAGATCTGGTCGATCAGCGAGTCCTGGGCGGTATCGCCGACGATCTCGCCGAGCTGTTCCCAGGCCATGCGGACGTCGATCTGGATCATGTCGATCGGCACGAGCATCTCCGCCGCTTCGATCGCGTCGCGCAGCGAACGCTGCGTCTGGTGCAGCAGCGCGATATGGCGCACGTTCGATACGTACGTCAGGTCGGCGCTTTCGAGTTTGCCGGCGAAGAACAGCGAGGAGATGGCTTCTTCCAGCCGGTCGATGCCTTCGCTGTCTTTAACGGTCATCGGCACGATCAGCTCTTCTTTGTAGAATTGGCGCACTTTTTCCGTCTCGATTTTTTGCGGCAGATCCATTTTGTTCAAAATAACGATCGACTGGCGGCCGCTGATCTGCTCCATCAACCGGACTTCTTCTTCGTCCAGTTGATCGCCGCCGCTGAGCACGAGCAGGATCAGGTCGGCTTCGTTCAGCGCGGTGCGGGAACGTTCGACTCCGATCCGTTCCACGACGTCCAGCGTCTCGCGGATGCCGGCCGTGTCGAGCAGCTTGAGCGGAATATTGTTGATCGTAATGAATTCTTCGATCACGTCGCGCGTCGTGCCCGGAATGTCGGTGACGATCGCCCGGTTCTGGCCGGACAGCGCGTTGAGCAGCGACGATTTGCCGACGTTCGGGCGGCCGACGATCGCCGTCGTAATGCCTTCGCGCAAAATTTTGCCCTGATTGGACGTTTTGAGCAGCCGTTCGACTTCTTCCAGCACGGCTCCGCATTTTTCCTGGATAAACAGCGAGGTCATCGATTCCACGTCATGCTCGGGATAATCGATATTGACTTCGATATGCGCCAGCGTCTCGATCAGCGTCTGCCGAAGTTGCTGGATGCGGCGGGACAGATCGCCTTCCACCTGCTTGAACGCGACGGAGAACGCTTTGTCCGACTTGGAGCGGATCAGGTCGATAACGCCTTCCGCCTGCGACAGGTCGATCCGGCCGTTCAGAAACGCGCGCTTCGTGAACTCGCCCGGTTCGGCCAGACGGATCTTCTGCTTCAGCAGCAGTTCCATGATGCGCCGGACCGAGACGACGCCGCCGTGCGCGCTGATCTCGACTACGTCTTCCGTCGTGAACGACTTGGGCGCGAGCATCAGGGTGACGAGCACTTCTTCCAGCTTCTCCTTCGTGTCGGGATCGACCATGAAGCCGTAATGCACCGTATGGGTAGGAACTTCGGTCAGCGGCTTGGCGCCGCGAAACAGCCGGCTGACTTCCCCGACCGCTTCGGGCCCGCTGACGCGAATCACGGCAATGCCGCCTTCGCCGACGGCCGTGGAGATCGCTGCAATCGTATCGCTAATCATCTGGTTGTTCCTCGCTTTCTCGGCATGTTCGTTCCGATGCCTATATACAAGAAGAAACGGACCGCTTCCGCCGCTGCGCGGCGTCGATTCGGGACGTTCCGCGCAGAGCCCGGAAGCTTCCGCAGCCCGTTTCCTTCGAATTCAATGGTTGGTGTCCGACTCCGCAAACGGCAGAGGCCCCCTTCGCCGTAAAGGCAAAGAGGGCGCTCGCCGGGAACGGTCGGCTTATTTGAGCGTGATCACGACGCGCCGGTTCGGTTCGTCGCCCCGGCTTCCCGTCTCGACTTCGGGATGATTCTGCAGACGCGCATGGATGACTTTGCGCTCCTGCGAAGGCATCGGCTCCAGCACGACTTCCTTGCGTGAGCGAACGACGCGTTCGGCCAGGCGATCGGCCAAATCTTCGAGCGTCTTGGCGCGGCGGCGGCGGAAGTTCTCCGCATCCAGCGTCAGACGGATGAACTTGTCCGAATCGCGGTTCGCCACGACGCTTGCGAGCAGCTGCAGCGCATCCAGCGTCTGGCCGCGGCGTCCGATCAGCATCCCGAGATCCGGGCCCGAAATGTCGAGCAGGCCGCCATCCCGGTTCTTGCGGATATCGACTTCGACTTCGAGGCCCATCGACTCGGCCACGTCGCGAATAAAATCGGCCGCTTCCCGGTAGCGTTCTTCGGGACGGACGCCGGCGGATGCCGACGCTTCCCGCTGCGGCGCGGCGGACCCGGCAGGGCCCGGTGCGGCCGGATTCGGCCGTTCCCGGCGCGGCGCGTCGGTTCCGCCTTCGCCGGTCGGCTTCGCGGGTGCCGGCGCGGCCGGGTTCGGCCGCTCGCGGCGCGGCGCAAGCTCGTCGGCGGGCATCTCCCGCCGACTGCCCGGAGCGCGCGCTTCCGTCTGGGCGGAAGACGGCGCAAGATCGGCAGCGGCGCGATTCGAGCGGATCAACGTGAGTTCGACTTTGGCCTTTCGGCCGCCGAACAGTCCGAGAAATCCTCGGGAAGGATGCTCCAGCACGTTCACCTCGACGCGATCCCTCGCGGCGCCGAGCTGAGCCAGCCCCTGCGATATGGCTTCTTCTACCGTTTTTCCCACAGCCGTCACTTTGCTCGTCATCGAATCCGCGCCCCCTTGTGTTCACGCTTCGTCCCTGAATATGCTCGTCGCTTGGATGGTTATCTTGTCTTTTTCTATAAAAGGAATTACCGTTTTTTCTTTTTCTTTTTACGGCTCGATACCGGGCCTGCGCCCTTCGCGAGGCTTACGCCGCCATTTTTGCCGGCAGGCTTCGTTCCGCCCTGCTGCGCGATAACGGCAGCTGCGGCTTTCGGATCGTTGTTGCGGTACAGGAAGAAGTTTTGCACGATCGTGTAGACGTTACTCATGGCCCAGTACAGCGGGAGGGCGGACGGGAATTGGTAACCCATGAAGAAGATCAGTACCGGGTACACGAACAGCATGAACTTCATCGGGCCCTGCTGCTGCGCCGGGTTCTGACGCATCATCAGCCACGTTTGCAGGAAAGTCGTTGCCGCCGCGAACAGCGTCAACGGAATGTCCGGCTTGCCGAGTTCCATCCAGAGGAAGGAATGCTGCGCCAGATCGCTGTTATAGATAATGGCGTTGTACAAGGCGATAAAGATCGGCATTTGAATGATCAACGGCAGACAGCCTGCGGCCGGATTGACTTTGTTCTCCTGGAACAGACGCATCTGCTCCTGCTGCATGCGCTGCGGATCGTCCTTGAACTGCTCTCTCAGCTTCTGCATTTCCGGTTGGATCTTCTGCATCGCTTTGGAGCTTTTGACCGATTTGATCGTCAGCGGCAAAATAAGCGTACGCACGATCAACACGAGCAGCAGTACGGCCAGGCCATACTCGCCCCCGAACCATTCGGCGAACGTGTCCAGAGCCAGAGCGAACCAATACACCACGTTGCTCTGCCAGAAGCTGCCGCTGTTTTTCAAGTCTTCTGTCGTATGCAGCACCGTAGTCGGCGTACAGCCCGCAAGGACGGTAATCAGCAGGACCGCGGCGATAACGAACAGCCACTTGCCTCTGCGTTTGAACAAATGAGACACTTGATAACCCCTCTCTTGACCTTCATGTTCCTGCACTCCCGTGAGGCTTGCTGCCGCGCTGAACCTTCTGTCGGCAGTTGTGAAAATCATACCATAATTAGCGCGTTATTTGAAACGCAAAAAAGCGCTTCATCCGCGGACCCCCGGACCGCCCGTTTCGCGGCCTTTGCGTTTGAGCAGCGAGGATTTGCGAAGCACGTGCATGACGCTCTTCTCCAATTCCTTATACTCCAGATCGAGCGCGCCCTTGCGGACGATGAAGACCAGGTCGAGACGGTCGACGATTTCGTCGGCATGCTGCCGGACGATTTCTTTCATGAGACGGCGCATCCGGTTGCGAACGACCGCATTGCCCACTTTTTTGCTGACCGATACGCCCATGCGAAATTGCTCGACGTCACGCTTCGGAAACCAGTACAGGACCAGCTGCCGGTTCGCGAAAGACTTGCCGTGACGGTATACGCGGGTGAACTCGGCACGGTTTCGTAATCGTAGCTTTTTTTGCACCTTTTCTCGCGTCCCCTTTGTTTAAGAAAAAAAAGACCACCTCCAGGTGGTCTTCGCTCATGTGCCCGAACTTACGCGCTCAGCACTTTTCTGCCTTTGAGACGACGAGCAGCCAGCACCTTGCGGCCGTTTTTCGTGCTCATTCTTTTACGGAATCCGTGCACCTTTTTGCGCTTTCTGGTGTTTGGTTTGAAAGTAGGACCCATTACAATAGCACCTCCTTTTGCAGGTAGTACAGGTTTTGCAAAATCGCTAAACCAATATAGTTTCACACATTCGTTCTTCTTCTCGCAGAACATGCCTTTTATCATTTAATCATGCGTTTCCAGCAAAGTCAAGCAAAGTTCTTGCGATCGTCTTCTCTTTTTCCTGTCGAAAAAAGGGCCGAAAAGGTTCTATATAAGGAAGGGTAAATTTCGCGGCCGGCCGGAACGCTTTCTTCTCCCTCTTTTGAGCGGCTGGAAAAAAAGGTTCGGACGCGATCGGCTGCGCCTGTTCAAGGCTTTTTCGTGGCTGCTCCCTTTTTCGCCTTGCCATGCCCCGCTGCCTTTTCCTGCTCCTCGCGCCCGCAACCTTCTCCGGCCGATCCTCCCTCTTTTTCACGCCTCCGCTGCATGCCTGTACCCTCTTCCGATTCCCTCTCCGCTTTTTCGCTCGGCGGCTGCGGTCTTCCCACGCTTCTTCTTCCTCTCCCTCGTATTCCGTCCTTCTTCAATTCGGGTTTCCCTGCTCTCCCTCTTTTGTCCCGGCCTTTTCGATTTTTCGACTTGCGTGCCTGCTTGCTCGGCCATCCGCAGCGCTTTGAAAGTTATCCACAATCGGCGTTTCAAGCTGGCAAAGGGCTGCCGTCCAAAACAACGTTTTTGCGTAATGCACTTTTCCACCATATTGCCTTTTGGCCTGTGCATAATTTTCGTCCGCCGATTTATTAACAGTTCGCTTCTGAACACGTTATGAACAATATCTTGTGGTGTGGATATCTATTATGCACAAGGTATTGGTATTGTGGATAATATAACGAGAAACGTTGAAATAGGCGGCTTCTTTTGCTATGATTAGATTACTTTTCGGTGTGAATATCCGGTTTTAGCCTCTATATTATCAACAGTCTGTGGATAAGGTTGTGCACAAGTTCAATTTATCCTTCTTTTTTTGTTCCCATTATTCTTGATAGTGGGGATAACCCTCTCTCGGCTTTCCAAATTTCCGAAAAATTTCGGCGGGTGCTCCGGCTCAAGCCACATCGTACGATTTCAAAGGAGTGACAGTTTGTGGACAGCCATACCGCTCAATTGTGGCAACAAATTCTATCGATCATCCAGACCAAGCTGAGCAAACCCAGCTTCGACACCTGGTTCAAAGCAACGGAAGTGATTCAACTGACCCAGGGCGCGCTGACCGTCTCGGCCCCGACAACGTTTGCCGTAGAGTGGCTGGAAAGCCGATATACGAAATTGGTGGCGCAGGTCGCGTTCGACGTGCTCGGACGCAGCGTGACCGTCAAGTTCGTCATCGAAGAACCCGGACATGAGGAAGAGTTGCTGCAAAGGCAATCTTCGCCGCCGCCGACGCCCGTTCAGGTCAGCGTCGAGGCGAATACGAACATGCTCAATCCGAAATATACGTTCGATACGTTCGTGATCGGCTCGGGCAACCGCTTTGCCCATGCCGCGTCGCTCGCCGTCGCCGAGGCGCCGGCAAAAGCCTATAATCCTCTGTTTTTGTATGGGGGAGTCGGCCTGGGGAAAACGCACTTGATGCATGCGATCGGCCATTACATTTTGCAGCACAATCCGAGCAGCCGCGTCGTGTACATCTCTTCGGAGAAATTCACGAACGAGTTCATCAACTCGATTCGCGACAACCGCGGGGAAAGTTTCCGGAACAAGTACCGGAATATCGACATCCTGCTGATCGACGACATCCAGTTCATCGCCGGCAAAGAGTCGACGCAGGAAGAGTTTTTCCATACGTTCAACGCGCTGCACGAGGAGAGCAAACAAATTATCATTTCCAGCGACCGGCCTCCCAAAGAGATTCCGACGCTGGAAGAACGTCTGCGTTCGAGGTTCGAGTGGGGGTTGATCACCGACATCCAGCCGCCGGATTTGGAGACGCGGATCGCGATTTTGCGCAAAAAGGCACGGGCGGAAAAGTTGGATGTCCCGAACGAAGCGATGATGTACATCGCGAATCAGATCGACACGAACATCCGTGAACTCGAAGGCGCGCTGATCCGCGTGGTCGCCTATTCGTCGCTGACGAACCAGGACGTAACCGCGCATCTGGCAGCCGAAGCGCTCAAGGATATCATTCCTTCCAGCCGGCCGCGGATCATCACGATCCAGGATATCCAGCAGCGGGTCGGCGAGTATTACAACTTGAAGATGGAAGACTTCAAAGCGAGAAAACGGACGAAGGCGATCGCGTTTCCCCGCCAGGTGGCCATGTATCTGTCGCGCGAGCTGACCGATTACTCGCTGCCCAAAATCGGCGAAGCTTTCGGCGGACGCGACCATACGACGGTTATCCACGCGCACGAAAAAATCTCCCGGTCGTTGAAGATCGACCAGGAGCTGTCCAAAGTTGTCCACAGCCTTACGGAAAAAATCAAAAATCCGTCCTGAATAAGCAAAAAGCCTATGCACAACTTATACACATGTGGATAGGCTTAGTTTGTTATGTTTTTCGGGCTTTTTATGAGGTTATCCACATATCCAGTGCCCCTACTACTTTTACTATAAAGATCTTAAAGAATATATTATCTATTACAGGAGTGACGAGATGAAGATCAGCATTTCCAAATCCCACCTCAGCGACGCCATTCAACATGTATCCAAAGCCATTTCCAGCCGGACGACCATTCCGATTCTCGGAGGGATCAAATTCGACGTGGCTTATCACGGCGTGACCCTGACCGCAAGCGATACGGACATTTCGATCCAATCGTTTATTCCGGCCGAGCAGGACAACAAAACCGTCGTCGCGGTAGAGAAAGTCGGCAGCGTTGTGCTCCCGGCCAAATTTTTCGTGGAGATCATCAAAAAGCTGCCGACCTCGGAGATCGAGATGGAAGTGGGCAGCGGATTCCAGACCTTTATCCGCGCGGGCGCGACGGATATTCAACTCGTAGGTCTGGACCCGGAAGAATTCCCGGTTCTGCCGAGCATCGAAGAAAATCGGGTCTTGTCCGTACCCGGCGATCTGCTGCGGCATATGATTCGTCAAACGGTGTTCTCGATTTCGACCCAGGAGACGACTCCGATTCTGACAGGCGTCATGTGGAGCCTCAAAGAAGGGCAGCTCAAATTCGTGGCGACGGACCGTCACCGTCTGGCGACGCGAACCGTACGCCTGGAAGGCACCGAAGACCTGGAATTCAACAACGTTGTCATTTCCGGCAAAACGCTGAACGAACTGAGCAAGATCATTCCCGACCAGAACACGCTTGTGGACATTGTCGTCGCCGACAACCAGGTGCTGTTCAAAGTCGATCGCGTCCTGTTCTACTCGCGCATTCTCGACGGGCTGTATCCGGACACGTCGAAGATCATCCCTTCGAGCCACAAGACGCGGCTGCTGCTCGACACGAAAAACCTGAGCGAGTCGATCGACCGCGCCTACCTGCTGTCCCGCGAAGAAAAAACGAACATCGTGCGCATGCAGACGCTCGAAGCGGGCGGCATCGAAATTTCGTCCAGCTCGACGGAACTCGGGCGCGTGCAGGAAGAAATCCAGTTGGCGGAATTCGAAGGCGAGCAGCTTCGTCTGTCGTTCAACTCGAAATACATGCTCGACGTGCTCAAAGTCATCGAAAGCGAACAGCTGACGATCCGGTTCACCGGCGTCATGAGCCCGATCATCATCGAGCCGACGGACGACAGCAACAGTCTGTATATCATCCTCCCTTACCGGACGACCAACTAGATTTTTTGGTTTTTGAACACAAATCCGATTCCGAAGAAAAGGCAGCAGGCGGAGGGGAAGTTCCAGTGAACAAGCGATCGTAACGGAACTTTCCCGCAGCCTTCCCGCCTTTTCTTTTTGACACAACCCCGAAAGGAAGGCAAAATGATGAATGAAGTTTCGATTCGCACGGAATATATCAAGCTCGACACCTTTCTCAAGCTGGCCGACTGCATCTCCACCGGAGGCAGCGCCAAAATACTGATTGCCGAAGGCCTGATCAAGGTCAACGGGGAAAACGAAGAACGCCGCGGACGCAAGCTCTATCCGGGAGACACGGTCGAAGTGGACGGGGAAGACTCCTTCAAGGTCGTCCGGGAAGGCTGACGCTTTCGCTCCGCAGCCGTTATCCACAAGCAGCGTACAAGATCCGCAAAGGGCGGGTTATCCACTATCCACAGCAGACGGGGCGGCTTTGCGACGTGCAAATGCGGCCCCGTCTTCATTTTGCGGCGGCGCACAGGAGGCATCGAAACCACGTGCAAGTTAGAGACATCGCACTCAAAAATTACCGCAACTACGACGAACTGAAACTGGAAAACTTCGGAAGCGTCAACCTGATGATCGGTCGCAACGCGCAGGGCAAAACGAATCTGCTGGAGTCGCTGTTCGTGTTGGCGCTGACCAAATCGCACCGCACCGCCAAAGATCGCGAACTGATCGCTTTCGGCGAAGATTCCGCGTACGCGGGCTGCCACGTGGAGAAAAAGTACGGGAACGTCCATCTGGAATTGTCGCTGTCGCCCAAAGGCAAAAAAGCGAAGATCAACGGGCTGGAACAGCGCAAGCTGAGCGATTTTATCGGGACGCTGAACGTCGTCATGTTCGCTCCGGAAGACCTGGAGATCGTCAAGGGAACGCCGGGCATCCGCAGACGTTTTCTCGACATGGAGATCGGGCAGGTGCAGCCGAGCTACCTGTTCCACCTGCAGCAGTATCAAAAAGTGCTGCTGCAGCGCAACAATATGCTCAAGCAGTCCTACGGCAAGACGCCGGACCCGGTTATGCTCGACATCTGGAACGAGCAGCTCGCCACGCACGGAGCCAGTATCGTGCGCCGGCGCAAGCGATTTATCCGCAAGCTGCAAATCTGGGCGGAAGATATCCACAAGGGGATAACCGGCGGGAAGGAACAGCTTCTGCTGCGTTACATGCCTTCGTTCGGCGAGGTCGAAGAGGAAGATGAAGCTGTCTTATTGGAACAATTTATGATAAAATTATCACAAGTGCGCGAACAGGAAATCCGCAGGGGGACGACCCTTGCCGGACCCCATCGGGACGACCTGACCTTTTTTATCAACGAAAAAGAAGTGCACAATTTCGGCTCCCAGGGCCAGCAGCGCACGACCGCGCTCTCGCTGAAGCTGGCGGAGATCGAACTTATCCATGAAGAAATCGGCGAATATCCCATTCTGCTGCTCGACGACGTGCTGTCGGAGCTCGATCCGTATCGGCAGACCCAACTGATCGAGACGTTCCAGAGTCGGGTGCAGACTTTTATTACCGCGACCGGGATCGAGACGATCCATGCGGAGAAATTGCAGGGCGCGCATATTTATCAGGTGAGCGAAGGGATCGTCGAATCCTGAAGAAGTTCCTCGAGGAGGCTTCGAATTTTTATGTATATTCATCTCGGCGGAGAAAAAATTATCCGTTCTTCGGAACTGATCGCCATTTTCGACGTGTCCATCGAAAAGTCTTCGCGCATCTCCAAGCAGTTCGTGACCGCCGCCAAAGAAAGCAAAAAGGTGGAAGCGATCGGCGAGGAAGAAGCGAAGTCCATCGTCGTTACGAAGTCCGTCGTCTACTATTCGCCTATTTCTTCCGCGACGCTGAAGAAGCGCTCCACCACGTTCGGCGCAGGCATGTGACACCGGCAATCGCCGGCATACAGCATCGGGTTTTAACTTTTTTACCTATACGCCGCCCTTCCCGCTGCAGCTTCTACAGGCTGCGGGAGCGGGCGTTTCGTATTCTTTTCTCACAATTTCGAAAACTATAGGAGTGGGTGAACGAAGCATGTCAATGGATCAACAATCGTATGATGCCAGTCAGATACAGGTCCTTGAAGGACTGGAAGCGGTGCGCAAGCGTCCGGGTATGTATATCGGTTCGACGAGCGCCAGAGGTCTTCACCATCTCGTATGGGAAGTCGTGGACAACAGTATCGACGAAGCGCTCGCCGGCCACTGCGACCATATTCAGGTCATCGTGCACGAGAACAACAGCGTAACCGTCATCGACAACGGCCGGGGCATCCCGGTCGGCGAACATCCCAAAATGAAACGTCCGGCGCTCGAAGTCGTCATGACCGTCCTGCACGCGGGCGGCAAATTCGGCGGCGGCGGATATAAAGTGTCCGGCGGCCTGCACGGCGTCGGCGTCTCGGTCGTCAACGCGCTGTCCGAGAAAATCGTCGTTCAGGTTAAGCGCGACGGCAAAATCTACGAGCAGGAATACCGTTACGGCGCTCCGCAGTACGACCTGCGCGTCATCGGCGAGGTGGAGGAAGAAGGCGAGACGGGCACGAAGACGACGTTCCAGCCCGATCCGCAGATCTTCACCGAGACGGTCGTATACGACTACAACACGCTGCTGACAAGAATTCGCGAGCTGGCGTTCCTGAACAAAGGGATCATGATCTCGCTGCTCGACGAGCGGACAGGCGAGAACGCTTCGTTCCACTACGAAGGCGGCATCGGCGAATACGTCCAATTCCTCAACCAGAACAAAATCGTGATCCAGGAAAACCCGATCTACGTCGAAGGTTCGCGCGACATGATCGCGGTCGAAATCGCGATTCAGTATAACGACGGCTATGCCGAGAACATTTATTCGTTCGCGAACAACATCCACACGCACGAAGGCGGTACGCACGAATCCGGCTTCAAGAGCGCGCTGACGCGCATCATCAACGATTACGCGCGCAAAGCCGGCGTGATCAAGGACGCGAACAGCAACCTGACCGGCGACGACGTGCGCGAAGGTCTGACGGCGATCATCTCCGTCAAGATTCCCGAGCCGCAGTTCGAAGGACAGACGAAGACCAAGCTCGGCAACAGCGAAGTTCGGGGCATCGTCGAATCGCTCTTCTCGGAGAAGCTGACCGACTTCCTGAACGAGAATCCGTCCGCGGCGCGGCGCATTCTCGACAAAGCGCTTCAGGCGTCGAGAGCCCGCGAAGCGGCGCGCAAAGCCCGCGAATTGACGCGGCGCAAAAGCGTGCTCGAAGTCAGCGCCCTGCCGGGCAAACTGGCCGACTGCTCGTCGAAGGACGCTTCGATCAGCGAAGTGTACATCGTCGAAGGCGACTCCGCCGGCGGCTCGGCCAAACAGGGCCGCGACCGGCACTTCCAGGCGATCCTGCCGATTCGCGGCAAGATCCTGAACGTGGAAAAAGCCAGATTGGACCGGATTCTCTCCAACCTGGAGATTCGCGCGATCATCACGGCGATCGGTACCGGTATCGGCGAAGACTTCGATATCGCCAAAGCCCGCTACCACAAAGTCGTCATCATGACCGACGCCGACGTCGACGGCGCGCATATTCGCACGCTGCTGCTGACGTTCTTCTACCGCTACCTGCGCCCGATCATCGAAGCCGGCTACGTCTACATCGCGCAGCCGCCGCTGTTCAAGATCGAGCGCAACAAAACGGTCGTCTACGCGAACTCGGAGAAAGAACGCGACGAGATCATCGCAAGCTTCGGCCCGGGCGTCAAAGTCAACGTGCAGCGCTACAAAGGTCTGGGCGAGATGAATGCCGGACAGCTGTGGGAGACGACGATGGACCCGGAAAGCCGGACCATGATGCAGGTCTCGATCGGCGACGCCATGCTGGCCGATACGCTGTTCGACACGCTTATGGGCGACAACGTCGAACCTCGCCGCGATTTCATTCAGGAGCATGCCCGCTACGTGACGAATCTGGATATTTAACGCCGGATTTCCCCCTTTTCGGGGAGAGGGCAAAGAAGAGGCGGCCCGCAGGGGCGTCTCTTCTTTTTTTATATGCAAAACGGTTGAAAATGCGCAATAAACGTTTTTTTGGCACCGCTTTTCCGTCATAAATTACGGACATCCGGCCGGATTAATGGTATAATAATAAGGATGTGGAAGCCGCATATTCCGGCGTTTGCAAGATGATTTCAAGGCTTTATTTTCAAATACAAAAGCAGCCGTAAAAGCAGGACCCCACGTGATTATGCAGGCACCAACGGTACGGGATTCGAACCGCTTTTTCCCCGGAAACAGGCAGGCCCGAACCCGTGTCCAAATAGAAGGAGGCAGTCATGGCGGAAGAACAAAGATCGCAGGTCATAGATCGGGATATCGGCGTAGAAATGCGCGAGTCCTTTATGGATTACGCAATGAGCATCATCGTCAGCCGCGCGCTGCCGGACGTCCGGGACGGATTGAAGCCGGTCCACAGACGGGTTCTCTATGCGATGTCCGAACTCGGCATGTCGCCGGACAAGCCGTTCAAGAAGTCGGCGAGAATCGTCGGCGAAGTTATCGGTAAATATCACCCGCACGGAGATACCGCGGTATACGAGACGATGGTCCGTATGGCGCAGGACTTCTCGATGCGCTACATGCTCGTCAACGGACACGGGAACTTCGGTTCCGTCGACGGCGACGGCGCCGCAGCGATGCGGTATACGGAAGCCCGTCTTTCGAAGATCGCGATGGAAAT
The DNA here is from genome assembly GCF_008634075.2 of Saccharibacillus sp. WB 17. Classification (NCBI taxonomy): domain Bacteria; kingdom Bacillati; phylum Bacillota; class Bacilli; order Caryophanales; family Paenibacillaceae; genus Saccharibacillus; species Saccharibacillus sp. WB 17. The sequence goes on along the minus strand of NZ_VPFK02000010.1, from coordinate 4,154 downwards.
GCTGCGCGACATCAACAAAGAAACGATCGATTTCCAGCCGAACTACGACGGCGAAGAGCATGAACCGGTCGTGCTGCCGGCACGTTATCCGAACCTGCTCGTCAACGGCGTGTCGGGCATCGCGGTCGGCATGGCGACCAACATCCCGCCGCACAACCTCGGCGAAGTCATCGACGGCGTTCAGGCGCTGATCGAGAACCCGGATCTGACGCCGATGGATCTGATGGAATATATCCAGGGACCGGACTTCCCGACGTCCGGCTACATTCTCGGACGCTCGGGCATTCGCCAGGCGTATCAGACGGGCCGCGGCTCCATCACGATGCGAGCCAAAGCGGAAATCGAAGAATTCGGGAACAAGGCGCGGATTATCGTGACCGAGATCCCGTACCAGGTCAACAAAGCGCGGCTGGTCGAGAAGATCGCCGAATTGGTACGCGAGAAGCGGATCGACGGCATCACCGACCTGCGCGACGAGTCCGACCGCAACGGTATGCGGATCGTGGTCGAACTGCGCCGCGACGTGAACCCTAGCGTCGTGCTGAACAATCTGTACCGCCATACGGCGATGCAGTCGACGTTCGGCGTGAACATGCTGGCGATCGTCAACAACGAGCCGAAGATTCTCAATCTGCGGGACGTGCTGTATCACTACCTGGAGCACCAGAAAATCGTCGTGCGACGCCGCACCGAGTTCGATCTCAAAAAAGCGGAAGCGCGCGCCCATATCCTCGAAGGTCTGCGCATCGCGCTGGATCATCTGGACGAAGTCATCGCACTGATCCGCGGTTCGCAAACGGCGGACGCCGCGCGCGAGCAGCTGACGGAGCGCTACTCGCTCAGCCAGGAACAGACGCAGGCCATTCTCGATATGCGTCTGCAGCGCCTGACCGGACTCGAACGCGAGAAGATCGAAGGCGAGTACAACGAACTGCTGGAACGGATCAGCGAATTCCGCGCGATTCTGGCGGACGAGACGCTGCTCGTGCAGATTATCAGCGACGAGCTGAACGAGATCAAGGAACGTTTCGCGGACAAGCGGCGTACCGAGATCACGGTCGGCGAAGACAGCATTCTGGACGAAGACCTGATTCCGCAGGAAGAAGTGGTCATCACCATTTCGCATACCGGCTATATCAAGCGTCTGCCGGCAACGACGTACCGCAGCCAGAAACGGGGCGGACGCGGCGTAATGGGCATGGGAACCAAAGACGAGGACTTCGTCGAGCATCTGTTCGCGACCAATTCCCACAATCATCTGCTGTTCTTCACGGACCGGGGCAAAGTGTACCGGCTCAAGGCGTACGAGATTCCGGAACTTAGCCGCACGGCACGGGGAACGCCGATCATCAACCTGATCCAGATCGAGCAGGGCGAGTCGATCAACGCCGTCATTCCGGTGCACGAGTTCAAGGAAGACCGATTCCTGTTCTTCGCGACGGGCCGGGGCATCGTGAAGAAGACGCCTCTGACCGACTACGGCAATATCCGCAAAGGCGGTCTGATCGCGATTACGCTGCGTGACGACGATTCGCTGATCGGAGCCAAGCTGACCGACGGCGAGCAGGAGATCATCATGGGTACCGCTTCGGGCTTGTCGATCCGCTTCAAGGAGAGCAATGTCCGGTCTATGGGCCGCGGCGCTACGGGCGTCAAAGGCATCTCGCTCGAAGACGACGATACGGTCATCGGCATGGACGTCGTCAAGATGGACCGCGAAGTGCTGATCGTGACGAGCAAAGGCTACGGCAAGCGCACGCCGATCGGCGAATACCGGATTCAGACCCGCGGCGGCAAAGGGATCAAGACGATCAACGTCACGGAGAAAAACGGTCCGGTAGCAAGTCTCAAAGTCGTCAAATCCGAAGAAGACTTGATGATCATTACGACGAGCGGCACGCTGATCCGTACGAGCATGGACGGCGTCTCCTCAATGGGCCGCTATGCGCAGGGCGTAAGGCTGATTCATACTCGCGACGAAGATGCGGTAGCTACGGTCTGCCGGATCGACAAGAGCGACGAGCCGGACGAAGACGAACTGGGCGAAGGCGAATTGTCCGAAGAGCAGGCCGGTACGGTTGTGGCGGATGTCGAAGCCAAGGCTATGCTGGACATGCTGAATACCGATCCGGAAGCTTCCGAATAAGGATGAACCGGCTGCTTGAAAAGAGGGAGGTCCTGCGGGACTTCCCTTTTTTGCGTGAAAATCCGCTTTTCTTTAAAAGAGCGTACCCAAAACCGATTTCGGATATTTTTGGTATTGTTGCTCTTGGTATCACGGCATATAATCGAGATGGTAAGCAAGCGGGAGCAAGAACGGCCGGATTGGACAAGCGATCGACCGCAATAGAGGAGATGTATGCCATGGTAAGGGTACCCGTGAACGAGCTGGAAGCGGGAGTTAAAATAGCCGTTAACGTTTATACCGATAAAGGGAATCTGCTGTTTCAAAAAGGCAGGATCCTTCTTCCAAAAGATTTGGAGATTTTGCAGGCTTTCATGATCGATGAAGTCGAGATTCAGGGCGAAGCCGGAGACAGCGACAAAAAAGGAACGGAACCCGACGGCAAAGAATCCGCATCGCCGGGCACCGACGCGGCTCGTTCGGGCCCGAATCGCAGGGAACGCAGCTTTATGGAAGAATACGACCAGATGGTAGCCCTTATCAAGACCGGTTTTCCTTCCGTACTGGCGATGGAGATCCCGATCTTCCAGTGGCGCGCCCAACTGGAGAAGCTGATCGATCAGATTCAGGGATACCGGATTTTGGGCTTTACCCCGCGTATGCCGGACAAGCACGACTATATGTATCATCATGCCGTTCTGTGCGCGTTGACTTCCTATATGTTGGCACGCTGGTTGGACGTTCCGCAGAAGAACTGGATCCAGGTCGCTCTGGCCGGACTGCTGCACGATCTGGGCAAAGTCAAGATTTCGCCGATGGTCCTGCACAAGCCGACTCCGCTGAATGCCGAAGAAAAAGTCGAGATGAACAATCATACGACCTACGGCTACCAGATTCTCAAAAATGCGACGGCTTTGCAGGAAGGTGTTCTGCTCGCGGCGCTTCAGCACCATGAACGGATCGACGGCAGCGGCTATCCGTTGGCTTCGACCGGCGAGAAGCTGCATCTCTATTCGAAGATCGTGGCCGTAGCGGACATCTTCCACGCCATGACGCTGGACAGCGGCTATCGCGGCGCGACTTCGCCTTATCTCGTGCTGGAACAGCTCGAGAAAGATTCGTTCGGCAAGCTCGACCCGGCAATCGTACGCACGCTGATCAAACAGACGACGCAGCTGTCTCTGGGAACCCGCGTGAAGCTGAGCAACCGTAAGACAGGCGAGATCGTCTATGCCGACGCGCATCAGCCGACCCGTCCCATGGTATCGATCAACGGAGAGATCGTTAATCTGATGCAGGACCGCAAGCTGTTCATCATGGAAGTGCTATAAGGCGATATAGACTCTATATTAGTAGGAAAAATCAAGAGCCTCAGAGAAACGGGGCTCTTTTTCAATGATTATCAAAATGTCTCTAAAAAAAGGCTTGCTATCTGTTTGTGGGCGTGATATATTCTAGGAACGGCCTTGAGAGAGTGACCGAGCGGTTCGAACAAGTGAGCAGGACAAAGATGAAATCGAAATAGACGCTTCGCAAGAAGTTGAAAAAAAGATTTCAAAAAAGGCTTGCAAAACGGAAACGGACATGCTAATATATAAGAGTTGCTGCTGCGAGCGAAACAAGCGAGCGGGGCACACGAGTAAGACCGAGTAACACGNAAGCCTTGGCCCTAAGGGTTCCGGCTTTGAAGTCGCGGTTGCGAAAGTGTTCGCAACTTAATGGAGAGTTTGATCCTGGCTCAGGACGAACGCTGGCGGCATGCCTAATACATGCAAGTCGAGCGGATTAGATGAGAAGCTTGCTTCTCTGATAATTAGCGGCGGACGGGTGAGTAACACGTAGGCAACCTGCCTTTCAGTCTGGGATAACTTCCGGAAACGGATGCTAATACCGGATACATCATTTCTCCGCATGGAGAGATGAGGAAAGACGGCGCAAGCTGTCACTGAGAGATGGGCCTGCGGCGCATTAGCTAGTTGGTGGGGTAACGGCTCACCAAGGCGACGATGCGTAGCCGACCTGAGAGGGT